>CAZYMD010000014.1:0-39310 GCA_964649005.1 uncultured Pirellulales bacterium
TCTGATTTCGCCACCATCCGGCCTGTCAGGGCGGTTCCGACGCCCAGCAGAAGGAATGGGATAGCTGGCAGTCCCGGCACAAGCGCCATGGCGCCTATTATAAAGGAGGCGATTGTGAGCGGCTCGCTGGTCCTGAACAACTGTTTGCCGAGGTCCTGGCCTACGCTGAATTTCGATGATATCTTGGTGACGAGGAAGCCAGAACTTATTGATATTATCATCGAAGGAATCTGGCTGACCAATCCATCGCCGATCGACAGAATAGAGTAGGTCTTTACGGCTCCGCCGACGTTCATTCCTCTCGAATAGCCCATTGCGATGCCGCCGACAAGGTTAATTGCAGTAATGATGATTCCGGCTTTGGCATCGCCTCGAATGAACTTGCTGGCACCGTCCATGGCGCCGTAGAACTCGCTTTCTTTGACAATCTTTTCTCGGCGTTTGTTTGCCTGGGCTTCTGTGATAAGTCCGGCGTTCAGATCGGCGTCGATCGCCATTTGCTTTCCGGGCATTGCGTCGAGTGTGAATCGGGCGGATACTTCGCTGATTCGCTCGGAGCCCTTGGTGATTACGATGAACTGAATAACGACGAGTATCAGGAAGATGACCATGCCGACGACGAAACTGCCGCCTGCGACGAAATCGCCGAATGTCTGGATGATTTTCCCGGCATTTCCCTGCAAGAGTATCAGCCTCGTCGAGGAGACATTCAGAGAGAGGCGAAACAGCGTTACAAAGAGCAACAATGATGGGAATGTGGATAATTCCAGGGCTTCTTTTGATGAGAGAGTGATTATTAGCACGGCCACAGCCAACGATATACTGCAGGCCAGCAGCATGTCGAGAAGCATCGTTGGCAGCGGGATCAACAATGTGGCCAGGATCGTCATCAGACCCGCAGCAAGAATCATATTGCTGTGTGAATGGAACGGCGTTTTGAGCGAAGCTGCGCCCGACGGATTTGATTTGTCAGCAAGTGCCATTGCTATGATTATCCCGAAGTATGATTTTCACTGATTCGGTTCTATGTCTCCGATTCATTCTCGGCGCCGAGTATCTGTTCTATTCTGATTGCGAAATGGTTTTCAACGACGACCACTTTTCCGGTGGCGAACCTGGCGTCCTTAAGAAATAAATCAACGGGTTCGTCGATTCTTCTCTCGAGTTTGAGCACCGAGCCCGGTCCAAGCTGTAGAAGCTGTCGGATGGGTATTTCGGCATGGCCTATCGAGGCTTTGACCGGCACCTCCATGTCAAGCAGTATGTCGATGCTGCCCATCGGGCCTTGTGGAGTTGTTCCTGGAACTTCGGAGAATTCGACGTCCTGAGCGGTTGTCTTCGAACCTTCAGAGGAAGCATCAGCTTGCTGGTCCTTCTGGTTCTCTACTGCTTCGGCTGTTTCCGCCATTTAGGTATTCCTCTTGTGTTTATATTACCCGTTGTGTTTATATTTCATGTTTCATCATTGAGGTCGCCTTCGGCGACGACCACGGCGTATCGCTTTTCTGATTGCACCGGCCAACCGTATAAGACAGCTCGATCGTTCACGATTAACTCTATCGGATCATCAAGTTTTTTGTCGAGCAGCAATATGTCCCCTTGTTTAAGGCTTATTGCCTGTTCGAGCGTGACTGTTGTAGATGCAAACAGGGTCGTGACAACGATCGGTATGTCGAGAAGATAGTTGAGAATGGCTTTGGATGCATCTTCGGCTGTAGATTGATCAGTTGTTTCATTGTCCCGTCCGGCGACTACAAGCAACTCCTGAGAAAGGATGACCAGATGGGCTGTTGAGCCTTCTTCGGTATCAGCTTTCTTTGTTTCAAAGGTAATCCGACACAATTCATCAGTGTCTTGGAATGGAAGCTGTGGAAGCTCTCTTGTGACTTTGTTGACGGCCTGGAATTCAGAGTTTTCGAAAGAGTCGGAAAAGGCCTCGATAAACGCAAACGCTGCGTCCGAGAGGAGCGATTCCTCCAGTTCCGACAGTTGTCTGTCGGGATTCGTATTAGTTTCCGAATCCCCCAGCAGTTGAGCGGCCCATGCCATTGCGCTGGGCAGCGGGATGTGGATAAAACCGCACAAACGTTCTTCAGCACCGGCGAGAGTCAGATAGTAGTCGTTTTGATTCTCTTCGCCGGTTTTGTTGAGGATATCGAGAGCGAAATGCTCGGTTATCGAAGAGATTGTCACACTGAAATTGCTCTGGCACAAGTCTGAGAATCTGGCCGCTGCGTTTGCGGCCACTCCTTTAGCGAAGTCTTGAAGCACAGCGAGCTGGCCGGTATTGAAACAGCGAGGCAGTGTCCAGTCGTACTCTGTGACATCAGGCTGCTCGGACGGTGGTGCAGGCCTTGAACCGATGGCGGCCAGAAGTTGCTGTAATTTTTCCTGGCCCAGGCTATGTATCAACTTGTCGCTCATTGAACGGGGAATTCCTGTATCAAAACGCCTTTTATGTATTGTTCGGAGTCTGGAAAGAGTTTTTCGTTGAGCAGGCTCGCAAGGTCGGACTGAATACGCTTGAGGTTCTTTTCGCCGCGGATGTCCTCGACGGTCAGGCTTGCGAGGTATATAGTCAACCAATTTATAATGTAAGGCTTTTTGGTTTCGAAAAAATCGAGGCCTTTTTTCTCGCTCATCGTGTTGCTGACCACCAGGGTAAGTGTAGCCCGAACGTAGCGTGTTACTTTGGGCTCGTCGAGATTCGCCACGACCGGCTCCAGTTTGTAGTACCACACTTGCTGCTGGTTTTCTTCGGCGTTCTTGGTTTTTAAGTCGAGCATATTTTCAGGTTCACCTGATTCGGCCGGCTGCGAAGCCTCAGAGTTGGTTGGGCCGGCGAGGATTCTTCCAAGCACTGCGCCGGATGCCGCACATCCGAGTATAATTAATCCGAGGATTGCCCATTGCAGAATAGCCCCCTTTGAGGACTTTTGCTTTGTTTCCTGGTTTTTTTCGTCTTCGTTTGCCATTTTCTGTTTCGCCTTTTTTGCTAAAAAATTATGGTGTTCAGGCGGGTTGCAGACAGTCCTCTTCCTGATATCGGCGTATTTTGTCTCTTAGTGTCCGGTCGCTTATTCCGAGGACTTTTGCCGCCTTGGTTTTGTTACCGGCGGTTTGTTGCAGTGTATCGAGTATAGCCCTTTTCTCTATTTGGACCAAAGGAACTCCAGCGAGGTCGGAAGATTGGCGACGGTCAATATCCAGGGTCGTTTCCTCCTGGGATATGGGCTGTAATTCATCGAATAGCCACGAGACATCAGCCAATGAGAGAGTTTCGCCTGTTCCCAGGATCAACGATGTCAGGACTACGTTTCTCAATTGCCTGACATTTCCCGGCCACGGATATTTCGTGAATAACTCCATCATTGTCGGATCAAGCCTTGTGATGTGTCTTTTAGCATCGGCTGCGTGTATGTTTACGAAGTGCCAGATCAGGTCGTGGAGGTCTTCGGGTCGTTCTCTGAGAGGTGATATCAGGAGTCGCACGCCGCTGAGGCGGTAGTAAAGGTCCTGGCGGAAATTGCCCTCGGTAACCTCCTGGAGAAGGTCCTTGTTTGTGGTGCTTATTACTCTGACGTCCACTCTTACATTGTCGCTGCCGCCGACCCGTTCGAAGTCCTGTTGTTCGAGAACACGGAGGAGCTTTGCCTGGAATCTCAGGGGTGTTTCAGTTATTTCGTCCAGCAGGAGAGTGCCTCCGTGGGCCATTTCAAAACGGCCTTTTCGTTGGGTGTATGCGCCGGTGAAGGCGCCTTTTTCGTGGCCGAACAGCTCGCTCTCAAGCAGAGTTTCGGACAGTGCGGCACAATTGACTCTAATATACGGCGCCGTTGCTCTCTTGCTGTTGTGGTGAATCAGATGAGAGATTAGCTCTTTGCCCGTGCCGCTCTCGCCTGCGATGAGAACTGGAACTGATGTGGGGGCTATTTTTCGTGCGAGGCCAACGGTATGCTTGAGTTTCTCGCTCTTTCCCACAATTCTGTATAGAGTCCTTATTCCTTGTTCGGCCGAATCGCAGACTTTCAGGTCGTGGTTCGGCAGCAGCGTATCCAAAAGATACTCTAACTGCTCTCGCTGTAGGGGCTTGATCATACAATCGTAAAAACCCGCTCTCATGGCGTTGACAGTCTGAGCGACGATTCGTTCTGGCCGTTGAGCGATCTTCCGGGAGTCGACTATAATGACCGTGGGCAGTTCAGGCGAGTTCTGCCTAATTCTGCGAAGGAGTTTGAAACCACCCTGAGGATTGTGCGGCAGGATCGGACGTTGACGTATCTCTTCACAGGCTAACACAAGGTCCCAGTCATGTCTGTCCAGGAGGCCGGCGGCTGTTTCCTCGCTGTCGGCAACTATTCCACGGATACCCTTGCGTGCAAGAATCTCAAGCACGAATCGGGCCAGAGCGGGATCATCATCCACTATAAGCACGTTGGCTATCCGGTTCTGTTGGTTAGTGTTTACTGCTGTTTCATTATTAGTCACGTTATTGCTACTCCGCTGATACTCAGCTTATGATTACTCTTCTAATTCGGCGAATTGGACTGAGGCTCTTGCTTATCCGCGATGACGGTGTGTGGTTTGTCCTGGTCGTACCATGTAGTCAGATTATTCATGGTTCGGGCAAGGTCCGTCCAGGGTGAGTCAGGATGCTCGTCAACCACCTGCCTGTATTTACGGATTGCCTCTTGCGGGTTACTCTTTCGCACGCAGTTGCCGATCTGCAGCAATGTCCAGGCTCTCGATTTTGCGATCTTAGCATCTTTTGGATCCATTTGAGACAAAGCCTGCTCGTATGCAATAGCCGCCTCGGATAGATACCCGCTGCGATATAGAACCTCAGCCAGCTCAAACGGCTCGTTTACTTCCTGGGGTTTCTGCATTTGCGTTTTGAGCAGTCCGAGAGTCTCGGGCGACAACGCATCGGAAGGTGAATGTAATGTGAGTTTGTCTGGAACGGGTACGGTTTCTTTTTGTTTGGGTGGATTTACGGGGCCAATGTTCGGCTTTGTTTCGATGATGGGCTCTGCAAAAGCGCTCGTTTTCACTTCGGGTTCCGACTGTTTTAGTTTGATTGACCGGATTGTCGCTATCATCCGTTGTAGTTCAGTCTTTTTGCTGTTGTTGGGATCCTTAC
This sequence comes from uncultured Pirellulales bacterium, assembly GCA_964649005.1. Lineage (GTDB taxonomy): Bacteria > Planctomycetota > Phycisphaerae > Sedimentisphaerales > Anaerobacaceae > CAZGMJ01. Next base: position 5,141 of record CAZYMD010000014.1, read on the forward strand.
CTGAGGTGATTCGTGCCTCCCAGAGTTCTCGTCCCAGCTTTGTAGAATAGCCTTTGGCGGGAGCATAGGTTGTTTTGACAAGCGGTTTTGCCTGCGATTGTGTCTGCACGTTAGGTTCTGATGGGGCTTTCGGCATGCCTGCGTTTTGCAAAGCTTGTGCAGAATCGGTTGCCGGAGTGCTATTGGGATCGTTCTGTTGGTGTGCAGCAGCGTTGGTTACCGTTGGAATTAGTGTACACAGAGCGATGACAGCCAAACCGAGAGCGCAGCAGAGGCTTTGGCGTTGCAAAGCAAGCTTCCTATATGTGCGATCAGTATTATTACATTTTTGGCTCTTGATTCTCATTCCCTTTCAACTTTCCCATGAGAGCCAATGCCGCTCTGTTGTAGTCTTTCTGCCGGTTGTAGGCGGAGACGAGCAGCTTTGTAGTTCGTTGTCTGATGTCGTCCGACAAGTCCGAGTCCAGAAGCTGCCGGCAAAGCGTTATTGTCTGTGTGTCTCGTTCGAGTTGAAGGCAAACGTTCGCCAGGGTGACTGTTGCCTCGTTGACGAGTGGTCCTGATTTGATTACCACGAGGACCTCCATCAGTTTCTTTTCCGCCTGCCGCCAATTGTGCTGGTCGATGTGGCATTTGGCCAGCTCGAAGGAGATTTGTGCGCTCAATTCCGGATCGATGATGTACTCCGCCCTGTTGCCAAGAAGGGCCACGGCCTTGTCAAACAGCCCCATCGCACGGAGGACTTTGCTTTTTAGCAAAATGATCTTCACAGAGTCTTTCTGTGAGAGCTGCCGAATCTCTATATCCTCCAGGATGGCGAGTGCATGAACATATTGGCCTTGCTCGATGTATCCTGAGATCAAAACAGAAATCGTTTCCACATATTGCTCTCTTGAGAGTTGGCCGCTGAGAGCGTATTCGAAGGCCCGGCATGCCTGTGTCGATTTGTTTTGTGCCAGATAGCTCTTTCCAAGCATGCAGTAGGCCAGCCAGAGTTCGCCGGGCTCGCTGTTTTCGGCCAGAGTGATGTATTGTGTCAGCCATCTGATCGCGGATTCATAGTCCTTGATATCGTAGTAGCATTTACTGGCTCCGAGAGCGGCGTTGCTTTGGGCCTGAGATGACAGGCTGAGGCTGTAGGCCTTGATATAGGCTTTGGCGGCTTCTTTCTTAAGACCGGCTTTCAACGTGTTCTGGGCCAGGTACATATAACACTGATCAGCAATTTCACTGTCGGGATACTGAACAACAAGCTCTTTGAGATCCCCAATGGCATCGGTGTAATTGCGGAGATCCGTCTTGATCCTACTCGAGTACAACAGGGCATACGGCGACAGAGGACAATTGGAGAATCGGTTGGCCACAAGTTTGTACTCTGCGATTGATTCGGTTGTTCTGTTTTGCCGATAGTGAAGAAGGCCCAGCGCAAAATGCACATTGGCGGTACGCGGATCGGCATCATAGTTAAGCAGGAATCTCTGCCACAGGTATGTAGTCTCTTCTGTAAGCAGGTTTAGGTAATCTGATAGTGAGGAGTACTCCTCCGGATTAAGGATCCTGATTGTTTTGTCGTTTTCGAGTTTAGCAATCAGGCCTACACTTCCTGTCGCTATCGTGATTAGTTGGTTGATGGTGGCCGCCGGCAGATAAATGTTAATAGGCCTTTTTCGTACAGCGATTTCAGCCGCTTCGGAGTCTGATGCACCTGTGTAACCCCACAAGATGTCGAGGTTGGCCTCGGCTGCAAATCGCGACAAGAGCTCTTCAATCGAGGCTCCACTACATACGACATACCATCGATCAGTGCCATCGGTCTGTTCGAGCTGTTTTACTCGCGGCGCCAGCAGAGCGTCCTTCATTACGTCGAGGCCACTACCGGCAATATATTGCAGCCGGTCCTCATCGAGGTTCATCATTGGATCTATGTGCTGCGGCTGCTTCCACAGCTCTGCGGGGAGATCTGAGTCCTGGTTGCTTAGGAACAACACGTGTCTGGTGATTGCCTCGGCGGCGAAGAAATCGGCATTTTGTTGGAGTGAAAGAGTTGTTTCTCTGTCGAGATCAATTGCGTTGATGAGAGACATGGCCTTGCATATGCTGCTTCTCGCCCTGAGATAGTTACCTTTTTGCATTTGGAGAATGCAGAGTTGATAGTTTGCTATCACACTGACGAATGGGGAACCGCTTCTTGTCAGGAGATCGAACAGTTGACTCGCCCGTTCTTTATCGCCGTTTCTCTCGGTGCACATGGCCATTCTCAGTCTGAGTATGCTTTTTTGCTGGGTCATGTTTTCTGAGACACTCTGGCTGAGCTGCTTGTAAGCTTCGTAGGATTCCTGATATTTTCCTGTTTGGTAAAGGTCCTGGGCAACCTTCAGTGAGACCGGATAGGCCAGTGTTTGCTCTGGTTCTTGTGAGGATTCATCCACGGATTGGACAGGTTCAGGCGCCGGCTGTGTGGCCTGAGGCTGATTTTGGGTTGGAGGCTCTGTCTGAGCAGACGATGTTACCTCAGGCTCAGTTTGACGCTCAGCAGGTTGTTTGGGGAACTGGCGCAGTAACAAGATGCCGATCAGGGCAACGCAGAGGACGGCAAGCACTTTGTTTTTTGGAATCTTAAGCGCAAACGAGCTTTTATCGAAAAGGGGGGCTCTGTGTGGTTGTTTGGCGGAGCTGCGAAAGTCCACGAGCGATTTGTAGAAATCCTCGTTGCCGACGAAGACCTGCTGCTCCAGAATTTCCTCGTTTATCTGACCAGCGAACAACTCGTCCGCCTCCAGCATATTGGGAGCATCTTGTGCAGACTGGTGTTTGTCTTCTTCTGTCGCCATATTCGGTTATAGTGCAAGCACCATGCCAAAGTCACATGAGTACGAAAGAGCAGGCGATTCTGAGACTTTACCTGCGAAAAAGCCGCGGTTTCGCCATAAAAAAGGGGATCGGTGTGTCAGAATTCTATACGGGCCGGTCTAATTTCTGACATAGGCTATGCTTGGTGGTAAGCTGTATTGTGGGCTATGCTGTTACGGCTAACGGCTGGTCCGTGCACTCGTTTTCCGATTCGAAGTCCGTAGCCTTGGCAACATACGATCCTCTCTCGATGTTGTATTGTTTGACCTTGGCGTAGAGGGTGGCTCGGGTGATTCCGAGCAGGGCTGCGGCACGCGTTTTCTGCCAGCCAGTCTCTTGCAGGGCTCGTGAGATGAGCTCACGTTCGGCGCTTGCCAGTGAAAGATCTTTGAATTTTTCGGTTGCTGCGTTGCAAGAGGCTTCGGTGCACTCGGTGGGGTCTATTACAATGCTGCTTAAGCCGATTTTATCGGTCGTTTCAAGCAGAATTGCCCTTTCAATTACGTTGTGCAGTTCCCGAACGTTTCCGGGCCATGAGTATTGTGTCAGGGTTTCCATTGCCAGGCTGGTCAGTGAAGTAATCTTGCCGCTTTTGTCGGGGCAAATTTTGGAGTTTTTCAGGAAATAATCAGCCAGCAGCGGAATGTCTTCCCTACGTCCGGGAGATGCAAGCGGTGGCATGGTAATTGGGCTTATGTTCAAACGATAGTACAAATCGCGTCTGAAGCGGTTCTCCTGTACTTCTTTGAGCAGATTGCGATTGCTGGATGCAATTATTGTTGCATCGCAAACTACATCTCCCGTACCGCCGACTCTCCTGAAGGTTTTCTCTTGCAGAACCCGGAGCAGCTTGGCTTGAAGATCAAGGGGCATTTCGCTTATCTCATCAAGGAAGAGGGTTCCGGAGCCGGCGAGCTCCAGCAGACCGGTCTTCTGACAACTGGCGCCAGTGAAAGATCCCTTGGCGTGTCCGAACAACTCACTTTCGAGAAGGTTCGCGGTGAGAGCCGCACAATTAACAGCTATGAACGGTTCGTTCGGGTGTCTGAGCAAGTGTACAGCCTTGGCGGCCAGCTCTTTGCCTGTTCCGGTTTCTCCTACAACCAAAATGGGATTGCAGCGGCTCGACGCCACCAGCTCGATCATCCTGATTGTATGTTTCATGGCCTTGCTTCGTCCGACGATGGAGATTAAGGCGGCAAAGTCTGCTGCGAAGATTTTGTTGTCGGTCGATCCGGATAGAGACACATCATCAGCGCGTGGTGTGGCTTGCGGGCTTCGTGCATCAGCCCGTGTGTTCTTCGTTGCTTCACTGCGGCAATCGCCTATTCCTGTTAGTTTAGCAAGAACGCTTGCGTGTTCTTCGCTGCCGTTGAGAATTATGATCGGAGCGTTTGAGCTTCTGTTTACCTGTTCGATGAATTCAGAGGCGCCATTCCGGCCATATTGATGATCGAAGAGTATCAACTCTGGATTTGCAGTCTGGACTATTTCAATAGCCTCGACGATATTGTCGGCGGCATAGACCTCACTGCCTACCTGCCGGGCAAGCTCATGAATATGAGACGCCTTGCCAACGGCAACAACTCTGGTTAAACTCATTTGGCCCCCAATACAGCCTATCCCAACGGGTCTACAAGTAGAATCCAGAAGATGAATGTCACTACCACAATTATCCCGTCTTGTTGAAATTACTGTCTCGTTAATCGTCAGATAAGGACAAAAAACTTTAATTCTTTTATGGGACGGGCCAATAATGTCACCATATACGTTATGCTTAAAGCCCATACTTTGCGAGGGACGTCAAGTTATAGGACATTGTTTCGCAAGCATTACCACTGGACGCGAGATTTACGGACGACATTTTTGCTGACGAATTTTGCTGCACATTACCGATTAGTCATCGTGCTTATGGGACCTGCGAATATGGCGTTGCTGTGATATGGAGTTATGGGACTCTGAGGGTCGTATATTTAGAACGGCGGTGCAAGGTATATCAGGTTTATGGGACGGACGTAAATTTTTGTCAATCCACCGAGTTTCTAATTTACGTTCGTGGTCCTGGAGCGTGGTCGGCGTGCGTTGGAGCAAAAGGCCGGGAGCGGCAAGTTCTTCTGTGACACAGGAAGAAATGTCTTGTTATAAGGCTTTTCAGCGGCAGACGATATCTGGATTGGGTGGTGTGCATCTTTTTTAGCTGGGTCGTAAGTGCTTTAGCTGCAGCGGTTTATGCGGTTGGCATCTTGCTGGATATTCGACATGGCACGGTGGTTGCTATTACAAGAGAATGGTCTGCGCCATGCGCTTGGCGGTACGGACAACAATGGAAATATTTAAAATAGAATGAGGTTGAATATATGGCATCGGTTTCGGAAATAACATCTGCAAGTGATATGCAGATGGACTACATGAAGCTGTTGGTCACGCAGTTGCAGTATCAGAATCCGCTCGAACCTATGAGCAACGAGGAAATGTCGTCACAATTGGCGCAGTTTTCCCAACTGCAGCAGCTCGAGAATATGAACACGAGCTTCTCGGATGTTCTTTCGGCGACCAACCGCACATACGCCAACTCACTGATAGGCAAGACGGTTTCCTTCAAAGACGGCGACGAGGATGATAGTGCGATTAGTAGTGGAGTTGTCGATCAGGTATTGAATGGCGAAGATGGTGACATTACCTTACTGGCGGGAGATCGCCTGGTAGCTTTGGATGATATCATTTCTGTCAAGAATTGACGCGCGGGTACGTAGTAAGGAGATAGACAGATGAGTTTTGCACTTGCCTCTGGAGTTACTGGTTTGCAGGCGCACCAGAAGATGCTGGACGTAGCAGGCAACAACCTTGCCAATGTGAATACGACGGCCTACAAGTCCAGCCGGATAACCTTCTCGGAACTTTTGAGCCAGACCATAAAGAAGGCCTCACAGCCGACCAATGCCGTCGGCGGCACGAACCCGCAGCAGATGGGCAGCGGTGTTGGGGTTGCGGGAATATCGCCTAACATGTCGCAGGGCAATATCGTGAACACGGGCAACCCGCTGGACATAGCACTTGAGGGTGAAGGTTATTTCGTGCTCAGTGACGGTTCACAGAATGTTTACACGCGTTCCGGGGCGTTTGCGGTTGACGCAAGCTCGAACCTGATTGACCCGGCAACCGGCTATAGGGTACAGCGCATCGGGCAAGTGGGTGAGAGCGACGGCTTCCAGGCGAGCGGCGATAGCGACATCAGCGTTCCGTATGACGTTGCCATGAATGCCAATGAAACATCTGAGGTTGTGATTGCCGGTAATCTTAGTGCTGACAATGAGCTTGCAACGACACAAACCAACATTCTCTCTTCAGATATTGCATTAACCACAAGTGACGGTGCGAGCAGCGCTACAAGCACGACTTTACTGACGGCTCTGGACCAGTACGCCTCCGGGACACTCAGCTCGTCCACGATTACGGTATCTGGTTACGATCATGACGGGACAGCCTTGACCGACAGCACCCCGCTGAGCGTGACTTCCACCACGACAGTTGCCGACCTTCTCTCACATATTAATACCGTTTTGGGCTCCGCCGGCGCAGCTACATTCACCAGCGGTAAAATCAAAGTCACAGACACGAGCAACGGATACAGCAAGTCTGATATGAAACTGACGTTTGCGAACAGCGGTACGGCTGATCTGACAATGCCGGGATACTTCGAGGTATCGACGGTGGGAGGAACCGAGGTCAAGAACGTCAATATCACAGTGTACGACTCTCTGGGCGGTTCTCACACACTTTCAGGCGCATTTGTGCGTACAGATACCGCTAATTCCTGGGATATGGTCTTAACCGCGATCACAGGCGATGTGAGTTCAATAACATTTGGGAATCGTAGAATAGAAGGGATTGAATTTGATTCGGCAACCGGCTCATATTCCGGCCTTAACAGCACGACGGGTGATACAGCTCAGTTTGTGGTGTCCTTCGCACATGATTCATCGAATCCACAGACGATTTCAATGGACCTTGGCACATCGGGGCAGTTCAACGGGCTGACGCAGTTCGCCGGGAACAGTACTGCCGTTGCGAGAGAGCAGGACGGATATGAAGCTGGCAGGCTGTCAACAGTGTCGGTGGATAACGGCGGCACTTTGATCGGCGCCTTCTCAAACGGTATCAAGAAGGACATTGCCACGTTGCAGGTGGCGCTGTTCCAGAATACGGCAGGTTTGGAGAGTATCGGTAATGGATACGCGATTCCCTCGGCGAACTCAGGCGAGGCGATAGCAACGCAGGCAATGACAGGTGGTGCAGGGACTATCCACGGCGGGGCGCTGGAGAAATCGAACGCCGATGTGGCGAGCGAGTTTGTGAGCATGATTCAGGCGCAGAACGGATTCCAGGCAAATGCCAGGACGATCAGGGTGGCCAATGATATTCTCAGAGAATTGAGTGGCCTTATCAGGTAATGGTGAGGCGGCTTTGCCCCGGTGTTAGTGGCAGAGCACGTACTTGCAGGATTCGAATGAAATGTTAATGACACAGGTGATAACAGGATTCTCACGAATCGCTTTGGCGTTGACACCGACCGAGCGTTGGAATGCCATGGGCAGGTTTTCGGGCGGTTCTCGAGTTGAATGGCTTCCGGAAGTAGTGGGTGGTATTGTTCTGGCAGTACTTGTGGTGGTGTTGTTTGTATGGATTCTGCGATCTCGCAGGAAACGGGACGAAAAGGATAGGCGATTAACGTTTGGCGATCGTGTAAAGCAAATGGGCTTAAGTGAACGCGAATGCCAGCTTTTGGTTTCGCTTGCAGAGAAGGCGGGCCTTAGGCAGGTTGAATCGATTTTCACTATCGCTACCGCCTTTGATCGTGGTTCTGAGAAGATGATGGAGGATCTTGTGGCGGTCCAACATGATCCGGAGGATGTCGAACGCTTAAAGGTGGAGCTATCATTCCTGCGGGAGAAGCTGGGCTTCAAAGCGCGTCCATCCAACTTTGCCACACCGGCTGTTGGGACGCATCTTAGCAGCAGACAAATACCTATAGGCAAGAAACTGTATTTGACGAGAACTGAAGGGCCCGGTCCGAACAACGTCGAAGGAACAGTCGTGCAAAATAGCGATTCTGATATCAGGATCAGATTATCCGGTTCGATTGAGACCGATGTTGGTGATATCTGGTCCGTTCAATGCTATTCGGGAGCTTCGATCTGGCAGTTTGATGCGTCCGTGATCGATTCCGGCGGAATGGTATTGACGTTAAATCACACCGGCAGTGTCAAGTTCAGCAACCGTCGTCGGTTCCCACGTATTCCGGTCAACAAGCCGGCTTTTATGGCGAGATTTTCATTTGCAGTTACCCCGGTGCGTCAGGCAGGTGTTGACCGGAGCGGGGAGAAATACACGACAACAAACAACCGCAGGCAGTCCAATGTCTCAAGGTCCGAAAGGATTGAGGCCATGGAGTGGGGGCCGCCGGAGTTTGTTCCCGCCGTGCTAACGGAACTGGCGGGTCCGGGGCTGCGAATCGAGTCGGTTCTGAGCGCCTACATTGGGGACTACGTTTTGATCGTGCTTGGTCTGGATGAGAAGGGTGATCGACAACATACCGAGCAGGAGGATTCAGACGAACAAACACCCGGCATGATGCTGGAGGATGTAGGTATTGTGCGACATGTCAAGAGGGTGACGAATGGCTGGTCACTGGCGATAGAGTTGATTGGCCTTAGCGATGCGAATGTTGATGAGCTTATTCACGAGACGAATGCCGCCGGGATAAGGCTGCATGCCGGTGACAAAGCTTCGGACGTTTCGGAAAGTGTTGAAGAAGCGTCGTTGATTGGGGGAAGCTGAGATGTCAGAAATTACGGCTCAAGTTGGTTCGACGATAAGCGGCCTGAAGCAGGAATTTAATATCATTGCGCACAATCTGGCTAATGTGAATACGGTCGGATACAAGCGCAGATATAACACGTTTTCGAAAACGCTAAAGGCCCAGGGAAGTATCACAGGCGAGCAGTTTACCGAGGAGAGTGAGCCCACACCTGCTTTCGATTTCTCGCAGGGGCGCCTCATTGAAACGGGCCGACCGCTGGACTTTGCGTTGGGCGGCAAAGGCTTCTTCATGATCGAGACGCCTGATGGTCCGCTCTATACGCGAAACGGTGCGTTCCGTCTGAACAACGATTTGCAGATTGTTGATATGTCGGGGCGAATAGTCGCCGGTGACTCGGGTCCGATTACCGTTCCGCCAAATGTAGGTCTATCACAAATAAGCGTGTCGAGGGATGGGAGTATCAGTGGTGACGGACAACCTATAGGCAAATTGAAGCTTGTCGATTTCAAGCCGGAGGACGAGCAGGGGCTTGCGCCTGTCGGTGCAAGCTGCTTTCAGGCGCCATATCGCGCAAAGACTATAGAACCGACAAATATGACTGTTCAGCAGAAATTCCAGGAGTCTTCCAATGTTGAGATGGTGGAAGAGATGGTTGATATGATTATGGTAACACGACTTTATCAAGCGAATATGCAATTCGTTTCGGTTAATAGGGATTCAGCGAAGAGCATTATCGGCGTGGCGATGGGTTAGTATTACAGCAGTGTTCGATGCCTGCTGTATGCAGGTGTTTACAAGGAGAAGAAGGATATGTTAAGAGCTTTTTCAACATCAGCAACCGGGATGGCTGCCCAGCAGATGATGGTTGATGTTACGGCAAATAACCTTGCCAACATGAACACCACCGGCTTCAAACGAAGTCAGGTTAATTTTCAGGACCTTCTTTACGTGAAAATGAGAGAGTCAGGCACGGAAATCTCATCGGGTATGAAGTCACCGAATGGCCTGGAAGTCGGTAGTGGAGTCCGTGCAGCCAACACGGTCAAGGTCTTCGACGCGGGCGAGATGGTTAATACGACAAGGTCCCTGGACGTCGCCATTGCCGGTGATGGTTTTTTACAGGTTACGATGCCTGACGGCACCACGAAGTACACTCGCGACGGAGCGCTGATGAAGGGGGCCAATGGCGAGCTGCTGACGTCGAGCGGATATTTCATTACGCCTTCGATTACGATACCTACGGATGCTGTCGCGGTCAATATCGGTCAGGATGGCGGTGTTAACGTGACCACGGCTTCGGGCACTCAATCGGTCGTCGGCACGATTACATTGGCTCGATTCGCCAATCCATCGGGGCTTTCGAATGAAGGTGAGAACCTGCTTGCGGAAACTGAGGCAAGCGGCACCGCCACGACCGGCACACCGGGGACTAACGGTTATGGGATCATCCAGTCCGGCTTCCTGGAGAAGTCCAACGTGCAGATGATAACGGAATTAGTGAACCTCATAACCGCTCAGCGGGGATACGAGACGAGTTCACGTTCCATAAGAGCGGGTGACGAGATGCTCCGCAAGGCAATCGAGATAGCCAGATTCTAAGGTGGGTATCGATGAATAATTGTAAGATGACAACAATAATTATGCTTGCCTGTGTGTTGGCTTCGGTCAACAGCATGGGCGGTGAAATCGCGGATGCCAATTCGGCTTCGATTTATCTTCCGAGGGAAGTTGAGGTTAACGTTGCCGTGCCGACTTTGGGGCAGGTGAGCATAATTCGGGGCAGCAGTTCGTTTGTGGACAAGGCGGGAAAGATTCCTCTGGGAAAGCTGGTTGTGCCGGGACAGTCACTGGTCCTGAGCAGGGCCGTTTTGTTGGGCAGGCTGGCCAGCAACGGCATTGTGGTATCCAAGGTAAAGCTGACTGGCGCTGAGGTGATGGTGATAAAGCACCGAGGGCGTGTAATAAAGAATGGGCAGTTTGTCGAATTAGCCAAGGCATATCTTGCGAAATATCCGCCTTCCGGGTCGATTTGTGAGTTGAAGGTCATTCGTGCATCGGAGGAGCTGCTTTTGAAGGGAACGCCCAAGGATGTGAAGCTATCCCCGCGACTGGTGGTCACCAACATGCCGGGTTTGGCCAAGGTTGAAATTGGCGTGATTGTAGACGGCGTCAGGGTGGGTATACGCGAGGTGACTTTCCGTTTTAAGTATAACGGACGCAAGTTCGTAGCGATTGTCGATATTCCGATCGGCACAGTAATCAGCGCCGACAACGTCAAGATCGAAAAGACCGTACTGAGCCATCCTGATTCATCGGATATGGTTGCTCCATACGGCCTTATCGCCAAACGCAGGCTGTCGGCAAACACCGAGATAAAGTCCAACATGATTGGGCCGGTCGAGCCGCCTGTCGTATTCAAACGCAATCAGAGTGTGATGATAAGAATTGAAAGATTCGGACTATTGATTACGGCGATGGGCAAGGCCCTGGAGGAAGGCAAGGTCGGCCAATACGTCAAGGTCCAGAATATAGACTCCGGACGCACGATAGTGGCCAAGGTGAGCAGTGACGGAACGGTGGAACCAACTTTTTAGAAGGAAAAACGATGAGAGGTAGATCATTAGCTTTATCGATCCTGGTATTGTGCGTATTCCTGCAGGGCAGTTGTGCCTGGGGTGGCTCTATCTGGTCTAAAAGGTCCAAGGATGTCAAACGGGTGTATGCCGACGATGTGGCGCGGCGGATCGGGGACATTCTTACCGTCACGATCACCGAAAACAGCAAGGTCGACAATAAGGCCAAGCGGGACCTCAGCAAAACAACAAGCAGATCCACCACTTTCAATGGAGAGCTGAATGTAGATCATTTGTTGCCCAAGATACCGGGTGTTACGATGGAAGCTGAATCCTCGAACTTGCTGAACGGCAAGGCCGATTTCAAGGATGAGCGCAGCTTCGTTGACAGCGTGACCGTTGTGGTGATTGACATTCTTCCGAACGGCAACCTGGTTGTGCTCGGCATGCGTGACCGCCAGATAGTCGGCGACATACAGACTATTGAGATCAGCGGAATAGTCAGACCGAGCGATGTTGCGTTTGACAACACGGTCAAGAGCGAGCAGATCGCCAACTTCAGGATTGTCACGAAGAGCAACGGCATTTCCGCACCGTACACGAAGCCGGGATTTCTTGGGAAACTGTTTGATTTCATCTGGCCGTTCTAATTGTCTGTTGATTTAGTTGTTTGGCGGTTGCTTTGAGAGAAAGATTTATGAGAATTCGATCTATACTTCTGTTGGCGATGGTCCTGGTTTCGGCTCGGACGGGACAGTGTGAGCGTATCAAGGATATTGTTGATGTCCAGGGGATGCGGGGCAATCCGTTGGCGGGCATCGGTCTGGTGGTCGGGCTTGCCAATACCGGCGACAAGACGCTTCCATCTCAGCAGATGCTGACAAACCTTTACAGGGATTTTGAGATTGTAGTAAATCCGACCGATCTGACCGGCGGCAATGTTGCGGTAGTAATGGTGACGGCTGAGCTGGGTGCATTTGCTCAGGAAGGTTCGCGCATTGACGTTGATGTTTCTTCGATAGGCGATGCGGAAACTCTCCAGGGTGCAATTCTTCTGCCGACGCCGTTGCGTGGTATTGATGGCGAGGTCTATGCGGTTGCTCGTGGAGCAGTCTTCATAGGCGGCTGGTCGGCATCAGGCAAGCAGGCCTCGATAACGAAGAACCATCCGACTGTCGGGAGAATACCTGGTGGGGCGCACGTAGAGAAGGAAGAGAAGGCTACCATAGTTGAGACCGTAGGGTCCTTGAGATTCGTCAGTCTCAATTTGCGCAACAACGACTTCGCCACTGCCGAGCACATCGGCAAGGCCATAAACCAGTTGTATCCTGAGAGTGCGGTGGTTCTCGATGCCGGGACGATACGCATTACGATTCCGGAGAAGATCACTCAAAAGCATGTGAACGGATTTATCGACAGCATTACCTTGCTGAACGTCGAGGTGGACAGTCCTGCGGTGGTGGTTATCAATGAGCGCACCGGGACGATCGTGGTTGGTGAGACCGTTGGCATTTCATCGGTTGCGATCTCGCAGGGAGGTCTGGTGGTGAAGATCAAGGAAACAGAGACTGTCTCACAACCCAATGGCAATTTCTCGGACGCCGGCACGACGGAGAAGGTTCCTGAGACGCTTATGGGCGTTGAAGAGAAACAGGGCTATCTGGTGCCTATGCAGAAGGTGGTTACGGTATCGGATCTGGCCAAGGCCTTGAATGCGATAGGCGCCACACCGAGGGATCTGATAGCGATATTCAATGCTTTGAAAACAGCCGGCGCGTTGCAGGCGCGTCTGGAAATAATGTAGGAGTAACCCTATGGATAGTCCAATTATGATTCAGAGAGAAGATGTCGTGCCGCCAAGCGTGCTGCCTAATGTTGAGAATATCAGCGGCGCCTCGGCACTCAGAAAGGAGCAGGCGGCAAAGGATTTCGAATCTGTTCTGATCGAGAGGGTCCTGAGTCAGATGAAGAATACGGTTGGAGACTGGGGATTCGAGAAGGACGGCACTTCGAAACAGGTAGATGGATTATTCTGGTCGTGCCTCGCTCGTGGTGTTGCTGACAAGGGCGGATTCGGGCTGTGGAAGGATATATACAAATTTCTGAATGATTCGGATGGGACAACGGCGAAGACGGCTAAAACAGCCGAGTCGGTTGGATAAGATACTATGGGATCGACGATAGTGGACATTGAGCTACATGTGGTCGCGTTGCTGAAAGTGTTGGATGTCGATATTCAACACCTGCGGAGTAAACTATTGCTTCTGGACGAGTTACGCGGGCTGGTTCTCAAGCGGGATGAGACAGGGCTGCGGAGCCTGCTTGAGGGCGTTCAAACCCGGCTCGATGGCAACGCGGAAAACGAATCGAAGCGAATGTCCATAAGAGAAACGCTTGCCGAAATGCTCGGCTGGGAAGTGGAGAAAGTCACGTTGACACGACTTGAAGAAGCTGTTGCCGACCCTCAGCATCTCGGCATTGCAGCGAAAAAGGCAGAACTGATATCGCTGGTCGGCTCGCTCAGGGCCGAGTATTCCAGAACTGCGTTTCTTCTGTCCGAGTGTGCGAGGTTCAATCGATTGCTGTTGAATGGCATCATGGAATTCGGCAGGACCACGGCGCTCACATATAAATCCAATGGAACAACAGAACTACAATCTAGCGCAGCGTTCGTGAACATGCGGTTCTGAGCAGCCTGGTTTTCAGGCGGAGCAAAATGGATGTCGAATTACTCTATAGGCATAGGCGCCCTTGATGCTGTTCAAAAGGCACTCGATGTCATCGGCAATAATATTGCCAACGCCGCAACTGAGGGTTACCACAAGCAAAGGATTGACCTGAGACCTTCGCCTCCGACGCAGACCGGCACCGTTGTTTTCGGTACTGGTGTCAGGGTCGAGGACGTTACCAGGATGATCGACAGGCTTGTGGAGCAGGAATTGCTGCGTCAGCAATCCTTGCTCGAACACTCTGGAACAGAAGTCTCGATGTTAAGGATGGTCGAGAGTGTTTTAGGCGAGATGTCGACTGAAGAAGGAGGCCTGGGTGCTGCCATTGACACATTTTTCAATTCTCTCAAGGATCTAAGCGCACATCCTGGAGACTCAGTCTACCATAATCAGGCTATCAGCGATGCCGATTCGATGGCCAGTCAGTTCAGAACGGTTGGTGAATATCTGGAGACTCTTGAGAACGGAATCCGGCAGGAGGCGGACAGTGTAGTCGAATCTGTCAACACTTATGCCAGCCAGATCGGCCAGCTCAACGATAGTATTGAGAGGGTAGAGGTCCTGGGTGGTACAGCCAACAGCATACGAGACGAAAGAGACCGGTTGATTAGCGATCTATCAAAACTTGTTCGTATCGAGACGATTGAGAGAGATTTTGGAGTTATCGATGTTACTCTTGGCGGTCTTCCACTTGTGATGGGTTCTTCTATAACAAGCATGTATGCAGGCTATGACGATGCCGGACTGTTAGGAATTGCCGCGGCGGGCACCACCCACTTCTTGACCGAAATTGACGGAGGCAAGATAGGAGGATTGTTGTCTCTCAAGAACGATTTGATAGGTGATGTACACGATAATCTGGATACCCTGGCGGCCGCTATCGTACAGCAGATCAACGAGTGTCACGTTCAAGGCGTTGGCTCGGCTGGGTCTTTTACTTCGCTGACAGGGTGGACGATGGCCAGTGCAAGCGTGAGCGATTTTACTCCTACCGTGAGCGATGGAAGCATATTCATTCGGGTCATCAACACCAGCACTGGAGCGATCACACGCAACGAAATCCTGATCGATGCCTCTGACGATACGTTGGCGACTGTCGCCACCGATATCTCGTCGATCACAGGGCTGAATGCGTCAGTGACTGCTTCGAAGCTGAGCATTCTGGCCGATGCGAACTACAAGTTCGATTTCCTACCGAGTGTTCTGTCTTCACCCACGGACAGCGATTTCAACGGCTCTTCGCCGCCGACGGTTGCAGTATCGGGAATCTATACGGGCACGGAGAACCAGACCTTCACATTTACCACCGTAGGGACTGATTCAGTTGGTAATGGCACATTGCAGTTGTCCGTAACCGACGGAGACGGTGATACCGTCGCGACCCTCAACGTAGGCTCAGGATATGCGGCTGGGGACAAGCTTGATGTGGGTAATGGGATTAAAGTGACGCTGACAACCGGTGATTTGGTAAGCGGGGACACTTTTGAGGTTGACGCATTTGGCGATTCGGATACATCTGGTTTGCTATCAGCAGTGGGATTAAACACTTTCTTCTCGGGCAGCAGCGCCGAAGATATAGCGATATGCACACAGATCAGTGATACACCGAGCCGGGTGGCAAGCGCCCTTGGGGCGGATATGACCGACAACACAAATGCCTTGCGAATGGCGGATGTGAAGGATCTGGCCATCACCAGCCTGGGGTCTCTCGCTTGTGGGGATTACTATCGGAAGGTGGTTACCGATCTCGGCCAGTCAGTATCCACGAAGAAAATGCGCCAAGACAATATAGAGGCGACAGTCCAGAATCTATTAAATCAGCAAAGTGATATAAGCGGTGTGAACATTAATGAAGAGGCTGCGCAGTTATTGGTGTTCGAGCAAATGTTCCAGTCTATTGCAAAATACCTGGCCACGATTAGAACGACTATGTCGAGTATTATGGAGACTCTGTAAATTACAGAGCGCTTAGAATGGGCGGTACACTCAACAGCGTGAGCAACAATGTCAGCTATGCTTTACATGTGCATTCCGAGGCCATGTTGAAGCTCCAGGAGCAGGCGTCCACGGGTTCTCGGATAAACAGACCGTCCGACGAGCCTTCGGCGGCCTATCGGGTTATGGGATTGAACTCTCAGGAACGATCTCTGGACCACTTCATGGAAACAATCTCAATGTCGTCGGATAGCATGGAGATGGGTCTGTCCATGGTCGAGAGTATGATTTCCTCCGTGGCGGAAGCCAAAACCAATCTAACGCAGATTGTGGGTGGGGTCTACGGACAGGAGGGCAGAGATCGGATCGCCGACGGTTTGAACGATGTCCTGGAGCACATCGTGTCTCTGGCAAATATACAGCACATGAATGAGTATCTTTTTGGAGGGGACAATTCGAGGACAACCCCTTACGCTGTCGAACGCACCGATGGTGAGATCACAAGTGTGACGTACCAAGGCAGTTACGACAAGCGCCTTATCGAGATGGCGCCAGGAGTTGATTCATCCGCCCTGTCCGTGGGTTTTGACCTTTTTCACTCCAACGACCGGGGCGATCCGGTTTTCTTCGGCGATACGGGAGCCGCCGGCGGGACGGGTACATCGAGCGTCAAGGGCGATACATGGCTGACGGTGACCCACGACGGTAGTAACTACAAGCTCTCAATTGACGATGGAACCACTACTGTGACTGTGCCGACTTCCGGAGATGTGAGCAATATTGCGGTGACCAACGCAAGCGGGGAGGTTTTGTACGTCGATGCCACCAATATTGGCAGCACTGGAGTTGAGATGGTCAGTGTGCCCGGCACGTACGATCTGTTTGGCAGCCTGATAAGCGCTCGGGATATACTGAGGAATGAAAGAAGTATTTCCGGCAGCCAATTGGAAGATATTCGGAACAATGTGATAGGTGCATTGGAGGAAGTCCGCTCTCTTCTGGTGGAGAAATCCGTCTCTATTGGCTCCAAGATCGGATTCCTTGAGCATTTAAAGACGAGTGTTGAGAATACGAAGTTCGGCACTCAGGATGAAGCGGCATTATTGGAAGAAGCTGATATTGCACAGATAACCATCGATTTGTCGGAAAGGGAGCTTTTGTATCAGATGTCGTTGTCTGTGGCTGCAAAACTGATGTCTATGTCATTGCTTGACTACATATAGTGGGATTCACAGTAGAAATGCGTGCAAACTCGAGTGCAACCGTGGTTTGAGTATTCGGCGGTGGCTATGCAGTTGTCTCGACATGCAGGCGTCAAATATTTGTACAGATTCCGCCTTTGGGCCTGTTTTGTTCCCAATAAGGCGGGATTAGGTTTATGGCACGGAATTTGTGTACATATTGTTCTGGAGTACTCGGTTTGCTGAGTCTCTGAAAATAACCCGAGGCATTTTGTATTCTTCGGACAGATAGGGAGCGTAAAGGATGAGCATTGATACGAATTCGGATCATTATCAGAAAGGGCTGGAGTTAGCAGAGGCAGGCAGGCTTAGCGAAGCTTTTGATATTCTCCAGGGGTACCTGCGTGCGGCGCCGAACAATCCTGAAATCCTGAACGATATTGGGGCTATATTACATGCTATAGGTCAAACGAATGAGGCCATCGGGCATTTTTCCAGGGCTTTGAGCTTGCAGCCGGATTCGGTTCAAATCATGTGGAATCTATCCGAAGCGTATCTCGCTGTGGGCAGGGCGAAGGACGCAGTAGAGCTGTTTGGCGACATGGAACGCATTGGAATTTTTAATGCTGACATACTAAACAGGGCTGCAAACGTGTTTCTTGAGCAGGATGACAAGGCAAATGCCGTGGAGATGTTGTTGCGTTCGCTACAGATGTCGCCTGGGCAAGCCGTTTTGGAGCCGATGATAAAAGTGATTCGTTCGAAGAGACCGAAAGTGGCCTTTTTCTGCGGTGGTGACGGTATGACGTTTCTCAACGATATTGTTGGTTTCGTCGAGGAACGATTTGAAGTGAGGATTTTTTCAGATGGGACGGATACCAGACTTCCTGAAGCGATGGAATGGTGCGACATCTGCTGGTTTGAATGGTGCACCAACATTGCGGTGGCTGCATCAAAAATGCCAAAGATGTGCAAGACAATTGTTAGGCTGCACCGTTACGAAGCTTATGAGCAATGGCCACAAAAGGTTAACTGGCAAAACATCGATGTGCTTTTGACCGTAGGTAATGAAGTTACAATACAGGCATTAAAAGATAAGGTGCCGTCTATTGAGAGTCAGACCTCACTTGAAGTGATTCCCAACGGTGTTGACCTTTCCAGGTTTGAATTCAGAGAACGTCCGCGTGGGAAAAATATCGCCTTTCTGGCCAATCTCAGAATGGTGAAGAATCCGGCTTTTGCAATTCAGTGCATGCAAAAGCTTCATTACATCGATCCGGAGTATCGCCTCTTCTTTGCGGGTGACTTTCAGGATGACGTACTTGAGCAGTACCTGATGCATATGGTCGATACCCTGGGATTACGTGATGTAGTATTCTTCGATGGCGTGCAGTCTGACGTAAACAGTTGGTTACAGGACAAGCACTTCATTATTCTGACGTCGGTCTGCGAGGGACAACCAGTAGGTGTACTCGAGGCAATGGCGTGCGGTCTCAAACCTGTAATTCATAACTTTCTCGGGGCTGAATGTATTTTCCCTCGGGAATTTTTGTTCAACATAGCGGAAGAGTTCTGCGAGCAGATTATTTCGGATCAGTACGAGCCGCACAGGTACCGTAAGTTCGTTGAGGAGAAATATTCGCTGACACGTCAACTGTGCAGTGTCGGCAAGCTGTTTGCGAGACTGGAGAATGAGATTGGAGCAGGGTCTGGTCGGTCGGCTATAAACATAAGTTCGGTCGGGGAATTCCGCATGCCTGCGTTTCAAAACGTGGGGATTAAGTGATTCTGTATTGGCAAGTGAACGTCGGAGGCCCACTTGATGGCGGGTAGTTTTGAGATGAAAACCGGGCCGCTTGTCAGTGTATTGATTCCGACGTTCAACAGACGCCGGACCCTGCCTGCAGCACTTTCCAGTGTTTTGCGTCAACGGTATGCCAATATTGAGGTTTTCGTCATAAGGGATGGCGGAGATGGTGTTCAGGACATTGTCGGGTTTTTCAACGATCCGAGAATCGTCCTGATAGACAGAGAAGAGAATCGCGGCAAGGCCTTCTCGCTGAACGAGGCGCTGGTATTGGCCAAGGGTAAGTACGTAGCCTATCTCGACGATGATGATTTGTACTATTCAAATCATGTGGGTGTTCTGGTGGGCTGCCTTGAGAGGCGAACGGATTGCAAGGTGGCGTACAGTGACTTGTACCGAACGTACTGCCGCGTTAAGCCGGACGGCGGCAGAGAGGTGTTGGGCAAGGTGCTTGAAGTCAGCCGGGACTTCAATAGGTTCGTTATGCTCTATTTCAATCATACTTTGCACGTGAGTCTGATGCATCATCGTGATCTGCTGGACAAGACAGGGCCATACAACGAGAATCTCGATGTTCTGATCGATTGGGACTTCACACGCAGGGCGTCATTTTTCTCTGATTTTCATCACGTCTGTGAGATCACAGGTGAGTATTTCAGCCCGGTAGGGGAGTGTGACAGGATTTCAGTAATTCGACGGCGAAACCAGGATGACTACCTCCGCAACGTTATGACAATACGAACCTCTCGTCCATCCAAGCCATGGCCTATGATTGGTGACGTCTCAATTATCCTCAGTACAGAGCAACTCGATCAACGGGCCAGGCAGACCATGCTCTCCATCTGGCGGCATACGTTCTACCCCTATAAAGTTTATTTGCCACTGACGGCGGCCGAGATTGCGACACTTAATATTGAGATGCCGAATGTTGTACCCGTTCCCGTGAGTGTGGGTGAATTGAAAGAGCGGCGGATTGATGAGGCCCTGGCGGGATGTGAAGGTGAATATACCGCTGTGGTTCCATGCGGATTTCCGGTGGGCGAATTGTGGCTGGAGGAATCACTATATCCACTTGTGAGCGGTTTCGCCGATCATTGTGCGTTCGAGCTCGAAGGGGCCACGGAGCAGCTTTGGGCTTTTGTTGTGAGGACTGATGAACTACGACTCGCTCGGAAGGAATTCTCGCATCTTTCCGTTCGTGATTCTCTGGTGGCCTGCGGGGTGTCCATCAGACGTGTTTCGCCCGAAGAAATACCATTCCAGCTCGATCAGTCCCTTGCCCAGGCAAGGCTGGCCGGCGAGCAAAGCGACTGGCGCCGGGCGGCCGGTATTCTTGAATATGCGTCCGAGCACTATGGCAACGGATTGTGGCTGAATGCTCTTACGGCAGAAGCATACTTCAAGGCGGCCCAATACGACAGGTCCGCCGAACTATGCCGCCAGATCAACAGGAGAAGGCCGATTGTGGATACGCTTCTGCTGGAGGCGAAAGTCAATAGGAAAACAGATAACTTCGAACTGGCAATTAATTTGCTACAGAGAGCAATGCAAATACTTGAAGGAACAGGGTCGGTATGGACATGATACAAAATGGTCTTTCTGAGCAGCAAAATGTTTCTCAGCACTATGATGTTCTGCAGGAACTTGGTGATTGCTACGCATCGGTTGGCGACTATCAGCGGGCTCAACAGTGCTTCGAAAAGGCGGCGAGCGCTGGGCCGGATGAGTCGGGTCCGTATATAGGACTCGGAGTTGTTGCTCTGCAGAGCGACCTTTTGGACGATGCTGAGATCGCATTCAGAGTTGCCTGTCGGCTCGATGCTGAATGCGCCAGGGCCTATGCAGGTTTGGCGATGGTTGCTCAGCAGCGGTTAGATCACAAACAGGCCTTCGAGATGTATTTGAAATGCCTGGAGCTTGACACAGACAATCTTACGGCGCTGCTGGGGCTGTTTCAGACGTCGTGCGAGATGGGTACATTTGCGAAAGTGATCCACTATCTCGATGTATATCTTCAAATGCATCCGGGTGACGTATCGGTTATGTTTTCCCTGGCTGCGTTGCACACAAAGGAGGGCAGGCTTGATCAGTCCAGAGAGTTGCTTGTTCGAGTGCTTGCTCTTGATCCCAACAATAAGGATGCGGCGAATCTCATGGAGGAGGTCGAGCACAGCCTCGCAAGGATGGCACAGGCACAGGCGTGAGTCGGGATAGTGATAAGAAATACTTTGCAATAGCGTTTTCCGGATCAGCGACATGAATGCAACAAATAGCAAACGCTCAGGAGTGGATCAAAAGGAGTGTAGGGACATCTGCACCGCCTTGACCGAGTTCCAGCGTTTGCTGGATAGGCAGGCGGAATTCATTCGGCAGGGCAACATCCGCGAGGCTGAGACTTTAGTTGAGCGGGCAAGCTGTCTGGTTGATTTGATGAAGAATTCGGGCGTGTTCGAGTCGGCCGAATTCGAGAGCAGGCGGGATGAGTTTCAACGGCTGTATGACGGGTTGTGTCTGGGTCTTGGCGCCGAGAAGGCCGGGACTGTGGAACAGCTTCTTCGAGTCAGGACGAACAGAAAGACCGTGGGCGCCTATCGCAGCAATATGTGAACATTATTGTCAATCTATTCAAGCGGTGCGATATGCACGCTGGGGGCGGCTGCAGGTGTGTGTTGTCCCTTAGCCCATTGGAGTATTGAATTGAGCGATCTGATACGGAATAACTTTGCAGGCGTGCTCTTCAGCAAGGATCGAGCCATGCAGCTTTGTGCTGCTATAGAATCGTTCTACCTGCATTGCAGCGACAGCGACCAGATTGGGCTGTTTGTGCTGTACAAGGCTTCCGACGGTCGCCATGCCTGCCAATACGACAGGCTCAGAACTCATTTCCCTTGTGTATCTTTTATTGAAGAGAGCGATTTCAGGCGACAGTTGCTCGACATGATAGCCCGGTTCGACTATGTGCTGTTTATGGTTGACGACATTATGTTTGTCAGGAGAATTTCGCTGGCTGATGTGGTTCGCAGCCTTGAAGACAACGCAGGGGCGATCGGCTTCTCATTGCGTCTGGGGACAAATACGGTTCACTGCTATTCTCATAATGCCCCTCAGATACTTCCTTCATTCGATACCGTCGGCAACGGTGTGCTTGGATTCGACTGGACCAAAGCTCAATATGACTTTGGCTATCCGCTTGAACTGTCAAGCTCTGTTTACCGAGTTCGCGATATCCATGATCTTCTGGGACAGATTCAGTTCGGCAATCCCAACACGCTTGAAGCATCGATGGCGGCCAACGTGCATCTCTATGCTCAGGCCAGAAGCCGGCTGTTGTGTTTTGAGTCTTCTGTAGCTTTCTGCAATCCAATCAATATGGTTCAATCGACTTTTTCAAATCGTTGTGGATCGGATGGACGGTTTACGCCGGAGAGGCTGGCCGGAATGTTCGATCAAGGGCTTCGGATTGACGTGGAGAAGAATTCTGGTTTTGTGCCTGATTCGTGCCATCAGGAGGTTGAGCTTATTATCAAACAGGGCGACGATGGTTCGCCAACAAAGCTAAAGGTTCTTGAATCCAAGGCCGGCTGTACAGAGGTATTGTGTGACAGGTCCAGGCCGAAGTTCTCCATTATCATGGCGAACTATAACAATGCCGGATACATCGGCCAGGCGATCAGGTCAGTCATCAGTCAGACGTTCGATGATTGGGAGTTGATAATCGTCGATGATTGTTCGACGGATGATTCGCAGGTGGTAATAAGTACTTTTCTCAGCGATAGCAGGATAAGATTGATTCGGCACCAGTGCAATCGCGGCTACACCGCGGCCTTGAAGACAGGCATAGCCGACATACGCTCGGATTACTTTGGCATTCTTGACAGTGATGATTGTCTCGCTATAGAAGCCGTTGAGAGCATGTATGACCATCATGTCAGATTCCCCGATTGCGGATTGATCTATTCACAGTTTGTGTTCTGTGATGAAGAGCTTATGCCAAGAAAGAAGGGATTCTGTGCCGGACTTCCGGATGGTAAGACGTGTCTCGATATAAATGTTGCCAGCAGCTTCAAGACTTTCAAGCTAAGTGATTACCTAAAAACCGACGGCTATGACGAGAATATACTCTACGCCGAGGACCTGGACATTATCTACAGGATGGAGGAAGTGACGAAGCTCAGGTTCGTCGACGAATGCTTTTATCTGTACAGAGAGTTGCCGAGTTCTGTATCTCATACTAAAAGTAAGATCAACGTTTGCATTATGTCCAGGGTTAAGGCCCGTATCAACGCCCTAAAAAGAAGGTCTCTTGCATCAGCCCAAGCAGGTCGAGGCGATTTCAGAAGGCTCTTTCGCGAGGCGGTCGAACAGGCTCGGATCGATCATCAGGATGTTGGACAGTATTTCTTGCTGCTCAGGCAAATGTATGAGAGAGGATTCTTCGAATCGCTGCAAGCGCCCAATGATGTGTTATCAGGACCTGTTGACGATCCCCTGCTTTGGCTGGCGGCGAATGTTGACATCGAGTTCGATAAGTTCTTCGAGAATGCATCAGAAGGGCGGAATCCTGATGCCGAGCGGTACGATGCAGTTTCAGAGCGAAACAGTGAGGTGAATAATAGCGATTCCATTAAATCAAGCGAGGATATCACTATGTTGAATACAGATGAATCAGCGGTCTCAGCGGCTCAGACTGTTCATGACAGGGTATTGGTATCCGTTTATATGGTCACGTATAACTGCGAGCGATTTATCGCCCAGGCCATAGAGTCTGTTCTTGGCCAGACATATCGCGATATCGAGCTTCTGATCGTGGATGATGGAAGCATCGACGGCACAGCCAAAATGATCGAGAGTTTCCGTGATGACAGGATTCGTTACATATGGCAGGAGCATAGGAACTTCGCCTCCGGGATGAACAGGGCGATTTGCGAGGCAAAGGGTGAGTTTGTTATGGGCGTTGATTCGGATGATTTCATCGCATCTGACTACATCGAAAGAATGCTGAAATGTGCTCTGCAGCATCCGACAGTCGATTATTTTTACCCTCAAAAGCTCGTTCCCGTCGACGAATACGGAAAAAGTTTTGACCAGCTATGGGAATACAGCGATTTTTCAGACAACCGCTCTCTGCCCGGATTTATCTTCAGCAACGGCTTCGGACCAATTCCGAATCCGGGGAGTCTGAAGCGGCGGTCGCTGTTCGAAAGGACCGGGCTGTACGAAGAAGTGGAGACGGTCGAGGATTTCGTCTTTCTCTGCCGGCATGCTCTGGATCTGAGATTCCACAGAGTCGAAGAAGCGTCTGTCTATTTCTATAGACGACTGGAATCGGGCAATTCCCAGAAGTTTCAGGACCGAGATCGGATTATGGCGGCGGCTCTTAATGAAATGACATCGATCTATTCGGCGGAAGTCCTTTGTTCTCAGATCGCTGCATCGGCAGATGGTGCATCGACAACGCGGCAGTATGTGGAGTTTCTTGCGAATATCTTTTACAGACATGCTCACAGCAGCAAGGTTAAGTATGGCGAATACTACCGTAGATACGGGGATTTGTACCGATACGAGCTTATGCGCCTTACGCAGGAGGCTGTGACAGTAGGGAAAGTCGGTCAATTATCGGACACAACTTAAGAGCACCTAATAAAATGACTTTGCATTCAAGCGGCTTCTTTTGCCTCCGGACGGCTTTCCGCCACGGCGGACATCGAACATCCTCGGATGGCCTGCTTCGCTGCTGAGTCATTGGTAAATTCAAATGTTCGAATTAAGAAAATCATTCTTAAAACGATAACGTAAACGGGGCGTTACGGACTCGCGAGGCATGTCGCATCCAGGTAACAATCCCCCGGAAACGTAGAGCGCAGTAGAAAGGCACAGATAGATGTCAACCATACAGCTTCCAGGACTCCTGAGCGGCATCGACACCAGTTCGCTCATTCAGCAGTTGATGGCTGTGGAAACCAGGACGTTAACTACCCTGGATAACCGCAAGAGTGTCTGGGAGGAGAAAAAAGACGCACTCGGTAATATCGAGAGCAAGTTACGGAATCTCAGGACAGAGGTTCGATCTCTTTCCAGTGCTGATGTTCTAAAAGCTTTCTCCGTATCTTCCAGCGATAGTGATATTATTACCGCCGAAGCGACGAATGATTCCTTCGAGGGCAATCATACGGTCGTCGTCAGTCAACTGGCAAAT
The DNA here is from genome assembly GCA_964649005.1 of uncultured Pirellulales bacterium. Classification (GTDB taxonomy): domain Bacteria; phylum Planctomycetota; class Phycisphaerae; order Sedimentisphaerales; family Anaerobacaceae; genus CAZGMJ01. The sequence goes on from CAZYMD010000014.1 coordinate 30,233, forward strand.
GCGGAGCGTTCTATTCATACAACCGGCGTTGAATACATGGAGGACTACGTTGGCTCCGGGACCTTTATCTACTCCTACAACAACAAAGAGACGAGCATAACAACCACGGCCACCACCACGCTTGAGGATTTTGTCGGATTGATCAACAACGATGCCGACAATCCGGGTGTTACGGCAAGCCTGCTCCACTACAGCGGCAAGTATCACCTGGTGCTCAATGGCGAGAGCGCCGGCAGCGATTACAATGTCCGCATCAATCCGAGCAGCACGGAACTCTGGCAGGCCGATAGTGAACTAACGCAGAACAGTGACGACGCGACGCTCTCGACGAAGATTTCGGGACTCGATCAGTTCGGCGGAACGCTTGAAGGGACGGAAGTAATTGAGATAACCGGGACGGACCGCAATGGCGTTGCGATAACCCAGGTCAATCTCAGCATTACTGCCAACACAAGACTCGAGCATCTAATCGGGGAAATCAACGACGCTTTCGATGGAATTGCGACGGCGACGCTTGAAAACGGCCGGATAATACTGACTGACAACACGGCCGGGTCCAGCGATTTGTCGATCACGCTAACGTATAATCCAAACGGATCGGGAGCGACTTTGACTCTGCCCACGATGGCGGTCTCCACCGAGGGGGGCTCGACGAGCGCGAGTCTGGCCAACTTTGCTTCTTCGGATTTCACCGAAACGCAATCGGCCCAGGATTCGAAGATCAAGGTGGACGGCTATCCGAACACTTCAGCCACCGCCGAGATACAAACGCTGACCCCGACGGCTGTGGCGACGGTGGGGACATTCACGCTGACCTACGACGGACATACAACCGCGGCAATTCAATATAATGCTTCAGTTGGGGACATCCAGTCCGCTCTTGAGGCGCTCTCGAACGTCAACGCCGGCGACATAGCGGTCGGAGGCAATGGTTTGAATCTGTCCGGCTCAACAACATTCACATTCCGGGACACCGCCGGCGACGTTGAGATGATCTCGATCGATCCGACCAATCTGACTCCCTCGGCTCGTTCGAACTACGTCATGGCCGAGCAGACCAAAGGCGATGACGGCTATATCAGAAGAAGCTCCAATACCGTGGATGATGTCATCGCAGGAGTGTCATTGCACCTGCACGATACGACCGACGCCGGCGGAGAGCAGCTTACGCTTACCAGAGACATACAATCGGTCAAAGACAAGCTCGACTCGATGGTTGCGTCGTACAATTCCGTCATCAGCTATATCAAAGAGAAGACAGGCTATAATGAAGTGCTCCAGACCGGCGGCATTCTTATGGGCGACTCTATCGTCAATACGATGAAATATCAGTTTCGCGAGCCCCTTATAGAGCAGACGGCGGGATTCGTACAGGACATCGACACATTCCTCTCGCCTTTGAACATCGGGCTGGAGCTTGACAAGGACGGCATGCTCAGTCTCGACACGAACGAATTCGATCAGGCCATCGCCAATGATTACATGGGCGTTCTGAATCTGATCGGAGCCGACAAGACCGGCAGCAGCAACAGCAATACGGTGAAATTCTACAGCGCCAGCTCCAATTACACGACAGCAGGCGAGTACGACGTGCAGGTGACGGTCAGCGGTGGGGCCATAACCGGCGCACAGATGAAGCTCTCGAGCGAGTCGACATACCGCGATGCCGTCTACAGCGGGAACGTCGTGACCGGCAACGGTAGTTTCGATACCAACGGCTATCCTGTCTATGCCGAGAACGGCCTTCAGTTGAGCGTCGATCTCACTACCAATGGCGTCTACACTGCGACCGTGCGGGTCAAGCAGGGTTTCACAGGCAGGATGGAAGATCGCCTGGACAATATGCTCAAGACAACCACTGGCTCGGTCATCGTCGATCAGGACCACGTCGGCGATCAAATCGATTCCCTGCAGGACAAGATCGAGCAGGAAGAGGACCGCCTGACGAAAAGGGAAGCGAGATTGGTCGCCAAATTCGCCCGCCTGGAAAGAACGCTGGCCCTGCTACAAAACCAGATGGCCGCGGCTGGAATAATAAGCTCTTGATAGGCATTATATCATACTATCGGCATAATATCGCCGCCGGATTGGATTAGAGGGAGCGAGACGATTCATAGCCATCAACATTACATTCGCTTCTTATCGTCTGTTGTGCTTCATACGGTAGATCATTGCCAGGACCTCCGCTACGGCCACATAGAGTGCATCGGGGATGGGGTTGTCAATCTTGACTGTTGAGTAGATGGCTCTGGCCAGCTCTGGCCTTCTGACAATAGGCACGCCATAGGCCCGGGCGATTTCCCTGATCTTCTCAGCCAGAAGGTCCGCCCCCTTGGCAACGAGGACCGGCGCCTCCATCGATTTTGCATCATAACGCAGGGCGACCGCCACGTGGGTCGGGTTCACGAGTATTACGTTGGCCTTGGGCACTTCCTTCATCATGCGCTGCATCGCCATCTGGAGCTGCATCTTGCGGATGTGACGCTTGATTTCGGGCGGGCTTTCGGTTTGTTTTCGTTCTTCCTTTACCTGCTGCTTGGTCATCATCATGTCTTTGGTGTATTTCCATTTCTGGAAAATGACGTCACCGATACCAACGAGCAGCAGCGCAAGGCATATGCGTATCATGAGTCCTAACGTGAGCTTTCCGATAATGGTCAGTATCCGAAGAGACCATGCCCATCTCAGTGCTGCAAAATCCTCAAGCCGGTTCTCAACGTAGTACCACGAGATGAGCCCGATTAAGAACAGCTTGGCGATCGCCGCCAGGAGTTTTACCAACGACCTGGCATTCACAAGATTTCCAAATCCTGCTATCGGATTCAAGGATTCGAATTTGATCTTCACCGCCCCAGGTGCGAAGTTCAATCCGCCGACAACCAGGCCTGCGAATATGCCGCCAACACAGAGCGCAGCATATATCGGGAGCGTCACGACCGTGAAATCAACAATTTTGCCGTTAATGTAGTTCAGAAAGGCCCCGCTGTTGCGGAACAGGGAAGTGTTACAGGAGAGACCTTCTCTGGTCTGTACAAGCAGCCACTCGGTAAGACTCGATCCAAGAAACGCCAACATTGCCACCAATACCACAATCGAAACGAGAGATGAGAACTCTTCGCTGCGCGGCACCTGGCCTCGTCCTCTGGCTTTGCCCAACGCTTTTGCGGTTGGCTTTTCAGTCCTTTCTGCTGCCGGTTTATCCGCCATATTGTTTGCCTATCAACGTCTCTGCACTCAGGATCGAATCGGAGCTGTTACACGTATCTTTGAGCAAATCTGATCCGCCAAGGGTGGACGAAGCACCATCGGAAGAAGTTCGAAATAACAAGCGCGAAATTCGAAATAATCTCAAATGACCTAAATGCCAAGTCGCTCGCTGTTTCTGTCCTTTGGTCATTTGAATTTTTGTATTTGTTTCGGATTTCGATATTAGTATTTCGTGTTTTGCTTTTTTATATCGGAAGCAGTTTAGCCATCCAGTCGGCGAACTCAGTCACAAATCCCTGCAGGAACGGCAGAAACAGCAGTCCCGCCATCAGCAGACCCAGGCCTACTCGCAGCGGGAGGCTTATGAACAGGATATTCATCTCCTGGGCGACGCGCGCCAACACCGCCAGCGTCACCATCAGCAGCAAAAAGGCCCCCAGGATCGGTGCAGACAATCTCAGCCCGGCGATCATTAGTGTCGAACCGGCTTTGACAACTCCGCCGGCGAGGATAGGTATTGTGGGGATGCTCCCGGCGGGAAATGTCTCATAGCTGCGTGCGATCACAAGCAGCAGAAGATGGTGTCCATTGGCGCTGAGAAGCAGGAGTATGAACATCATTTCCATGAACATACCGAGCGGCTGAGAGCTTTCTCCGGTCAGGGGATCGAGGATTTCGGCCATTGTGAGGCCCATTTGCTGTTCGATAATACGGCCGCCAAATCTTACCGCTGCAAACACGAGGGTGATTATCAGTCCGAGCGCTATACCGTAGATCGCTTCGTTACATAGCAGAAGCACCGCTTCAATGGGGCGAACCTGTTCACCATTGATCGGAGGTGGCGCCGCCATAGAGAAGAAGAGCGAGACCATGATCGTCATGGCGACCTTGACGGTGTTTGGGATACTCTTCCAACTGAACACCGGCGCAACAGCAAAGAATGTCGATATTCTTGTCAACACCGCTGTGAAACCGAGCAGTTTGGCAATCATGAATTCCATGAGTTACTGCCCGACGTTCTGAATGTAGCCGAAAATTTCGTTGAAAAACCTGAGTATGATCTGAAGCATCCACCCGCCGAAGAGAAGAGTTACTACACCGACGGCCAGAAGCTTGGGCACGATCGTCAGGGTCATATCGCGAATGGAGGTGACCGCCTGGAACAGGGTCACAACCACGCCGACGACCATGCATGTCAGCAGAATTGGCGCAGCCAGGAGGAGCCCTGTTTCAAGAGTGTGACGTGCAAGATAAAGAACGAAACTGCTGTCCATAAGCTAATTCTCTGTTAGAGGTCGATTGTACTATTTGAATCCCAGGCTCAGACTCTTGGCCAACAAGCCCCAGCCGTCAAGAAGGATGAATAGGATCAGCTTGAACGGCAGGGAAATCATGACGGGCGGCAGCATCATCATACCGGCACTGAGCAGGACGCTTGCAATAACCATATCTATAAGTAAAAACGGGATGAATAGAAGGCATCCTATCTCGAATGCGGTTCTGAACTCACTTATGATGAATGCGGGCACGACAACGTGCAGCCCCAGCTCCATCACATTCTTTGGGCGCTCCATTTTCGCCATTTGAACGAAGAGTGCGACATCGTCCTCCCTGCATTGCCTGAGCATGAATTCCTTGATGCATTCACTGGCAATGGTCCCTGCGGTATTGAAGTTGATTTCATCCGCAAGGTATGGCTTTATGCAGAGTTCATTCATTCTCGCAAAAGTTGGGGCCATCGTGTAGAGGGTCAAAAACAGCGCCAGGCCCATAATGGCGACGGTTGGAGGTATTGTCTGGGTAGTCAGGGCTCGACGCACGAAGGAGAGGACGATAACTATTCGGGTGAAGGAAGTCATCATTACCAAAAGGCTCGGCAGGATTGCGAGAGCGGCGAAAATGATGACAAGCTTGACCGGTGTGGTCCAGTCTTTTCCCTGGTCACTTGCGGCTGTCGCCTTGTCTATCACTTTCATTAGATCGGTGATACTTGGGACTGTATTTTGCTCGGTTGGGGTCTGTCCTGTGGTGTTCTCCAGCGTCGGCATCTCAATGCTATTCATGATGTCATTGGTTTGACCTAACGTAGAGCCGGTCGGCAGCAGCACGAGGACGAGAAAGAACAGCCTGGCAAACTTAGTGATCATTTCCATCCTCAATTCTTTCAGCATATGCTGTAGAGAAATCCATTTTTGAAGTTGTGATATCTGCGAGTTTTATAATTCTGTCGTTTGTGCTGCCTACCAGTATGCACTGGTTGTCTATTTCGAGTAAATGTACGGCTTTGCGTGGCCCCAGATGGACCGTTTCGACGACTTTGATCCTTCTGCCTGGCAGGTTTTTGAGCTTCGGCAAGAGTCTGCGGGAGACATAGACTGCTGCTATGCCCAGCACAACTACCAGCAGGACCGAGAGCATCATCTTCAGGAAGAGCTCCATTCCGCCATAATTGCCATTTTGCGGAGTAATAAGGTTGGGATCCTTGCCTGTTAGCAAATTTGGTTCGGACGGTGTATTCTGTAGCCCGGATGCAGCGTTTGCCGGCTGGAATGGACATAACACAACCACGAAGCCCATCACGGCTGCAACAAGAATGGCAACGGTCTTTATCCTACATTCGGCCACGGCAACAAGATACATCCCAAGTACAGTTTCTGAGGAGTTACCATGTGCAAACCGCGTGCCTGAGTAGACTAAGGGCGTTCTTGCTTCTCTATAAGCGTTTTTAACGCCTGTGGGAGAATCTGATAGGGCATGGTGTTCGAAAACCTTACACATGCCTTTGCCGCCGGGCGCTATCGTGGCGTATTTACGCTGCGCAGGGGCTATTCGGTGGTTCTTAGGACTGCTATCAGTATTTGCTGATCTTTGGAAGCCATGCTATCTTCGCTGGTCCAATCACCTCCCGGGCCGGCGCCCCAGCAATAGACGGGCCAATGCAGCGTTGGTGGGATCGTTTTGCTCACAAAGTTCGCCACGGCCTGCGCTCGTTGAGCCGATAAAAGCCACTGCTGCTTCGGAGTCTTCGCATCCGGAGCCAACCCCAGCACGTACAGCTTACGTTCGTGAGCCCCTGCGCTGCTCTGCAACTCGCGGCAGAATTCAAGCAGGAAGTTTTTCGCCGATTCATTTAGATCGGAAGTGCCGGAGTTGAAGTGTATGTTGGTAATGGTGGGGCTGGTTTTCGTCGCCACCAATTGTGATGTCTTGATTGTCATTATTTTTTCTACTTCTTCGAAGAGCTGGCGCAGTTCCTCTTCTTGCGCGTCTATGAGCACCTTTTCCGGGGTATCTTCAGGCTTGGAAACGGGGTGTCTCAGCTTGATCGCTCCATTGTCATAATGCTGTTCTTTGCCGAAGAACATTCCGAGCCCCAAGCCTTTTATGGATTGTACGAAGGAATCTCGCCCACTGCTGACAAGCTCCGGGTCCTGCCTCTCAGCAAGACTCAGCAACATCACGAAGAAGGTGAGCAGTAATGTCACCATATCTGAGTAGGTGACAATATAGCTTGGGACCTTGGGACTTCCTTCGCCAACAATCTGTTGTCCTACGCTCAATTGGTGATACTCCGTTCAAGTATAATGATTTCAAGCCGGCGTTCATCTCCGCCATCTTCATTCTCTGTGGGAATAGTGCTGTTTGCGGTGATGCTGAGCCTTTTCTCATCGAACGCTTGTTTGTGGACCATGTCTTCCATCACGGCCCACGACCGTTCCAAACCGAGAGTTTTGCTGGCAATCCTGCTGTTCGGTGCGTTTTCGCTAATGACTATTCGGCCTGGTACTCTCCCGAGGAATTTAGCTAAAGTCGCGAGAATGTCGTGTCCTTCCGGCGAGAGTTTCGTACCTTTACCCCAGAATATCCTTTCCGAAGAGATCAAGAATACCTTGCGATCTCGAAAGGACTTCACCTTCGATGTCTGCTTCATGTTGCCTTGCGGTCCGCGCACCAGCGTCTCTGTTTCGCTGCCCTTCAGCAGCTCTTTGGTGGGATTGATTTGCTCATCCTGGATTAAAGCGTCCCTCTGCCTTTTGACCTGCGCGTAAATATTTGGTAGATCGGTGAACATTGTTTCTTGCAACTGACGATGGACTTTGTCATCGAATGATGAAAATGACAGCAATAAAACGAAGAAAGTCAGCAGCAGTGTCATACAGTCGCTGAAAGTCACCATCCATTCCGGGGCGCCAGGTTCCTGCTCCACTATCTGTTGTTTCCTGGGCTTTGCCATCAGACAGTCGCCTTTATATCCTCTCTTCTGCCGTGCGAGACAAACGCCTGCATTTTCTCGCGTACATTCGTTGGATTCTCGCCTCGTGCGATTGAACAGACTCCTTCGGTGATCATTTCCATCGCCATAGTCTCGGCCCTGGAATACATCCCAAGCTTGCCCGCCAATGGAATAAAAATCAGATTGGCAACGAACGCGCCATAAAATGTAGTAAGCAGAGCGACGGCCATTCCGGAACCGATTGCATCCGGCGAAGACAGATTCCTGAGCATCTGAACCAGGCCTATCAGCGTTCCAATCATTCCGAAAGCCGGAGCGGAGGCCCCCATGAATTCGAGAATCTTCTTGCCGGTGGAATGGCGTTCCTGCAGATACTGTATTTCCAGATCCATGAGGTCTCTGATCTGCGTCGGTTCCTGTCCGTCCACCAGCATCTGCAGACCTTTGATCATAAATGCATCGTCGATCCTGTGCATTTCCTGCTCCAGGGCTAATGCTCCATCTCGTCTGTTAATGGCGGCGTAGTTGACCATCTGCTGTATCAGCTCCGATGGCGACGGGACCTTGGTAATGAAGGTTTTCTTTACGATTGCGAATATACCGAGGAATTGCGAGAGTGAGAAGTGTATGAGCGTCGAGCACAGCATTCCTCCGATTGTGACGAGAATGGATGGTATGTGCAGGAAGGCCTGCCAGCCACCGCCGGAGACAATAGCGGATACCACGACTAAAAAGCCGAGGACTATTCCTATAACAGTTGCGATGTCCATGGCTATTTTTCTTCGACTATATGTTTCAGTTTTTGGCAGAAATACGCTGCGATTGATGGCTCGGTAGTTGCCAATTCAGCCAACAAGTTGGCTTTTGGTCTGTCTCCCATGTAGTGCAGGATCTTGACGGCGTCGCCGTAATTGCCTGATGTAGCCTGGGTCATGCTGGCGAGTATCTTGCCGGCACTGGTCGGATCCATCTTGTCGTACGCTGACGCAATAGCGACGAGATTTTTCCCTTCGTCTTTGTTTATCTCAATCCTTTCTTTCTCGAACTCTTCTCGCTGTGTCTTGAGCTTTGCCATGGCCGAGGCGAGTTCGATTCGCAGATTCTCAAGTTCCTCGATGTCTTTCTTCAGCATGTCATGGGCCGTTTTGATTCTTTCCTCGCGCACCTTGAGGTCCTGCGTTTTTGTGTTGTATTCCTCTATTTTTTCGCGAACATCATCTATCAAGGCTTTGAGCTGCTCCTGGCTTAGTTGCTTCCTGATCTGGTCATCGTTTCCTATGATCTTGCCGTCGGGACCAGTCTGAGGCGAAGGTATCGTTTGGTCGGAGTCTTGCATTGCGGCTGCCTGTTCAGGTGTTGTTGTATTCAGGCTTGCTTTACGATGCTTTGTGAACCACGAGAATGCAAATGCTCCGCCAAAGCTAAGCAGTGCTGCTACCGCCAGGATCAATATCTTCTTGATCACTTTTATGCTCCTGTATCCGGGCTACCTGTCATCTGGATTTCCCACCGTTTGCCCGGGTGTGTGGTGCATTTCCAGGTTACATTTCTTTATTTGTGTTTCCATTGTGCTGTAGGATCAGGTCGTTCTTCCGCGTAAAGCGGAGTATTGCTATTTCATCCAGTTCCTTTTGCTC
>CAZYMD010000015.1:0-38884 GCA_964649005.1 uncultured Pirellulales bacterium
ATAATCGCCTGTTCCACTGACACTTCCTGTGCTATAACAATTGCTTACGAAACAAATCGCGTAATTGCCCCCAACCAGACCGCCTACACGGTCGTCTCCCGAGACGCTGGCCCTGCTGTAAGAATTGCTCACGTTGCCCTGGTGGCCATTAAACCCAACCAGACCGCCTACACATTCAGATCCCGCCACGCTGGCCGTGCTGTAAGAATTGCTCACGTTGACATTGTGACTATTCCCCCCAACCAAACCACCTACACGGTTAGTTCCCGACACGCTGGTGGTGCTGTAAGAATTGCTCACGTTGCTCTTGTGGCAATTCAACCCAACGAGGCCACCTACATAATCGCCAGTTACCGACACGCTGCCACTGCTGCAACAATTGCTCACGTTGCAATTGTGTTCATTCAACCCAACCAGACCACCTACATAATTGCCAGTTACCAACATGCTGGTCGTGGTATAACAATTGCTCACGTTGCAATTGTGACTATTATACCCAACCAGACCACCTACATATCCATTTCCCGATACGCTGGGCGTGCTGTAACAATTGCTCACGTTGCAATTGTGACTATTATACCCAACCAGACCACCTACATATCCATTTCCCGATACGCTGGACGTGCTGTAACAATTGCTCACGTTGCTCGTGTGGTTATTTGAACCAACCAGACCACCTACGTAATTGTTAGTTCCCGTTACGCTGGCCATGCTGTAACAATTGCTTACGTTGCAATTGTGGCTATTTTCCCCAACCAGACCACCTACACAAATATTTCCCGCCACGCTGGCCTTGCTGTGACAATTGCTAACGATGCTCTGCTGGCGATTGTCCCCAACCAGACCGCCTACACGGTCGTCTCCCGAGACGCTGGTCGCGCTGTAACAATAGCTAACGATGCTCTTCTGGCTATTTCTCCCAACCAGCCCACCTACATAATTGCCAGTTCCCGATACGCTGCCCGTGCTGTAACAATTGCTCACGATGCTCTTGTAGCTATTCATACCAACCAGACCGCCTACAAAATAAGATCCACTCATCGAACAATTCGTTAGCCCCAGGTCTTGAATGGCGGCACCATTGGGACTATCACCGGTACAAATACCTGTGCACCCAAATAAACCAATCGGATCAGTGCCTGGGCGATTGATGGTCAAATTGGAAATTGTATGATTATCCCCATCATATGAGCCGGTGAATGGTGTGGGTTGATTGCCAATCGGTGAAAAGCCTTCGGCGTCTCCACCATCACCGTCATCCCAAGTGGCTGTTGCCGAGGCGTCAATATCGGCGGTTTGGATGTAATTCTCATCCCACTCGGCTGAGTTTTGGGAAAGCCAATAGAGGTTGTCCAGGGTCGCGATTCTGTACGGATTGCCCGCACTGCCATCACCTGCTGCTGGAGGCGTGGCGGTTTGGGCATACACCTGGTTAAAACCAAGTAGCATAAGGGCTAAAATCAGGACATTTCTCAAAGTACGGCTTTTCATCGGTATTTCTCCTTCGGGTTAGATGAAAATAGAAATGCTGGAGTGGTATTCGCAATGCAGGTTAGATGCTTTGATATAGGCCCTGCATTGTCAACGTATGGCATATTTGCTGCTTTTCTTTCACCCCACCTTACGCTGCTCAAAGATCGAGGCGTATCCTCGCTGACCAAGGCCTTCTCCGGATCGAACTGTAAATCTCTTAGTTCACTACCAGAGATCTATCCAATACATACTAAACCGTAAGTATAGGGGATCAATTCCGCATTGTCAAGTCAGAAACACCTAAATTCGACAGTACTTTAGTGTTTTTTTCGGACATTTATTGTCCCCACGTCCTGTAAACGGCTCCTCCGAACACCTTCGCAGGCACCAACATCCAGAATAGGCAGACCGTGAGAGTGTTTTATGTAAACGGATCCAATCAAGTCCAATCTTAGAACCCCCCCGACCGGTGTGAAATACTCATCCGCCCTATGTGCACGGAGATGTGGACGCCGGATGCTGCGGAGGGAGGAATTGTCTTGCAATAGGGGGCCCAAAAGGCTATAATCATGTTTAGAAATGCGGGGATTCTGCATTTCAGGATGGGGCGGTCTGTGGCTAAGGGAGCAAGTGGTGATGACAATAATCCGATTGGACAGACTCTGCAATTGGTTCGCCTTGCGGGCGATTTTGTTGCTTTGGGTTGCGCTTCTATTTTTCCCTTCTGAGTCGATGGCGGAACCTGTCGGCGCGGGCTTGGCGGAACAGGCTGTTAATGGGTGGCTGGCAATCAGTCCGCTGCCGTTGGATGCGGGGCTGGGAAATCAGATTGAAACAGTAAGGACGTTCTCAAATGCGCAGGGGACAGCGGTTTATTATGTTGTCGAACTGGAGCCGAGCGGATTTGTCGTGGTGTCAGCCGACGATACTATCGAGCCGATTATATGTTTCTCCGCCAGTGGCAAGTACAGCGTTGACGATAACAGTCCGCTTTGGGAGATTGTAGGGGCCGATGTGCCCGCACGGGTTCAGCAAGCTGCGAGCGTTCAGGATGTGTCGGGGGCGATTCAGCCCTCGAGTGCAAGCGCCGAGCAGCAAGCCTTATTCGAGGCTCGCGAGAAATGGGATATGCTGACAAGCTACTCAGGCGCGTCGACGATGCTGATGAGTGTCTCGGATGTGTCGAATTTGTGGATCGAACCATTGGTGCAGAGCACCTGGGGGCAATTCACGGTGGGCGACTATTCCGATGGAGTGAGCTGTTATAATTATTATACGCCACCTTATGAGGCGGGCGACGCCAACAATTATCCTTGCGGGTGTGTGGCGACGGCGATGGCGCAGCTCATAAGGTATCACGAGCATTCCGCCGTATTCTACGATTGGGCAAACATGCCTCTGGCGCCAGATTTCGGGATCAATCTTCTCGAGAGGCAGGCCATCGGGCAGTTTTGCTTCTACGTTGCTGAGGCGATTGACACCATCTATTCCCAAGGCAGTTCCGGCGGCTCGCAGGCATCTCTGGCGGCGGCATCGGGGCGCTTGCGGGATAGGTTCGGCTACTCCAACAGCATATACTCGAGCACTCCTGTGCCCGGCGCGGTGTTTAATAATATGATCAACACGAATCTCGACGCGGGCTGTCCGGTGCTGCTGGGTCTTAATGGTCCTTCCGGCGGGCACAGCGTAGTTTGCGACGGGTATGGCTATGATTCGGCCACACTGTATCACCATCTCAACATGGGCTGGAGCGGGCGCTACGATCTATGGTATGCGCTGCCGACAATCGAGTCACTGTATTCATTCAACGTCGTTCACTCTTGTGTTTACAACATATTCGAGTCGGGATCGGGCGAGATTGTCAGTGGACGAATCACCGACATTGCAGGCAATCCCATTAGCGGGGTTCAGATCGAGGCGGCGGTATCCGGAGCGTCAACGCGTTACTCGGAGAGTAACTCTGATGGCATATACGCGCTGGCGAATCTGCCTTCGAACAGGTCGATAGTTCTCACTGCAAGCAAGTCGCCACATGCATTTGTCGCCAAGAGCGTCACGACCGGAAACTCCGTGAACTACGGTGGGACGTCGGGCAACCTCTGGGGTGTGAACTTCGTGTCGAACAGTCTGGCTCCACCTGATGCGCAGAACCAGAGCGTCCTGGCGGTATCGGGGGAGGCGGTGAGCGTCACGCTTGGAGCCGGTGACGAGGGGCTGCCAAATCCACCGGGCATGTTGTCGTACATGGTGACGTCACTGCCTGAGCACGGGAGGCTGACAGATCCTTCGGTGGGGAGAATTACATCCGTTCCGTACACATTGGTTAATTACGGCAACGTGGTGGAATATTTAGCTTGCTCGTATTTCAGCGGGCCCGATTCGTTCGAGTTCGTGGCCGATGACGGTGGGATGGCTCCACAGGGGGGCGTTTCCGAAACAGGGACTATCGGCATCGATGTTACTGATGTCACTTACAGGGTGTATGCACCTTCGGGCGATACGGTGGCGTCGTGGCCGATGACGACGAGGTATCACGATAGCAGGACGCAGGTGATATACCCGGCGGAAGAGGTTGGCGGTTCAGGCAAAATCACGGGTCTTGAATTGAACCTCCACACTATGCCGGCCCAGACGCTGAAGAACTGGACAGTCCGTATCAAGCACACTAATCTCGCGGCCTATGAAAATCCGGCGTTAGAGTCGAGCGGATGGATGACAGCCTATAAGGCGGATGAAGCGATCGATTCGGTTGGGTGGATCAGGTTCGACTTCCAGAACGCATTCGGCTACAACGGCGTGCAGAATCTTTTGATCGATTTCAGTCACAATAACGATTCGGCGTCTACAGACGCGATGTGCAGGGTGTCCGAAACGGGGGATATGCGCGTTGTCATGGCGTTTTCAGACAGTGCCGACGGCGATCCTTTGGACTGGTCGGGCCAGACGTCACCGAGCATATATGTTAGTGATGCTGTGCCTAATATAAAGTTAGTGGTTGAGACATTTGCTGTGCCGCTTGCGGGCGATTTCGATCAGGACTGTGACGTTGATATCTACGATTTCGCGGCGATGGCCTCGGCATGGCTGAGTCAATCGGGAGATTCCAACTGGGACCCGGTCTGTGATATATCGGGAATTGGCGACGGCATCGTCAATGAGCTGGATTTTGCAGTTCTGGCCCAGCATTGGCTGGACGAAGAGTAGCGGCAGATTCTGCAACGTCACGGCGTTGTACGAATTTTGAAATATTCTTCATCTTTTTTTGTGGAGTATTAGATAACTTCGTCATTCGGCTTAGCTCAGGGCTAAAGGCTGCGCCCCTGAGGGACAAGCCCCTATGGGGCAAGCTCCCAATGACTACAGGCGGCGGAGCCCAAGCGAAGGATGGGGAGTACGGAGGTGGATTACTTATGTTCGAGGGCAGATAAGCTATGAAAATGGAGCCTCCAGTGATGAAGGTTTAGAGGTTACTATACGTGGTCGTTAGAGAAACGCCACAATTAACCTTTTCACCAAGGAGGCTCATATGAGAGACAAGTATATCGGATTCGACATCGACAGCAAGAAGACAGTTGCCTGCGTAGTCGAGCGGGATCGAAAAGAAATGTATCAAACCATGAAGACAGACATCGAAGAGATGAGAAAGTATCTCAAGCAACAGCGAGAGGATGGCTGTCAGGTTCACCTGACCTTCGAGATCAGCGGAGAAGCCGGGTATCGCTACGATGCTTTGCGGGATTGTGTCGATACTTTGACTGTCTCAAATCCTCACAAGATGACCTGGATCTACCGGACCCGTAAGAAGAACGACCGTATCGACGCTCGCAAGCAGGCGGTGCTGCTGAGCATCGGCGAGGTTCCTGCGGTGCATATCCCCAGCATGGAGATACGTCAGTGGCGTGTTACGATCCAGCAGCGACGCACGGTTGTCAATCGTATAGTCTCGGTTAAGAGCCGGATACGTGCGTTGCTCAAAGGCAACGGCCTGACGCAGGCGCAGCACAAAGGCAGTTGGTGGAAGCTGGCCAACCTGGCGTGGATGCGTCAGCAAGCGAGGGACTGGACGGAAACGGCAATCGAGCAGTTGTGGCGGATTCATCTGAGAGGTCTGCTTGACGAGTTGGATCAGCTCAATGGCCGGCTCAAGTCGTTGACCAGTTATCTGGACCGGTATCTGGATAGTCAACCGGGCGGAGTTCTGTTGATGAGCATTCCCGGTGTCGGTCCTCGTACGGCCGAAGCTGTCCTGGCCTACACTGATGATGTGCATCGGTTTCGACGATCCAGGCAATACTCGGCATACTTCGGTCTGACGCCGAAGTTGGATGAAAGCGGACAGGTGCGTCATTTGGGACACATAAGCAAGGAAGGGCCGTCGGTAGTGCGTTGGCTGATAGTCGAAAGCACGTGGCGGGCGATCCAAAAATGTTCCTTCTTCAAGAGGTTCTATGAACGAGTTGAATGCGGCCAGAAGCAACGCAAGAAAACGGCTGTTGTCGCTACCGCCCGCAAACTTTTGACTATCATGCGGGCGATGTTGTTGAGCGGGGAGCTGTTTAACGAGCAGAGCGTTGGGCAGGCTCTCGAAGCCTGATATATATAATGAAAAGATGTTAGCTATGACAGACACTACGGCTGGCCTGATCCGGGAAGTATCCTGAGTGGAGAGATGCGGCTTGTTTGCAAGACCGCGAGGCAGAGAATAGGAGCTTTCCCTGTATGGAGTTTTGTGTGCCGTCCTGGAGACGAGTACGAATAGGAGCGTAGGCCGCCGGCCGTGGGATCGTCATAAGAGTGGAAGCATCTTTTTTCCTCCGGCCCCCTCAGCAATGGGCGAAGGGGCCCAAAGGAAAAAGATGCACTGTTAGGAAAAAAGAAATGTGACGAAAAAATGAAATAACACTTGCGGGACTCCATTTCATAGGATCTCTCCACTTCGGGCCGCAGAGCGGCCCACCGGTCGAGATGACATAGGGTGCACCTTCGGGTTAGGGTCGGAATGACAAAGGTTGGTGACCTTCCTTGTTCAGGATTCTTTATCCGTATCGTTATCGTCCGGTTGCTGCTCCGGCGGGGCGGGTTCGCTTTTCGGTTGGGGCGGTTCGGGTGGAGATGCAGGGTAGGGCTTCGGGGCCGGTAGCGGGGAGGCGCCTGGTCGGTTGGGCGACATCTGGGCCATTTGCTGCGGATAGTCGATGGCGAATTTGGCGCGTACCTTTTCGAGGGTCTGCGATTTTTTGTCTATTCTCCAGACCAGCAGTGAGAGAGGCTGTCTCTTGTTGTCCTTGAAGGTGATGATGATTCTTCCGAAACCAAAAAGTCTTTCGAGGAAATCGCAGGTGTCTATCTTGGAGTTGTAGTCTTCTCTGCCGATTTGCTCGCCGCTCTCGGTTGGTCCTTCCTGCATGTTCAGATAGTTGGGAGTGATGGTGGTATAGTAGAAGAGCCCCTTGAGCCAGGAGATGCCGATAGTTAGCAGGCCCATTAGTGCAACCAGCAGGTAGCCTGTTCCGCTGATGGAAAGGGCGAGATTTCGGAAGAGGCCAAGGAAGCCACCGACCCAGCCGAGCAGGTTGAGCCAGAGCAGAAGGCAGCCAATACTGACTACGCCGATCAGAAGGACCTTGATGCTCAGGCTGTACTCTTCGATGAGGAAATTCAGGAAGAACACCCCAAACCACACCCCGCCGATGATCTCGGCGTTTATGGAAGCGAAGCCTGAAAGCTCGGCTTCCTTAAGGAACATGAGGATCGAGGCTATAACGGAGACCGCCATCGTCGGGACATAAAGTATCTTGGGGGTCCAGTTGAAAATGATGAGCCAGTCGTTCATGTCAGGATCATTGGTTAGCGTCCGCTTCATGCCCATTCTGGTCCTGATCGTTTTGCGTGCGACCAAGAGCACGATAGCCGAAACAACACCTACGCCGATGGCTATATATAAGGCTATCATCTTGCTTGACGTCCACATCGCAGTTCCCTTCTATTCGTTGATATAGTGTCCCAAAGGCTCATAAGCTCCAATTTGTCGCTGAAGGGGCCATATGAACCGGCGTAATCGCCTATATATATGTCGTCAAATGCACTGATTTGTTGCAATCGTATTTGATTATTCGTGAAACTGCAATACTCTGCAATCGGTCTTATGCTTTATTTCCAGTTGTCTTTCACCTTAATTTTAGCCTTTGCGTTGGATTTAAGAGCTTTAACAAAGCTGTCTGGATTCCCGCTTTCGCGGGAATGACAAAAACTTTCGCGGGAATGTCAACAAAACGCGAGAATGTTTCTTTAAAATCTCTTAGTAGCAAGTGGCGGAACGCCGTGAGTGTTTGAAGCCGGAGAGGAGGGGCTTACACCACGGCGCACCGCATATTTGGCTGAAGATATTCATTCCGGCCTGTGCAGAATTCCTGCAACCGACCGAGTTCATATATTCCCGAATTCTATTTCTTCGGTTTCTCCTTTTTTTCGGGCCTGTCGGACTCGGCGTTTTCTTCTTCCAGAACGATCTGGTCGTCAGCAGCATCCTTATCCTGCATAGCTCTGGCTTCCTTCAGGAGATCCGGAAGACTTATGCCCGTCGCGGCCTGTATTTGCTCCAGGAATTTGACCAGACCACCCGGGGCTGCGGTCAGCATTCGATTGACTGCGCTGTCGCCATCGCCTCCACTGTCGAGAGCGATGACCTTGTCGAATTTGACCTGTCCGAGCGCCTGTGCCCCGTCGGCGGCAACCTCCTTGACCGCTTCGAGAACAAGGTTCAACTGGGCGGCCTTGCCATATGCGTTCCATGCCTCGGCCTTCTGCCGCAGACCCTCGGCCTCGGCCTCGAGCTTTAGCTGGATGCCTTTGGCCTCCGCTTCGGCTCTTTTGAGTATCGCAGCGGCTTCACCCTCTGCTCGCAGAATGGCGGCCTGCCTTTCGGCTTCGGCGGGCACGACCCTGTCGGCTTTGTACTTCTGCTCCTCGGCTTCGGCTCTGGCAGCTTCTACGCGTTCCCTCGCCTTCTGCTGCTCCTCCATCACCTTCTGCTCTTCGACCACGACGGCCTGCCTGGCCTGAGCTTCAGACAATGGACCCTGCTGCTCGGCCTTTTTGGTTGCGTTAAGTTTCTCGCCTATATACTGCTGCTTGGCGACATCGCGGTCTTTCTCCGCCAGGGCGACCTGCCTTTCCTGTTCGGCCTGGACGACCTGTCCCTCACGAATCGCTGTCTGCGAACGTATCGTGGCGTCTCTTTCGGCCTCGGCCTCGCCGATCTCGGCGTCTCTTTTGACCTCGGCGGTTCTCTTGCGCCCGAGAGCTTCGAGATAGCCTTTCTCATCGCGGATATCCTGAATGTTGATAATGTCGATGATCACGCCGATCTTGGCAAGCTCGTCGCCCGACTGTTCGAGAACCTTCTGAACGAACATGTCACGCTGCTGGTACAACTGCTCGACAGTAAGAACGCCGATGATGTCACGGAGCTGGCCTTCGAGCGTTTCCTTGATGATCTGCTCGATCTGCCTGGGTTCGGTATCCAGAAAACGTTCGACCGCCCGCGCGAGCATTTCCTCTTCGCTGGAGATCTTGACGTTCGCGACCGTCTCGACTGTGACGGGGACGCCCTCCTTCGACCATGCTTCAGTCACTCGCACGTCCGGGAGGTTCATCGTCTTGAGCGATATTTTGCTTACCTTTTCCAGAACGGGGATTCGGAACTTGGCCCCGCCGACGACGGCCTTCCAGCCTCGGCCGGTGTCTTTCTGTCGTCTTCCGGTGAAGATCAAGGCTTCGTTCGGCGCAGCCTTGATGTAGTTCCTCGTGAAAATCAGTATACTTGAGATTATACCGATCACCCCGAACCCAATGATTACAGGTGTCCAAAGCATTGTGTCTCTCCTTCCCGGCGTTTGAGGCGCCAATAGACTCTGTATCAGTTTCGTTGCACTTATTTACTTTTACTCTACGATAGCCGTCTTGCCTTCGACGGATTTGATCGTCACTGCCTCGCCCTTTGCGTATTGCTTTTCGGTATCCTGCGACCTGGCGTTCAGGTATATGCTCTTGGCGGTGTTCTCGATCTGAGAATAAACTTCGCCGCTGCCGCCTTTCGGTATGGGGACAGTCACCTTGGCCTGTTTGCCGACGAAAGACGACCCTTTAACGTGGCTTGTCGATTGCTGGCGATAGAGCCAGCTCAGGGCCTGGTAGCTGACGAACCAAAGCGCTCCGCCTCCTATTAACGCTGCAATTACATGGTGCACGTTGCTCTGGAATTTGACGGACAAAAAGCCACAAATTCCGAATCCTATCAGGAAAATCAGGATCAGCTTGATACTCAGGAATCCGGGTCCGCCAGTGTGCAATCCGGCGAAATCGGCGTCGGTATCCACGTCCATATCGAAATCGACGTCCGCTTCCATATCGATGTCGTGGTCGGCACCGAACGCGGCCATTAAAAAGAGAAAGACACCGCAAATAACCGTGATCAGGCCATAAATAACCAACGCAGTCATGGTTCATTTCCTTTCACAGAGCAAATGTCTTGCCGAATTACACTAAGAGCTTCTAAGAAAATGCCAGCTCAGTATAACACCTCTCTGGTCCAGCGACAATCGCCGCCTCACCGGTCTGCCGCAGCGTATAGGTTGTCGGTATCCAATATTCAAGCAAGACTAATGCGCTTGCAGAGACCTGCTATCCAATATACGCACAAGGGTTTGAAAACTTTCTTAGGGCATGTAATAAAATTACGTATTTCTTCCCATTAAGCGTAAGGCAATGTCTCTTTTCGCCAAACTCACCTACCCATTATTCGAAAGAACCTAAAAAAGCTAATCCAAGTTCGGCTAATCTTTTTTCAGAAAATCCTGGGCCTTCATCCACTCCTGGCAGAGTCCGGGCCAGCTCGCGGCTGCCATGCCTTCCTTGCCGAGACCGAAGCCATGCTGTCCCCTGAGATAGATGTGCATCTCCGCGGGCACCTTGGCTTTTCGCAGCGCGAGGTAGAAATGTATGCTGTTCTCCGCCGGCACAACCGTGTCCTCCCACGTATGCACCAAAAACGTTGGAGGCGTCTGGGGCGTAATCTGTTTCTCGTTGGAGAGGCTCTCGATGAGTTTCGCATCTGCATCATTGCCCAGCAGGTTGTTCCGCGAGCCGACATGTGTCCAATCCTCGGTCAACGAAATAACAGGATAGATCAGAACCACGAAATCAGGCCTGCAACTGACGCGATCAATAGGGTCTTTGGCGTCTAGATTGCCCGCGTCGAAGTGCGTCCCTGCTGTAGAAGTAAGATGTCCCCCCGCAGAGAAGCCAAGTATGCCTATTCTTCTGGGATCAATGCCCCACTTTTTGGCTCCGCTGCGAACGGTCCGAATTGCGCGCTGGGCGTCGAGCAAAGGCATCGGATGCTGATAGCCCGCACCGCTGCGGCTATGGCGATACTGGAGGATAAATCCCGCCACGCCGAACGAGTTGAGCCACCGGGCGATCTGGTGTCCCTCGTGATCCATGGCCAGATGGCCGTAGCCCCCGCCCGGGCATATCACAACCGAGGCCCCTGTAGCCTTATCTTTCGGGGGCAGATAAATCGTGATGCTGGGTTTATCGCCGTCGGCGTCCCCTTTCGCCCCAGGCGCGCCATCGGGCCAGAGCAGCTCGGTCTTCGGCTCACCGAATGACAGTGAGGTTGAAAGAATTGCGATTGCCAACACAATACAAATTGAAAAACGACGTCTCATTTTTGATTCCTCCAGAGTCAGATCAAAGTCAATTGCTGTGGATTTTCGAGCAGCCCCCTTAGATAGCTGAAGAACTCTGCTGCGTAGATTTCGCTCAATACGCGTCTGTCCGCCGCCACCGTAAGGCTCATGAGCTTGCGGGGCACGATCTCCGAGCCGATAGGGACCGCCGTCCTGATAACGTTGCCGATGGCGAGGATCGTACTGGCAGGCGGCGGCACTATTCCTAAAAACGAATCGGTTCCGTAGACGCCAAGATTGCTCAGTGCGATCGTCTCGTTTTCGATCTCGTCGAGCGTCAGTTTGTTGCTGCGCGCCTTCGTGGTCAGTTTGTCCTCCTCGTGGGCTATCTCGCTGAGGTTCTTCGTGTCGGCATTTCGCACTACGGGAACGACCAGACCCTGGGGCGTGTTCACCGCAAAGCCCACGTTTATGACCTCTGCGATCTTGATATATTCTCCACGAATGGCGCCCAGCACGATAGGGTAACGCTTGGCAGCCAGTGCCAGGGCATGAATGAAAAACGTATTGCTCGTTATCCTGATGCCGAGCGATTTCCTCAGCTTGGGCCGCAACCCCATCAAGTCCGTCACATCAACATGAGATTCCAGATAGAAACAGGGCTTGGTTTGTTTAGAGAGCATCATGCGCCTGCCGATAAGCTTCTGAATCCTCGTCAGCGGAACGCTCGTCTTGGTCGGATGTTCCAAAGTTACTTCCATTATCCTGCCGGCATCAAGCACGAAATACTAAATAAATACAAAACTCAAATGACTGAATTTACCAAACATGCAGGCTTTGCTGTTTGAGAAATTAGAACTTCGGTAATTCGATATTATTTTGGATTTTGATATTCGTACTTCGTGCTTAATACTAAAGCCCTTTTTTGAATTTTACTTTGTAATTTTGCAATTTGATTTTTGATCTTTGATTTTCTCAAGGGGATTCTTTCTTCGAGGCTTCCTGCGCCTCCTGCTTGGCCTTGGAAAGGTCCTTGAACAGCGAGCGTATGTCGAAGAATCCGCCTATAGTCACGACCACCGCAAGACAGGTAAACAACGCCAGACTAAGAAAGAAAAAGAACGACCAGAAGCTAACCCAGTTCATATCATGCCTCCTCACGCTCAGCGTGATAACTATTTTGTTTTTTATCAGGGAATATCAACGAACCAACGATCATCAGCACAATCGCAAGTCCCAGCACAACAAGCCCGACTACTGCACTGGAAATTTCCCCCTCGACCCCGAACACTCTCTTGATCGGCCCCAGCAATCCGGAGCACAATTCCTGAACTTTGGACAATCCCAGCAAAGCAAAAAAGCCTGTAATCAAGGCCAGATACGCCCCTGTCCTGCTGGCCCGTTTCCAGTACAATCCGAACGCCAGCAATGCGAAACCGCCTATGGAGTATATCGCGCCCGAGATGGCCATGTAGTCCCACAGGTCCTGTTTCAGCGGGTACCACAATCCCCACACTAAAATAAATATCCCGATGCCGACAATGAAAATCCTCGTGAGTAGTAGCCTCGCCTTCGAAGACAGATCCCTCTTAAACCACGGCGCAACCACATCCTGCGTCAGAACCGAACTCCAGCACAGTAGATAGCTGTCGTGCGTTGACATGAACGCCGCTAACATCCCGGCTGATATAATGCCCAGCAGTCCCGTCGGAAGAATCTGGCTAAGGTAAAAAGGCATCGCCGTCAGTGACAGATCGGAGTTACCCTTGCCCTCAGCCGAAAGGAACACACCTCTTAAAGTCGGGTTGCCCGCTATGAATACCAGCGCACAAATGCCAAAGAAGTAAGGAATCAGAAAACGAATCAGAAACCCCACCGAAGACAGCGT
Organism: uncultured Pirellulales bacterium; assembly: GCA_964649005.1. Taxonomy (GTDB): domain Bacteria; phylum Planctomycetota; class Phycisphaerae; order Sedimentisphaerales; family Anaerobacaceae; genus CAZGMJ01. The sequence continues at coordinate 13,054 of CAZYMD010000015.1, forward strand.
ATATATCCTTTTCACGATCCCCGTGCTCTTGGCCGAGCAGGCTCGGATCACCGCCGTCTGCCAGACCGCACAACTGACCAGCCCCATGAAGAACATCCACAGCACGTAAGACCAGCCAAAACCTGCCTCATCGAACGGATTAAAACCACTCTGCCCCATTTCTTTGGTGACCGTATCGACGATGTTGCTCCAGCCCAAGTGCCTGATCGACATAATACTTGCAAAAACCAAACCAAACGAGAGTACAACGAACTGAATATAATCGAGTATCGCAACCGAAACCATTCCGCCCAGCGTCGTATACAACAGAACCATGCACAGCAGCACGGTCATGACGATCTTCAAATGAATCTCCGACGTCATCCCAGTCACACCCATGACGAACAGCGAGCCGGCTTTGAGGAACATGCCCATATTGAGAATGCCCGAAAGCGCCAGTATAATCCCGCCGAGAATACGAATGTCTCTGCCGAAGCGCTTTTCGTAAAATTCCGGTATCGTCACAACCTTCAATCTTCGCAATGGGACGACGATAAAGCCCGACAGGCCTACGAACAGCGTTACTATCGCGGCCGCAAAGGCAATATGAAACGCCGCAAATCCGCCCGTGAATCCCTTCTGCGACGAGTACATGACTGTCACCAGGCCCAGTTCCGTGCCGATCATGGTGGCGATTGCCAGAAACGTCTTGAGCCCGCGCCCGGCGACCATAAAGTCGGTCGCGCTGGCGATGTACTTGCGAATATAGACGCCTATGCTGACGATGGCGATCAAATAGCCCACGACGATAATCCAGTCGAGGACACCGAAGTTAGTGCCGAATCCGAGACCTGCAAGATCAATATTCATCTATTCTCCTGCTCACAAAGCCAAATACGCCGTTACATTCTCACAGCGAGACCTTCTGACACGAAAGAGCCGATTGCTTCTCCGCCAGCACCAGCCGCAGTGACTCAACCGATTCTTTCGGCGTTATAATTTCAGGAACGCTCCGGCCCCCAACGGCCTTGACGAAGTGTTCGATCTCGTTGGAGTAGCCGTCGCCCGAAGCAACCTCGGGAGTGAAGGCATCGCCTTTGGCCGGACACACTTTGAAAGCCGGCGTCCGGCTGCAATCATAGACAATTGTCGCTCCTTCAAGAACGATGTTGAAGCTCATCTCAAAACCGAATCCGGGAGTCATCGACCAGCTCCCTTCGGCTGTGACCATCGGTCCATCTCCATAGATGTACTGCGTGACAATATGGTCGCACTCGTTTGAAGGGCCCTTCGCCGAACGGCTGAACACCGCCTCAGGCATGCCGAACGCATATTGTACAAAATCCGAATCATGTATGTGTAGATCGAGAGCCGCCGAGCCGCTCTTGCCCGCATCCATCAGCCAGTTCTCCCACGACCACGTAGGCGTCAGGCTCAGCCGCTGAAATGTCGCCGCCAACACACCGCCGTATTCGCCCGAATCGATAATCTCTTTCGTCTTGGCGTATTCAGGCCAGAAGCGTATGCAATGACCGATCTGCAGGAGCTTGCCGTTCTTATCAGCGGCCGCGATCATCTGCTCGCAATCCTCGACATTCATCGCCATCGGCTTCTCGCACAGCACGTTCACACCCGCGTTGAGCGCCTTGAGCGTATACTCCTTGTGCATGTATGTAGGCAGTGTCACCGATAGAATATCGAGTTTGGCTTCAGCCAGCATCGTATCGAAATCGTCATACAGACCTATCCCTGTAAAATCGAGCGAAGCCTCGGCGCCTTCGATATTGCCCGCCGTGCCCCCGGTCTCCTCGAACCTGGCCTTATCCACATCGCAAATCGCAGCCAACTGCACGCCTTCAATCGCCTGATAGCAGCGAAAGTGCATCTTGCCCATGAAGCCCAGTCCTATTACACCAACTCTTGTCATCCTAATGTTCCTTTCAGTTGGATTGGTTGAAAATCTTCTTCATCGCCTCAGCGGTTTCCTCGGGCCTGCCCGGCCGATACGGAAGCATCTCAGCAGTGACATACCCATCGTAACCGACCTCCGCCAGCGCCTTCTTAACCGCTTCGAAATCAACATCCCCTTCGAGCAGATCGACGAATCCTTCAGCCGTACCCACCGACTTTTTGAAATCCTTCACGTGCACCCGCACGATACGCTCGCCCAAAATTTTGATCCATTGGTCGGGATAGCCCGTCAACAACACGTTGCCAACGTCGAAGTAGGAACCAACAGCTTTCGAGCCAAAGCTGTCGATAAAATCACGCATCTCCAATGGACTGAGCAGAAACTTGTTCCACACGTTCTCGATGCCGATAGTCACCCCGAGCCGCTCGGCCGTCGGAATTAGTTGCCCAACAGCCTCTTTCGCTCGCTCGTAGCAGACGTCGTAAGGCACCACAGGACTGTCTTCGAGAAAGAAAACATCCACCGCCCCGGGCACGAACAGATACGCATCCGTCCCCAGCCACTTGGTCACTTGCAGCGCCCTTTTCGTGAAATCGACGATTTTGGCCCTTAAGACAGGATCATCATCCGAAGGCGAGCACCCCCAGCTCTCACCGCTGGCGACGCCGGCAATCTCAATACCCAGCTCATTCGCTTTGGCGACAATCTGCTTACATTCGAACTGTGTTGTCCCATGCGTCAGCGCTCCCTGACTGCCGATACAAAGCTCGATAGCATCAAAGCCAAGCTCCTTCGCCTGAGTCATCGCATCTGCAACAGGCAACGTAGCCTCCAGCCCGCCCTCGAACATCCAGTAACTTGCACTAATCTTCATCTGTGAATCCTTCCCAAGCCAGCCATGATATGGGTTATAGTCACTATCCCTCGAATTCCATAACGTGCAGTTTCCGCGGCTTCTTCCACTGTCCTCTCGTGAAATCGGGAAAGTCCACAGGCTTGCCGCGATTCGCAGCCGACTGCTCCGACAACCCCACAACCGCCGACCATGCAACCGCATCGTACACATTCGTATCCGTCGGCCTGCCCGTATTCAACGCCTCGATAAGGCGATAATCCTCGATGAAGTCCATCCCCCCGTGCCCTGCGCCCTTTGCTCTCTCCTGCATCGCCTTCCATAGCGGATGGTCGTACTCGCTGTACTTGTTCAACTCTTCCCAGCCGTGCCCGGGGCTCTTGCCCTCGATATGAATCTTGCCTTCAGGATACTTGCGGACAATCCCCTTCGTCCCCTGAACCAGAACGTCCCTGCTGTAAGGTCTTGGCAGATTCGTATCGTGCTTGACGATAATCGTCTTGCCCTTCTTGGTGCGAATCAGCGAGGTGTTGACGTCGCCGAGCTTGTAGGTTTCCTTCCGCTTGGGGTCGTTCTCCGGATAGTGCTCTTTCGCGTATTCGTACAAACCGCGTGAATTGCAGCTCATCGAAACCAGATAATCGAATGCATCGCCTCGGTTGATGTCCATGCACTGCGCGATCGGTCCCAGCCCATGGGTCGGATACAGATTGCAGTTCCTCTTCTTCGAGTGCTCGCGTCTCCATAGCCCTTCCCCGCCGGCACCGAACTTGACGCCACGCAGATCGTGCAAATACCCGCACTCGCCATGTAATATTTCACCGAACAATCCCTGCTTGACCATATTGAGTATCTGCATCTCAGGTCCGTCGTAGCAGCAGTTTTCCATCAGCAAGCAGTGCCTCTGGGTTTTCTCAGCAGTCTCGACCATCTCCCAGCACTCCTCCGTCGTGAAGGCCGCATTGACCTCCGTCGCCGCGTGCTTGCCGCTGCGCATCGCCGCCAGACACACCGGAACGTGCCACTCCCAGGGCGTCGCCGTGTAGACCAGATCGAGATCCTCATTCTCGCACATACGCTTGAAGTCCCAGTCCCCCTTGCTATACCCCGCCGGCTTTGGAAAACCGGCACCCTGTACCGACTTTTGAATCCGCTCGACCTTTCCAGGCACAATATCGCAGACCGCCGCAATCTGACAGCCCTTGATCTTCAGGAGGTTCCCTACGTGAGCCGAACCCATCCCGCCGACGCCAACATACCCAATGCGAACGTTTTCAATAGGCGGAACTTTGAACTCTATCATGGGGCTCGTTGAAAGCTCCCTCGCATTCGCCGCACCGTTCATGATTGCATTTATCGCGGCCACACCCATTCCGGCCGCCGCTCCCGCCTTGATGAAATCTCTGCGATTTACATTAGTCATTACCAAATCTCCGAATTATGTCGTTTCATGGCCCTAAGTTCAGCACACCAGCCGAGAATCAAATCTCGTCCACCGAAAGTATATACCATTCGACGCCACACTTCCACCAGTTTCATAAAGCCCCCCAAGCTTGTCCCGCATAAACCAAAACCAGGACAAAGACCATCATTGCCTGTATACTGTCGGTGTCCGAGCAGGCATTATTCATACAAGAACCGTATTAAAGCATGCAATTATGATGATCAGCCGAGAAAGACTGTTCGCCACATTAAATGGTGACCCCGTAGATCGTCCCGCCGTAAGCTTCTATGAAATCGGTGGCTTGACAATGGACCCCTCGAATCCGGACCCGTTCAACATCTATAGCGATCCTTCCTGGCTTGCCCTTTTAAAGCTGGCCGAGCAGCGCACCGACCTGATACGCATGCGCAGCCCCATCAGACCGCAATCACACCAGCAGTGGGACAATTCGATACAATCATGCCAAAGCGATATCTGCAAAACAGAGCAGCACCTTGAGAATGGCTGCCTGATGACGCGGACAATCCTGAACGTGGCGGGTGTAACATTGAGTTCCCTGACCCGCCGCGACCCCGATATCGATACGGTCTGGACCGTCGAACACCTGCTCAAGAGCACCGAAGATATCCACGCATACATGGAGCTGCCCGACGAATTCTTCACTGAGACAATCGACATCTCGCCATTGGTCGAGGAGGAAACTTCCCTTGGCAATCGCGGAATTGTAATGGTTGACACCGAAGACCCGTTATGCGCCGTCGCCACCCTTTTCAACATGGAAGACTTCACCGTTTTCGCCATGACCGAAAACAAGCTGTGTCACCGCTTGCTGGAAAAATGCGCCCGCTATATCCACCGCAGAACCGAGCAGACATCCCGCCTGTTCCCCGGTCATTTGTGGCGCATCTATGGTCCCGAGTTTGCAACCGAACCATACCTTCCGCCCAGCTTGTTCGACGAATATGTAGTCCGCTACGATGGCCCGATGATCGACATGATCCATAAACACGCCGGCTTCGCCCGCATTCACATTCATGGCAAAATTTGCAATATCCTCCAGTCAGTTATCCGAATGGGCGCCGACGCAATCGATCCGATAGAGCCGCCCCCCCAGGGCGACGTCGATCTTGGATTCGTGCGCAGCAAGTATGGCGAAAACCTCGTGTTGTTCGGCAACCTTGAAATCGCCGACATCGAAAACATGGAACCGAATCAGTTCGAAACTCTCGTTCGAAACACTCTCGCAGAAGGAACTGCAGGCCAGGGCAGAGGCTTCGTACTAATGCCCTCGGCAAGCCCCTACGGCAGAAAGATTAGCTTGCGTACAATGCAGAATTATGAAACCATTATCCGTGTTGTTGAAGAGTATTGAGTAAATGTATTCACGACACGAGCCTTACAAGCCCAACGACAGAGGACCGGGACATCCGCCCCAGGGCATACCGGGAGGCACAGAAATGCGAAAGCACATACAAAAGGTAACCGCATCCTTCGCTGCTTTGTTAGTAATTACCCTGCCGGCTGCGGTGGCGACAGGCCTTTCAATGAGCACCGGTCCTGCTCTGCAATTCCCAGGGCCTGCCCCGGGCTCTGCGAAAGCCCAAATCGTCGGCGATAATGCCACGCTCGAAAATAGCGTGATCGCCGTAACATGGCGAATGGGAGAGACACCCCTGAAATCATGGGCCGCAACCGACAAGCTCTCAGGCGAAACCATAAAAGGCAACGAAGCTTTCACCATCATCCTCGAAGATGAACGAACTCTAAAGGCTTCCGATCTGAAAATAACCGGTAAACCCCACATCGAAGAACTGTCGCCAAAGCCCGGCTCCTTGAGATTGTCTGATCGATTCGCCGGGCAGTGCCTCTCATTGTCTTTTACCGATAAGCAGGAAGACCTGAACATTCACTGGCAGGCCGTTCTCCGGGATGGCTCCAACTACATCCGCCAGATCGTTACCATCAAAGCCGTTGGCAAAGAGATTGCGATCAAGCAAATCATCCTGACCGATTTTGTGTGCCGCGATGCAAAGGTCGTCGGCAGCGTTGCAGGCTCGCCTATCGTCGCAGCCCAAATGTTCTTCGCCTGCGAGCATCCCAACGCAAAAAGCACCGTTGAAGACATCCTCTCTGCCATTCCAACTAAAGCCGACAACGCTCTTTCTGTCATTCCAACCAAAGCCAACGAAGCTCTTCCTGTCATTTCGACCGGAGTGAGCAAAGCGAACGTAGCGGAGAAATCTGGATCCGTATCCAGATGTGCCCTTACCCACAACATTACACTCCGTCCGAACCAAACCCAGACTCAATCGTCTGTAATCGGCATCGCCCCCAAGGGCCAACTGCGCAGAGCATTCGCCTGTTACATCGAATACGAGCGACCCAGGCCCTTCAAGCCCTTCCTGCACTACAACTCGTGGTATGACATCGCCTGGGCGGATCGCAAGATGAACGAGCAGCAATGCCTCAACGTCATCGAAAATTTCGGCAAAAATCTCACTCAGGCACACGGCGTGAATCTCGATTCGTTTGTGTTCGACGATGGCTGGGACGATAACGAGACGCTCTGGGGCTTCCACAAAGGATTCCCCAACGGCTTCACCCCGCTCGTGCAGCCTGCGAAAAAATACAACTCCGCGATAGGTGTGTGGCTCTCACCTTGGGGTGGCTATGGCCAGGCTAAAGCCGAACGCATGAAATATGGCCTGACACAGGGTTTCGAGACCAACCGCAACGGCTTTTCGCTGGCCGGACCGAAATATTACGCTCGCTTCCGCGACGTCTGCGCCGATATGATAAAACGCTACGACGTCAACTACTTCAAGTTCGACGGAGTCGGAATAGGCAACGACCGCAGCGGCGCCGACGACGAATTCCTGCCGGACATCGAGGGCCTGCTCAAGCTGTGCACCGAGCTTCGGCAAATACGCCCCGACGTCTATCTGAGCATCACAACGGGCACCTGGCCCTCGCCGTACTGGCTCTTCTATGGCGATTCTATCTGGCGCAATGGTCAGGACTGTGGCTTTCATGGCGCAGGGGCAATGAGGCAGCAATGGATCACCTACCGCGACATGATAACCTTTCGCATGATTGTCCACCGTGCCCCCCTCTATCCGCTCAACTCGCTCATGGTACAGGGCATCTGCTATGCCCAGCTCGGCACCGCCACCCGTATGGCAAACGACCTCGGCGACATCGTCGACGAAATTAACATGCTCTTCGGATCTGGCACCCAGTTGCAGGAGCTTTACGTCACCCCTCAGATGATGACCCCGCCCATGTGGGCCGCTCTCGCCCGTGCCGCTTCCTGGTCGCGTGAAAATACCGATACGCTCGTCGATGTGCACTGGATCGGAGGCGATCCCGGAAACGCAGAAGTTTATGGATACGCATCTTGGTCGCCCCATAAAGCAATCCTCGTGTTGCGAAATCCGAGCGAGAAAAAAACAAGCTTCAGCGTGGACGTTCAACAAGTATTCGAACTGCCCCCCAGCGCCCCTCAACGCTACGAACTGAAAAATCCGTTGAAACAGGATAACGCTCAATCTCTAACCCTAATGCTCCAGGCAGGCCAGCCACACAATTTCGACCTGGCCCCGTTTGAAGCCCTAATTCTCGAAGCCTTGCCGATTGAGTAAAACAATAGGAGACAACATGAACAAAAAACTACTCGCAATAGTGCTCAGCATCATCAGCATAACCGTTTGCTATTCGAGAAACGCGTCTATGGCTGCACAGATGAACGAACAAATAAATATCGTCCCCCAGCCTGCCTCCATCAAACAGTCGGCTGGTCGCTTTGTTATTACGCCTTCAACAAAGATCGTAGCCGAAGACATCGCTGTTGCAGAGGCGAGAAAACTCATAAACGCCCTGGAGCCAGCGATGGGCTTTCGCCTGAACCTGATCGAAGTTTCACAAAGCATGCAAAATTGCATTCGGCTGAATATCGAATCTTCAATGAAAAACAAACTTGGCGACGAAGGTTACACCCTTAAGGTGACTTCTCAAACCATTACCATCAGCGCAATCAAACCCGCAGGCTTGTTCTATGGCATCCAGACACTAAGGCAATTGTTGCCTCCCGCTATTTTCAACAAACAGAAAGTCGATGAAGTTGAATGGGCCATACCTTGTGTCAATATAACCGATTATCCCCGATTCGAATGGCGAGGCCTTCTGATCGATCCGGCCAGACACTTCATCACCAGAGAAAACGCCCAGCAGTTTATCGACCTGATGGCCCTGCACAAACTCAACCGTCTTCAGATACACCTGACCGACGATCACGGCTGGCGCATTGAAATCAAAAAATACCCCCAACTCACCCAAACAGGCTCGCGAATGAACTTCACGATAATGCATCACGGCGGTTCGCCAAAGTCGGACTGGTTCTACACACAGGACGATATTCGCAAGCTCGTCCGTTACGCCGCGGATCGTTATATCACCATCGTGCCAGAAATCGAAATGCCAGCCCACACAGGCGGCGCCATCGTCTCCTACCCCCAAGTCGCTCTATACCCGGAAAAACTAAGCGCCCTTGCCCCCGATAAACGCTGGACCGCACACGAATATGTAATCGCACCGAGGCCCCAAACCGTCGTTTTCCTGCAGGATGTCCTCACCGAAATAATGCAACTGTTCCCCGGAAAATACATACACATCGGAGGCGATGAGGCGAACACCAGCCACTGGAAGCAGAGCGAAGAAATGCAGGAACTAATCCGCAAGCTGAATCTCAAGGATGAGGCCGGGCTTCATAGCTGGTTTATTCAACAGATGGATACCTTCCTTGCCGAACACAATAGACGCCTGCTCGGCTGGGACGAAATCCTCCAGGGAGGCCTCGCTCCCGGCGCAACCGTGATGTCATGGCGCGGCGAACAGGGCGGAATCACCGCCGCAAACGCAGGCCACGACGTCGTAATGGCCCCAACCTCGCACACCTATTTCGACTACTACCAGGGCCCTCCCGAAAAGGAGCCCAAAGCCATAGGAGGCTTTGTCCCCCTCGAAAAAGTCTACCAATACGAGCCTGTCCCCAAAGCCGTCGCCCCCGATAAGGTCAAACACATCCTCGGCGTCCAGGCCCAGTTGTGGGGCGAGTATATCTCCACCCCCGAGCATCTCCAGTACATGGCCTATCCCCGCGGCGTAGCGCTGGCGGAGATCGCATGGTCGCCGAAAGACTCGAAAAATTATGAACGCTTTCTGATCAGACTCCGACACCACCTGTTGCGCCTCAGCGTAATGGAAGTCAACTTCAGAAAGCTCGACTAACTCGCATTCTTTGTTATCTCAACCGGAGTGAGCACGGCGAACGCGCTCTTTATATTTCGACCGAGGCCGAAGGCTGAGCTGAGAAATATGGTATTAGAATCAGAGATTTTATCACAAATTTGCAGGTATGTCACCAGTGCGTTGCCAGATTCCTCGGCTGCGCTCGGAATGACGTAGGCACCCCGTGTCACTCAGGCCGCCCGAAATCAGCCTCCGGCTCGATCCGCTATTTCGAACGCCTGCGAATAGCGATTCCGATGCACAAGGCGAGCCCGCCATACAAAACCACGCAGCCGAACACAAACATTATCCATGCAGATAAAGGCATAATGAATTACCCTCACAGATGTTCAGATTTCCAGGGTCGCTTCCACAACACATATCCCAGAACGCCCAAAAACAACAACGTCCCCCAGCCTCCGATCAGCGTGGTCCACCGTGGATAGTCTTCATATCCCTTGGTGATCTCATCCCTGAGGTTGCCCGCGAGTATGACCAGCAGGATAACGGGCGTGACATACCGCAACGCCCAGATCCACCACCTGCCCAAATGCACCTCCGACTGTGAGTTGAGATAATCACGAAACTCTCCGACCCGATAAAGGTAGCCGACGACAATACATTGCACCAGCCCCGATATGACCAGTCCGAAGTCGCATATCCATTTGTCCACGATGTCGAACCAGAAGTATCCGCCTCGCGTAACGAAAACAAGTGAAAGAGGAAACGCGACCAGTACGAAATAGCGTGCGAGCTTCTCGGGTGGGATGCGCCACTTGTCGTTGAAGCCGGTAGTAAAAGCCTCCTGCAGCGCAAAGGCGGAATCTATACCCAGCGTCAGCAGCGTAACGAAGAAGATAACGCCGAACAGAACATTGAAGGCTGGCAACTGACTGATGGCGGTTGGAAATGCGAGAAAGGCCAGCCCTGTCCCGCTGTTCGTCACATCAGGCACTGGCAATCCCTGCACTTTCGCCAGATATCCCAGCATGGAAAAGACCACGAATCCCGAGAAGAAGCTCGTCCCGCAGTTCGCCAGGCCCGTAATGAACGCGCTGTTGGTTATCTCAGCCTTCTTGCCCAGATAGGAGCCATAGCCAATCATCACACCGGACGCCAGGCTAAGCGAAAAGAATATCTGCCCGTAAGCGCGGAGCCAGATATTCAGATCCTTCAGTTTGCTGAAATCAGGCGTCAAATAATATCGAATTCCGTCCATCGCCCCAGGCAGCGTCAACCCGCGAATCAGCAATATCGCCAACAGCACCATAGGCAATGGCACCGTCACCATCACAACCTTGCTCACACTCCGCACGCCCCTTCGCAGGATCAGATAGATCGCCAGCCACGTAAGGGCCATCCCGATCACCAGCGGAAGGACGGGCCAACCGATTTCAGCCGGGCCGGAGCTGCGATGCAGTACGTTCTGTACGAAGAACGTCTCAGGCTGATCGCCCCACGACAGATGCAGAGAATGCCACAGATATACCCACGACCAGGCGAGAATCGTACAGTAGTATATGACGATGGCTGCACTAAGCCCTGCCGCCCACCAGCCGAACCACTCAAGAGGCTTTCGCACCGATCCGAAAGCGAGAGGCGCACCTTTCTGCAGCCGCTGCCCCAGCCCCATCTCAAGTATCAGCATGGGAATGCCTGCGGTGAACAACGCCACAAAATATGGAATCAGAAACGCCCCGCCCCCGCTGCTGTATGCAACATAAGGAAAACGCCAGACGTTCCCCAGCCCGACCGCCGATCCGACCGCAGCCATAATGAAAGACGTCCTGCTATGCCACTGTTCGCGAGTCTCTGCCATTTTCCTGCTCTTCCAAGGTTACAGCCACCAGGGCTCGTGCCACATAAGATAATTAAAGATAATGGAGTGCGCTGAAAAAAAGAAGCAGAAAAGAAGCAAAACATTCGTGCGCCAAAAATCGAGGCCGCTTCGTGATAGAAAAAGCTTCTCACCTGCCCACCCGCCTCATATCTCCAGAGATTCTAATAATACCTATCTTACGCTTTTTTTCATTCCCGTGAAAGCGGTAATACAGGATGTTTTGTTAGAGCCTATAAGCGCAAGACCGCTCGCCCACCGATAGCGTATTGCATCTTCGGCCATATACCGTAGAATCCACATGTAGAAATAGTCACCGACCAGGCTATCGCCACCTAAAATGAAAGGTACTGACTATGCGTAGATCGCTCCTTCGGTTTTTCTCACTGTCCCTTGCCTGCTGTCTGATATCGACACTTACCGTCACAGGGGCTGAAAAGACCTACGAAGTCGAAGTCCGCACGGATGTGAAGATTCCCATGCGGGACTCCGTGCAGCTCTCAGCCAATATCTTCCTGCCGAAAGCCGAGGGCAAGTGGCCTGTCATACTCATGCGCAGCCCCTATGGCAAAGGAAACGAAAAACACGGTGACGGCCTGTACTACGCCGCCAATGGCTACGTCTTCATCAGTCAGGACTGTCGTGGCAAAGGCCAATCCCAAGGCCCTTGGGAGCCATTTGCAAACGAGGCTGACGACGGCCTGGACACCCACAAATGGATACTCGATCAGCCATGGTGCGACGGCGCCATCGGCACCGCAGGCGGCTCTTATGTCGGTTTTACACAGTGGGCGTCGGCCCCGGAGGCGGGCGATTATCTTAAAGCCATGTTCCCGGTCGTCCCGCTAATCGATCCACACGGTGACATAGCCTACATCGACGGCGCCTTTAGTCTGTCCCTGATGATGGGCTGGGGTACTCTCGTGTCAACCCCCTCCGACAGACTCACCGACATATCCAAATGGGACTCCGCCGCCTGGCTCAAAGCCTACCGGACGCTACCGCTAAACCGATGGGACCGCGTTCTCGGCTTCAAGGTCCAATACCTGCGAGACTGGGTCGAGCACCAAAATTACGATACTTACTGGTCCGCCCGCAGCGTACGCGACCGCCTCTCGAAAATCAGGGTCCCCATTTGCGCCGTAGGAGGCTGGTACGATATCTTCGCAAAAAGCACCCTCGACCACGTCAATACAGTCAAGACCAGTTCGCGATCCCGAGATGCCCGCCGCCACCAGTACGTGCTGATGGGTCCGTGGACGCACGCTGCAGGCAATGCAAAGGTTGGAGATATTGATTTTGGCAAAGACTCCGCAATCAACTTCCGTGAAATACAAACCCTGTGGTTCGACCACTGGCTCAAAAGCAAAGCAAACGGTGTCGACCAATGGTCGCCGCTGCGCATCTTCGTAATGGGCCGCAACCAGTGGCGGGATGAAGGAGAATGGCCCCTGGAACGAACCCGCTACACAAAGTACTACTTTCACAGCAGGGGCAGGGCAAACACATCCGATGGCAACGGGACATTGAACACCACCGGTCTGGGCGATGAATCCCCCGATAAGTTCGTTTACAATCCCGATGATCCTGTTCCAACACTCGGCGGGTGCAATCTGTTCGGCTGTCCCGCCGGACCTCGCGACCAGACAGAAGCCGAGGCTCGCAGCGACGTTCTCGTATTCACCAGCAGGGAGCTGACGACCGAGTTGGAAATCACAGGCCCCGTTAAGGTCATACTTTACAGCGCCACTTCGGCGCCTGATACCGACTGGACAGCAAAGCTTGTCGATGTCCACCCTGATGGCCGTCCATTCAATCTGTGCGATGGAATCGTACGCGCCTCATGGAGCCGCAAATCTAAAAAACTCGAACCAATCGAGCCCGACAAAATCTACCAATACGAAATCGACCTGTGGGTGACCAGCAACGTATTCCTCCCTGGCCACAAAATTCGCGTGGAAATATCCAGCAGCAACTTTCCTCGCTTCGACCGAAACCTCAATACAGGCAAGCCTTTCGGCTCAACCGCAACCTGGAAGAAGGCCAACCAGACCATCTACCACGACAGCGAACACCCCTCGCACATATTACTGCCTGTTATCCCGTGATAGCCGCTGGACAGGAGTTATTCCGTCTCCGACAGGGCTGTGCTGCAAAGCTGCCTGTGTTTGTTCTGCTCGTCGGAGCCTTCGGCGCCCGCCGCCCCGAGCTTCCAGGCCGACTTCGCCTCCGTTGTTCGCCCGATCGCTTGTAGAGCCTTTCCTCGCCAATATTGCGCTGCCGCCTCCTGTGGCTTGTTCGACCGGCCAACTCCAATATTTTCAGGATACGTCAAAGCCGCCTCGAAATCCTGCAGCGCTGCGGTGAAATCCTCATCTTCGAACCGCTCCATCCCGTGCTTCATATGTGCCTTGTGGAACATATCCCATGTTATGGTCTGGCCTTCCCAGTTCACGAAATAAGGCGTCGATTCCAGCAGGTCGATCGCATTGGTATACTGCTCCTCGTCCAGATAAGCCTGGGCAAGCATGGCAATGATATCCGCCCGCCGAAGCTTATCGAAGGGCGTTGATTCAAGAAGCTTGATTGCATCGCCGCGTCTGTCCTGCGCCAGCAGAATCTCCGCCAGATCGCGATACAACGTCTGGTCATTACTCCTCGCCTCAATAGCCTTTTTGTAAAGTCCCTCCGCCTTAGGCAGATCGTCCTCGGCCGCCCAGGCATAAAGCCCGAGGTTGCGATACGCCACACTGAGCGACCGATTCAACTCGACGGCCTTGCCCCAATGCTCCGCCGCCTCTGAAACCCGGCCAAGATGCGCATATAGATTCCCGATATGCAGATGCGCCAGCGCATCTTCAGGATTTTTACGAATCGCATATTTCAGCACTTCCACCGCCTCAGGCCTCGAAGCGAACACATAATCCTTATAAGTCCCCGCCGCTCGCTCTAAATACTTCCGCGCCGTCGTATAGTCTCCTTCCAACGAACTGAAATAAGCGATGTAATACATTGGCAAAGGACTGCGCAGTACCTCAGGCACAGCTTCAACACAGACAGCTTCAAGTAATCTCGCCGCCTCCTCATAAAGTCCCATCTCCGCAAAGACAAGACCCATCTCCAACATCTCGAAGTCGTCTTCTCCAACGAAGTCCCTCACCTCCTTTGCAAAACGCTCCATCTGCCTGTCGCCCTGCAACGCAACCAAAGCCCTCGGAGCCAAATCCGTCGGACATTCAGAACTCACCTCTTCTGCATACTTGAAAGCGGTTCGTTTATCCCCAACACTATACATCGCAAGCAGCCAATGGTCCCTCGCCTTAGTATCCTGTGGATTCAATCGAACCGCCTTCTGCAAAGCCTCGAACGCCTCTCGATACTCTCCCATCGCCGCATGCGCCCTGCCCGCAAGATCGAAAGCAAGAGCCTCCGTTCCCGAACATCTCACTGCCTGACGGGCGCAGCGAAGAGCTTCCGCGCCCTCGCCGAGCTTCAAATGGCTCACCCCTAAAAAGTACCAGGCTAATCCATCGTTCCTGTCGCGTTCGATAGCCTTCTCAAGTCGCGCTGTCGCATCGCTGTACATCGCCGCTTCGATATCGAGAATCGCCAAACTCCGCAGCGCAGGCGAGTATCCACCGTCCTGTGCCAAAACCTCCTCGTAGTCCCGTCGAGCCGCCTTGCGATTCGTCGCTAAATCGTACTTGTATGCCTTGAGGTATTTTTCCTCAAGCGTCAGTTCCGAATCCGCCTTGCCCATAAAAGCAGGACGAGGCGGTAGTGACACTTCCGGAATAGGCAGTGGAGTAGTAAAGCTGGCAAGAATATCCCCCCGCTTGCTCCTGACAACAACATCGGCCGCAGCTTTCGGCCCTGGAGATAGAGTGACAATATCAGGAGCTTTCGGAGACAAATTCAATCGCTTCGTGACAGGCTTCTTGCCTTTTTCAGAAATAACGCAGGTCGCGCCGGGAAATTCACCCGTGGCGATCATGCGCAATTCAAGCCCGCCATGCTCTCTGCTGGTCTGCACCGCCAAGTCCTTCGTCGCAAACTCGTAACCTTCACCAAGCCCGTGAACCGGATACCACCATTCGCGCCACGCCACTTCCCGCCGGGGCGCGAGCATCCCGTAATCCGACTGTGTGGGCAAGGGCCCGCTCTGAACTTCGATGTAAGGCCCATCGTCATCGGTCAGGTTCTTCTGACTGACCAGGCCAAAATCCCACGTCCCCCATGTCCACGCCTTCTTACCGCTCAGCTCGTAATGATTCGCCACCTGAACCACCCCTCGATCCGCATCCACGTCATAGGCCCCGAAGAAATCGAAAACGCAATCTACCGAAAAAATCGACGCCCACGTCTTGTAGTTCTTCAGCCAAGACAGATCCTTTCCCTCATTGATTGGCCACGAAAAGGATTTCACCCCGTAATGGTCCGTCCCGAGCGTCATCGGATAGATGAACCGCGTGCCCGCTCTGTTCGCAAACGCCGTACAGTTCCAGAAGTAGTACGGATTGATCGCATCGACCGGATTGAAGATGCGAATCTGCTCGTCCAGATAGGCCCTGCCAGGATGCAGCGTCACCCGCACCGTCCACCGCGTCCGCAGGCTCTTCTCAAGATTGCTTACCTCTAAATACGCCGAGCCGTCCTTATTGCCGCCCACCAGAGCATCTACTGGCGACAGGATCGTCACCGTATGCACCTGCGGCCCCGCATTCCACTCCACGCCCCCGCTGATAAAAGCCCCGCGCATCGCTATCATGCTCGGCTTTATCACCCTGTTGAGATGAAACGTCTCCTCTCCCGTCGTCTTATCAAGAACCGAATGAAGCCGCCCGCCCAAATCAGGCAGACACGTCACCTTCAGGTACTCGTTCTCAAGAAACAGCGCCTTGTACGTTCGATCCTCCTTCGTCCTGTACAAATGGTCCTGCATCGTATAAGGATAAACGATCGCGCCCTTAACCGTCGTCGAAAGCTTCACCTTATCTTCCAGCGCCCAGAACTTGGGATTCACATCCTCCGCCCAGCCATACGTCGGAATCGTAATCTCGCCCTCCCACGCTCGAACTTTTGCCCAACCCCTCGTCGATACCGAAAATAAAAGTGCAACAGAAATGACGCCAACAACAAGATTCCGTCTCAAAACGCCCATTATCGCGGCCTCCCATTATAAACACCGAAACACGGTTCCATTCCATCTGCCTTTTAGGAAACGCCGGGCAAAAAACTCTGCCGACCCAACACCCACCTTACTCTTCTGACCAAAATCCTACTCACAACCGCTCGTTATGCAACAGTTTTCACCCGCATCACGACATTCCCACCCGCAGCACCAACCTGAACACCCAATCGCCATTGCTAATATGTATTGGAATCACCCCATTAGCCTGATACGATATGTGCCATGAAATCCGACCGAACACTTTTGAGGTAAAAAAATGAAACCGCACCACATTATCTCGTCCGCTCCGATGCTCCGCAAAAGCAACAGCCCAAGATCCTTCCCCCTACGCATCGAACGCGTAATCGCCTGTCTGACATTACTTTCTCTCATCTGCTCAGCATCATCGCCTGTATATGCCAACCCGGCCCAAACGCCCCAGACCCGAATCAGCTCTTATAACGGTAAGCTGCTAAAACGAGTCCTGGACTCGCGTGACACAGGCGAGAACCTCCTAAGCCCGAATGCCTGGAAGCCCTGGAACAAGGGTTTCACTAAAGAGGACAACATCTTCATTTGCGACAATGGCAGCGACTCTCAGGTCCAACGCGGCGTCTCCCAAACGATTCTGATCGATCAGCAAAACCCAGAGCCGATAGTAGCCACCGCCTGGAGCAAGGCCGTCAACGTAGGTGGCGGCCGCAACAGCGATTATTCCCTCTACCTCGATCTGACCTACCAGGATGGTACGCCCCTGTGGGGACAGGTGCACACTTTCAATATCGGATCGCACGACTGGGAGAGAGCCGAAGTAACGATCTTCCCTGAAAAACCCGTTAAAGCCGTGTCGTTCCACATGCTCCTTCGCCGCCATGCTGGAAAAGCCTTCTTCCGAGATCCGGAGCTGCGTCAAATCAGGCCGCCGAAGGGCGCATCTCTTTTCGATGGAATCCCCATAACGCCCGAAGCCCCCACAACCGAAGGATTCCAGATAAGGGATGTAGCCGCCGGAACAGATTTCTTTGGCATTGAAGGCTCGACTCTCGATCTTAACCTCAAATGCAAAACTACAGAAAAAAACGACGTTACCTTCTACGACCTCATCCTTTCCGACACGAGCGGCAAAGACCGCGCTGTGACGCTCATCTACGCCGTTCCCGTGGTCGCCGACGGGTGCAGTTGGTTCCATGACCCCCGCACAACCACACAAACTCAGAATGGCCGCGAATATCTCAACGCCGGGCGCTTCGCCGCTGGATCGAACGGGCAATTGTCACGCTACCCGTTTGGCGCCGTAGCCAACGCCGATGAAGCAGTAGCCCTCGGCATCGACATGGACCGACCGGCATTCTTCCGGATCGGTTACAATGCCGCCACGCAGGAGTTGTTCCTGGCATACGACATCGGGCTCGCGCCGGAAAAACCTTCGGCTCACCTGCGTTTCTGCAAATTCAATTTCGATCCCAGGTGGCGATTCAGAGCTGCGCTGGATAAATATTACAAAATTTTCCCCAAACATTTCTCCAATCGCATCAGCGAACATGGACTCTGGATGCCATTTGCAAAGATCAGCGATGTCAAAGACTGGCGGGATTTTGGCTTCAAATTTAAGGAAGGAACGAACGAAACCGCATGGGACGATACGCACGGAATCATTACATTCCGATACACCGAGCCGATGACATGGTGGATGCGGATGCCCAAAGATACCCCTCGCACCCTCGAAGCCGCCATCGCTGAAGCCCATCGTCTCGCCGAAGAGAAAGCCGATCCGAAAGCCCGCGCCCTTCTCACAAGCGGCTATCACGACCAAAACGAAAAATTCCCGGCCCGCCTGCTCGATACCCCCTGGTGCGACGGCGCGGTATGGAGCATCAACTCAATGCCGAACATCAAGGGCGACATCACGGACTTCAAGAATAAGTGGAACACTTCGTTGCGAGACAACCTCTATGGCCCCCAGCGCAAGGCCGACCTGGATGGTGAATACATAGACTCCAGCGAAGGATACGTTACCGATGAGCTTAACTTTCGCCGCGACCACTTTTCGACAACGCAAACGCCCTTGACCTTCTCCATAACCACTCACAAACCCGCAATCTTCCGAGGATCGATCGCATTCGAATATATAAACGCCATCGCCAAAGACATCCACGCCATAAACAAGCTGATGATGGCCAATTCGACGCCGATCAGGCTCTGCTGGCTGGTCCCGCTGCTGGATGTGATGGGCTCCGAGACCGACTGGAATCCGGGCGGTAACTGGCGGCCCATGTCGGACGCCGATCTTCTCTTTCGCCGCGTCATGTGCAAAACCAAACCATACTGTTTCCTGATGAACTCCGAATTCGAGCGATTCGGCCACGACCTGGTCGAAAAATACATGAAGCGCTGCCTCGCCTACGGCATGTTCCCAGGCTTCTTCAGCCACAACGCCTCCCAGGGCCACTACTTCTCCCGCCCCGAACTCTACGAGCGCGACCGCGATCTTTTTCGCAAGTACATCCCCTTATGCAAGTTGCTCGCCGAAGCAGGCTGGCAGCCGATCACCAACGCCCAGACAAATCAAAAAGACGTCTACGTCGAACGCTTTGGCGACCATTATCTCACAGTCTTCAACGACAGCCCCAGGCAGCAGCATGTAACCTTAAGCACGCAGATACCCCTCGGCGCCTCCGCAAAGGATCTTCTAAGCGAACGATACATCATGTGGCAAGATGGCAAGGCAACCTTCACGCTCGCCGGCGAAGACGTCGCCGTCATCAAGCTAAATCGCCCCGAATAGCCACCAAAGTTACTATAGCACAACAAAGAACTGCATATCATAAAATACGACACACAATACATTATATGATATTATTTTATATTTGCATCTCACCGCCTTTTCCATTATTCTACTTCTATGGAAATAATGATCTTTCAGACTCGATACCGACACCAGTGCTGTAGGATACTCGCTGGCGTAATTTCTTGGAAGGATGGAGAAATTGCCCTTTGAAATTAATATCGACGATGCGAACCGAATAATCGAAGTCGTTGCGCACGGATCCGCATCCCTTGAGGAGCACAAGCAGGCTCGAATTGAGGCCGCAATGCTTCTGCGCCACCATGGTTATAAAAGTCTTCTCGTAGACCTGCAAGAATTGCACACTAAAGGCTCAGCGACCACCATGACCTGCTTTGATTTCGGAACCACCTATTTGAATGATGGAATACCTGTAGACTGCCTGATAGCACACGTTATACCCGCCGATACAAGCGCATCCAAAGACGTCGAGTTCGTCTCGACAGTGGCCTCCAATCGCGGCGGTATCATCCAAGAATTCGATACTCTCGAACAATCACGTCAATGGCTCACCTCTACATCCATAAAACCAGCAAACACCACCCCAACCAAAACCACCCATTAATTCCAAACCGCTCGTTTTTCCGAGCCTGTCTCCGCCTTATTCCACAATACACATTCTGGAATGCTCGAATTGAAGATTGACAGTGCGACAAGCACTGACATTTGCGTATTAGAGCTAAAGTCTGCATATATCAAACACTCTTACTCACCCCTATCCCAACGCTCTGCTCGTGCAGCAGAAACGATAAAGTCCAACCGCGAAGGATTTGTCCCTTGTATGCAATCGCAACAGCGTATACACTTATTGTTCGATCTTGATAACTGCCAAATTCGTAACGAAGTCAAAGCAATAAAGGAGGCTAACATGATTCAACGTCGCCAATTCCTAAAATCCACCGCCGCCGGACTCGGATTTTTCATTCTTCCCAGTGGTGTCCTCTCCGGCGCAAACGCGCCCAGTAATAAGCTCAATGTAGCCCTGATCGGCGCGTGGGGCCGAAGTCGGGCTCACCATGGCCCCGTCTCAAGCGAGAATGTCGTGGCCCTGTGCGATATTGATGAAAACAATCTGGCCAAGGCCGCGGAGAAGTTCCCGAAAGCCGAGCATTACATCGACTGGCGAAAATGCCTCGACCATAAAGGTATCGATGCCATTATATGCTGCACCACCGACCACACTCACGCTTTCGTCTCCAACTGGGCTCTGAATCGCGATCTTCATATCTATTGCGAAAAACCCCTGGGCAACTGCGTACATGAAGCCCGCGTATGCCGTGAAAAATACATGAAGAAAAAACACAAACTCGCCACCCAGATAGGCACCCAGCGTCACGCTCAACCTAACTTTAATCGTCTCCGTGAGCTTATCATCGATGGTGTCATAGGCGAACTGACGGATGTCTACGCATGGGGCAACCGCCAGATTCCCAAACCTGGTTACCTCCCGGCAAAGGGTGATCCGCCAAAGAACCTCCATTACGACCTCTGGCTCGGACCATCCCCGTGGCATCCTTACAATCCAGACTACTTCCATGGCTGTCTCGGATGGAATATGTATTGGGACTTCGGCTCAGGCCAGATCGGTGACATGGGTAGCCATACAATCGACCTGGCATGGAACGCAATCGATGCGAAACTGCCGACAAGCGCTGAAGCCAAAGGCGACCCGTTCAATTCGGATGTAACGCCGGTCAAGATGGAAAGCCACTTTGACTTCCCGGCTAACGACTGGCGACCCGCCATCCGCTTTCACTGGTATCAGGGTGGAGCAATGCCCAGATCGCCCAAGGGCTACGTTGACTTAAACAAGATCGGCCACGGTGTAATGTTCAAAGGCAAAAAAGGCTTCGTCATCGGCGACTTTGACTCGCGAATCATCCTCCCCTTTGGCAACGATGCCGACCTGACATATTATAACAGACGCAGCAAGGATAAAATCATTCCCGATTTGGGTCACTTCCAGAAAGAATGGGTCGATGCCTGCAAAGGCGACCTCAAGACCTCATGCGATTTCGAATACAGCGGCGACGCAATCGAAACAATGCTCTTAGGTTTGGTAGCCTACAGGGTAGGCAAAAAGCTTGAATACGACGGCGCCAAAGGCGTAGTCAAAAACAGCGACGAAGCCAACGCCTTGCTAACCAGAAAATACCGCGACGGCTGGACCCTTGAAGGATAAAAACAACTGGAATTGAATTAGTTTATTGGAGCCTGGCGTCCCTCGTGCCAGGCTCTTTTTTTACCTCTTCAATCAATCCCATACCTCAATACAACAGTTACCGTAGACGCTATTCGTAACTTGCGGTGTCATTCCGCCTGGAATCACGATGTATGTCATAATGAAATGAAGGAATCCAATCACAAAAATAGTGCATGTTACATATTTTTAATACACACTGAAACGCGAAGCTTTCAAACAAAACCAAAAATGATTTAGAAATACCTCCTATCAACTTGACGTCGTCCTAATGGGTGTTACTATTGACAACCTGAGGGCCATCAATACGGCTTTGCTTGCGATATCTATTGAAGAGTTGAGGAAACGATATGGGTAGTGTATTCACCAATGGAATAGCAAGAACACTTCTGTTGTCACTTATAACGATGTTTGGCCTTGGAGTCACATATGCAGGGGAGAATCTGATCGAAGATCCGTCGTTTGAGATGCCGAAAGAGGCGGACCAGTTCGGACTTGTATTCGAGAAATGGGGCGGATGGAAATACGAAGGCGATTGCAAGTTTGCCGTAGGCGGCGTTTCGCACGGCGGCGAGACATCGTGCCTGCTCATCGGTCGCTCATCGCCGAAAATCCGCATTCGGCAGGAGCACGAACTTGAGCCGGGACGCTACCGGGTTACGGCCTTCCTTCGCGGCCTGGACATCGCCACAGGCGTATGGGATGCAACAACCGAATTCATGTTTAACGAACAATACATCCAACTCCAAAAGAACGGCACATTCGGCTGGACCAAACTTACTTACGTAGGCCAGGTCAATGAAAAGAATAAGGTCGCAGTGTCATTCGGGCTAATGGCGCCGGGCTATTTCTGGATCGATGATGTAACGCTGGAGAAAGTCGGACCCAATACGCCGCTGACAGAAAAGCCAATTCTTGGCGAGGAAGAGGCGCCCATTGCGCCGCCTGGCGAAATCGGCTCAGAAGCGGTTCAGTGTCCCGAGTGCGGCTACCGCAACATGCCTGCATGGAAGACATGCTACGGATGCGGCACACCATTGGAAGATAAGAAGACGGTTGCTAACGGACCGCCTATCAAACTGATTACTTCCTTCGAGGGCAAGAATCCATTCGGCAATAGTGTTATCGTTACGGAGCACGCGACCGACGGTCTGAAGGCCATGCGAATTGACCGGTCGTACGCCGACATGCACGTCCTGCAGGACTGGACCGGCTACGATTATCTCAAGGCCGACCTCTACACCGACGCCAAAGATCCATTGAAGTTGTACGTCGAGATTCGTGACACCGCAACGCAAGGCTACTGGACAAGGGTCAACTATCATACGGTCGTACCTCCAGGCCGCAGTACGCTCGTGCTGCCGATCAAGCAGCTATATGTCGGTGAGAAATCCAGACCTGGCCGGATGCTAATCCTCAACGGGATCACGCGGTTCGTCCTTAGCATCGGCGACAAGCCGTCGGCGCCACTGTACGTGGACAACATCCGCATCGAGCGCGACGAGTCAGCCGAGAATCTCCGCTTCGAAGGACTCCATGCGTTCGATTTCGGCATGGGCTCCAGTCCCGTCATGGAAGGTTTCACACAGATCACACCGGCCACGATATACAGCAAAGGCCGAGGTTACGGCCTGAAAGATGCCAAGATTTGGCGGGCATACGATGTGCTCCAGCCGGATCCGTTGTACCAGGATTTCCTCTGCATTGAATCCGGCGGCCTGGACGTGGATGTACCCAACGGCAAGTACCGCGTCTTCGTGAACATGGATAATCCATCCGGATTCTGGGGTGAGTACCAGATCTATCGCAAACGGGCTATAATGGCCCAGGGCAGCGAAATACTCACTGAAACGATGAATTTCGATACGCTGAAGAAGAAATATTTTCGCTTCTGGAACGTTGAGGATTTGCCGACAGACGACACATTCGATAAATATCAAAGGGAATATTTCCAGGAAAAGATATTCGACGTGGATGTAACGAACGGCCTGTTGAGCCTGGACTTCAAAGGCGCCAACTGGGCTTGCAGCGTATCGGCGGTGGTAATCTACCCACTCGCCCGGACGGTCGAGGGTGACCGCTTCCTCGAATGGGTTGAGAACAGGCGGCGATTCCACTTTAATAACTACTTCAAGCGTGTTCTCCACAACCCAACCGGCGATCCGCTCAAGCCGACAGATGTCGCGCAGCAACAAGGCTACGTCGTTTTCTGTCGCGATTTCATGAAAGACCTTTACTACAATGACACCCCGTTCGAAGAAGAGATCGACAAGCCATTCGAGGCCAAAGCTTTTGCAGGTCAGTATGAGAGCGTCACGGTGGGCATCCTGCCTTTACGTGATCTCGGTTCAGTGACCGTCAAGGTAAGTGACCTCGTCGGACTAGGCGGAATAATTCCAAGCGATGCGATTGAAGTCGCGTACATCTCATACCGCCTCAGTCGCGTAACGATGGAAGGAACGGTCTATACGATCAAGCCGCGGCTGATAATGCCGACCAACACAGTCACGATGCCGAAAGACGTTGCACGCCGTTTCTGGCTGACGGTCAAGACCCCAGTTGATACCAAACCTGGATTGTACCGAGGCCAGGTGAAGATCTCGCCGGAGCAAGGCTTAGCCTGCTCGATGCCTATCGAGTTCAGTGTGCGCAAGGGCTCGCTCGATTCTGTGGACATCCCGGTCGGCCCTTGGGGCTACAAAATCGACACACCGTGGTATGGTGACGATCCAGGCGCTAAGGCATTCAACCGCGAGATAACGCTTCTAAGCCTCAAGAAGATGCGCGAATATGGTTTCACCATGTTCAGCGGCATTCCCACCGTGCACTACAAAGGCTTTAAAGAAGGCCAGCCGATCCTCGACTTCAGCCAGGCCGATGAGCAGATGCAAATGGCCCGTGACCTCGGTTTTCTGGCTGTCTGCAGCTACGGCAGCGGTGTCACAGGACTGAACGCCTACTATCAGGACACCGATCAGATGAAGGCCGCCGGTTTCGATGACTACAGCGCATTCATCAAAACGATTTATACTGCAATCCAAAATCATGCCGACGAACACGGCTGGTTGCCGACGTACTGGAACCTGGCCGATGAACCAATCGGCGATGACCTCAAACGTTCCATCGAGAATGCCGCCGCCTACCGCAAGGCATTCCCGAAAGGCCCGCCATTCTTCACCGGCGCCAGCAGTTTCAGCGGCAGCGACTCCAACGACCCCCACTTCCAACTCGCCAAATCGCTCCAAGTTGTGGACTGGAACAATCACGATGAAGAAGGCGTACATCTACTGCACGAAGCAGGCGGAAACTGGGCATTCTACAACGGCGGTAACCGTTGGACCTACGGCGATTATCTCTACAAGGCCGCCAAACAGTTCGGCATGAAGTTCCGCCTCTCGTGGCACTGGAACGTCACCGCCGGCGATCCTTATTACGCACTCGATTGCCGCGAGGACGATTACGCATGGTGCAACGCCACACCAGACGGCCGACTCGTTCCCTCCGTCGAGTTTGAGCGCCGTCGCGCCGGCCTCGACGACTATTGCCACCTTTTAACGCTGGCGCGTTTGGCAAATGAAAAAAGCGGCTCGCCCGCCGGACAGTCTGCGAAGGAGTTAATTGCCTCTCGCCTCGCCTCGTTCAGACTCGGCCAACGCGAGCATGACCGAATCTTCGGCCTCGACGATTGGCAAAGATTCCGTCGCAAAGTTGCCGATTTGATTGAGCGGTTAAGGTGATACCCAGAAGAAAAGTCATATAGTGAAAGTAAAACCCAATCGACACCCTTCCATATTTAACTCGGTGTCGTCCCAAGCAAGCTAAGCGAATTGAAGGTTCTACGCTTCGAACATGGCCGGCCGGGCCTATCCCGCCTGGTTCCCAACCGTGTCAGAACAAAAACAACACAAAGAATACAGCGATCATCTTTGCATTTTCGTCGTATATTTGCTAAATCAGACAAATTCTGAGTATTCAACTTTTTTTATGGGGTATCACTATGTCTAAGAAAAGCTGCATTCTAAGTGTTCTAATAATGGTTTTGTTTACTACGGCAGCCTTCAGCGCCGACTGGCCCCAATGGCGTGGCCCCGACCGCGATGGCCTATCCAAAGAAACGGGCCTGCTACAGCAATGGCCCCAGGCAGGCCCCACGCTCGTATGGAAAGCAACAGGCCTTGGCATAGGCTTCTCAGGAATCTCAATTTCAGGCAGCCGCATTTACACCATGGGCGACGAAGGCGCCGGTTGCTACGCCCGCGCCTACAACCTGACCGATGGCAAGCCCCTCTGGAGCACTAAGATAGG
>CAZYMD010000016.1:0-34471 GCA_964649005.1 uncultured Pirellulales bacterium
TTGGCCATGCAAGGCATGGATTCGTTGCCTGTAATTGTCATTATCCCAACTGAATGATCATAGATTAGGTCGCTGCCTTCGAACTGATTCTTATTCGAGTCATCCTCGCAGGATATTCCCTGTGTAGCTATAAGAGATGAAAGTTCGAGGTCGCCCAGATCGGTTTCGTAAAGGTTGGCTTCGAAGTGGCCTGCTGTGATAATGATGTGCTGCGAAATTTGGCCCTTGGTCAGAGGGAAGTAGTTGACGAGCAGGGAACCCTTTGATGTCGCATCGGCTATGATGTGATTCTCCCGCATAAAGTATTTGAGAGTGTCAAAGTTCTGGATGACGGCGAAGCACGGCTTTCGCAGACTGGTACGGCTGAGGTTCGGATCAGACTCGTCAACTTTCGAATTGTTCAGTCGGATTACTCCAGGCCCTGTGGCAGTGAGGACCTCTTCATTCGGATCGTAGTCAAACTGGCGACACCGCAAGACAACTCCACCAAGCAACTGCCCTTCCGATCTATCCGAATCGGCAGGCCATCTTCTCGTCGCCAGCACCACCTGGCCTCCATGCGCGGTCAGGCGTTCAATCCCGGAAGACGAAGCTGTTTGGGGTCGGTCGTTCGAGTCCTCCGGCAGAGCTATCGTCAACGTGGGCGATTCGAGCAAATACTCGTGCTGGCCATTCGGATCTGTACGATCCATACGGCAGACACAACTACCGTCGAAAATGATCTCATTGTCCAGAGCGGAGAAGCGGGCGTTTTTCTGTGCGGTCACCGTCGCCGGCAGCGGAGCCGCTCCCGGAGTCGAACCGCCAAAGTCGGCTACGTAGAATGTTAAATTGACAGGACCACCGGCAACGACGTCCGGCACGGTAGTGACTGGTGAGCCTGTCTTGACCATGTTAACAGTCAGCGTCGGTGACGTAAGCGTGTAACTCTGCTCCTCTGTCATGCCCTGTTGTGGCATCCTGCAAACACAGTCCTGTTCGAAAATGACCTGTTCTGTCGCCGAGAGATACCTGGCATGCTTGCTTGCGGTCACAATAACAGGTACAGGATCGCTTTTCGCAGTGCCGGCGTTGGGATCTTCAACGTGGAATTGCAGCTTGACAGGGCCCAAGGCGGTGATGTCGGCTGAGGTTGATGCATTCTCCAGGTCGGACCTCAGCAGATCAACTATGATCTTAGGCGACGATAGCGTCGCATCTTTGGGGACTGACAGATCCCTCTGCGGCATGGTGCAGAGGCAATTAGCATCGAAGATAACCTTGTTGTCCGTGTGGAGATATTGAACGCCCTTGTCGGCGGTTATATTTACAGGAATTTTTGTGTTGTTGGCATCCGATCCAGTTGCCCCTTCAGCAAGAAACGTCAATTCAGAGTAACCAACTGCGATGGTGTTGCGAGTGGAGACGCTGTAATCGACTGTCTCGGTGATAAACGATGTCTTGTCTTTTTCTTCACGAACTAATCCGACCGGATCGGTAGCGACATTAAACCAGTTGGTATTAGGGGCGGGGAAATCCGTAATCGACTTGCGGGAATTCTCCGGTACCAGTAGGATACCATTGTCGCATGTTACAACGATATCGACGATCTTCGGCGCAGGCTGATTCGGCTCGGCCGCACTTAAGGTAGATGGCAGCGGTTGCACTGACGTCTCGGCTGGTGCGTTCGTTACCGTAGCCTGATCAGATGGCGTATCGCTCTCGATAGTCTGCTTGGGTAAAGCAGGCTCATTTGTATCATGGACAGGAATCTGCTCACCGCTGGATTGCTCCTCGGATGAGGCAGTCGATGTCGACCAGAAGATGTCGTTGATAGAGACGCCTTTGGCTGCGAAGATAACTTGTTTGGGTGCGTTGATGAGAACATTCTTACTGAGAATACATCTGTAGTATTGGCCGTTACTGTCCTGACCGGCATCTGTTTCGGCGGGTATCGATGGTTCAGGCTTCTCCGAATTGGCTGCGATTGCGGAGCTGTCCGAGACAGGCTGTACGACCGTCACCTCTGCAGCAGCCGTTGTCTCTACAGTTACCAGCGTCTCGTCGGCCTCTGGCGGAGTAACCGCGTTCGGCTCGTTGTCTGCGGCTATTCTCACTTTTCCATCTGACAACAAGGCATCCGCCAGAGTCTTGATTTTCAGAGTCTTAAGATGGTAGAGCCTGAGATACTCCAAACGCTCAGCTTGCTCGTCATAGACAAATTCGAGCCCCCTACCGAGCATGTGGGCTGTCTCAGAAACAAACCTAACGGGTCCGATTGTTGAGAACTGGGATTTATCACTTAGGAATACGATGGTATCAAGATATATGAAGCATTCCTTGAATTTCTCTGTGCCTTTAGGAACGATATGAACAACAACATTGTCTGTAAAGGTTGCATCCTTCGGCGTAGGATTGCCGAGAGAAGTTTCGAGTTGGACGCTGCCCTTGTCAGAGGAGATATGGCACTCAAAATTCCGCTGAATAACGCTCATAAAGGGCTTTTCTACTTCCCATATATCTTTGACCTCGTGTAGAAGTGTTTGAAATCCAATTTTTCTGTCAACAGCGCCATTGGCATCATAGTGGTAGAACACAGTATCCTCGACATACTCTACCTGAACATTATCGCCAATCTTGCCCGCTCTACCTTTAAAACCAGCGATATTGGAATCTTCAATCCCTTCAGAAAAGTTGGATTTTCTGTCAAAATCGATCTTAGGCGTACCGCTGATGCTGTTGTACAGGAGGAACAGACCAAGCGCAAGGGCCAACGCGGCAAGCAATACGAACAGTTTTCTGAATGCGGAACCCATGGCTGTCTTTCCAACTAACTCTGAAAATACCTTTCCATCAGCGTGTCCCATCTGCCGGTATTCTTCAGAATATATTCTATCACCTCACGAACGGCCCCGTTTCCGCCCCGGCAAGTAGTAACGTAATCGGCATGTTGCTTGATCGGAGCTACGCTGTTGGCAACAGCAACGCCAAAGCCGACATATTTGATAACGGGAAGATCTGGCAGGTCATCTCCAATATAAACAACCTGCTCAGGCGTCATCTCGATGTTCTTGAGCAGATCCTTCATAACGGGCAGCTTGTGGTGGCAATTCTGAAACACATGTTCTATCTCCAACTGATCGGCGCGGCGCTGGGTGGGGGCGGAAGCTCTGCCGCTAATCAGGGCGGTTTTCAGGCCCGCCCTGTGCCAGAGCCTGATGCCATGCCCATCGAGCACGCTGAAATGCTTCGTTTCGCCGCCATCTTCGTTGACAATGATAGTCCCGTCAGTCAGGACTCCATCTACATCCATGGCCAGCAGTCTGAGGTTAGCGAGTTGTGCTTTAATGGCGTCCGTCATTTGATAATACCACCGACAGGTATCAACACAAGATTAACCAATTCTCCAATGGCAAATCAATCACCCAACGATTTTGATGGCTACTATGTCCTGCACATCAATCAAACCAACCGGCTTTCCATCGGCATCAATAACAGGAAGTTCATCGATACGATATTTATGAAAAATAGCCGTCGCCTCGGCGGCGAGAGCATCAACACATATCCTCTTGCAGTCGGCAGTCATCACATCCGAAACCACAAATTTGAACGCTTTACTTTTGTGCCTGGATATCAAACGCCTGATATCAGCATCGGTGATGATTCCCACAAGCCTGCCATCGTTACTAACGACCATCACGGCTCCATGGCGTTTTACATCGCTTGTTTTCTTGAGCAACTGCTCCAGAGTATCGGAGAGGGCCGCTATCGGCAGTTTTTCTCCCGGCTTGAACATCATCGACTGACCAACAGTCATCAACCTGGCTCCGAGCGAGCCGCCCGGATGGAATCGTACATAGTCTTCGACGCTGAAGTTGCGTGCTTTCATGACGGTAAAAGCCAGAGCGTCACCGATTGCAAGCATACACGTAGTCGATACACTTGGAGCGACACCAAGGGGGCAAGCTTCGGACATTTGTCCCATACATAGCAGAACGTCACTGTACTTGCTGAGGGTTGAGTCACAATCGCCGGTAATTGCAATCAACTTGATGCCGAGCTGCTTGATAAGATTAATTAAGCGGACGATTTCGTCTGTCTCACCTCCATAGCTCAGCACGACGACTATGTCATCTGCCCGTAGTCTGCCCAAATCGCCATGAACGGCTTCTGCAGGATGGAGAAAGTGGCTCGGCGTTCCGGTTGAAGCCAGCGTCGCACTTACCTTCTGGCCGATAATCCCGGCTTTCCCAATACCGCTGATTATGCACGAGCCGGTACAGTTATATATCATGTCCACGGCTCTGGCAAAAGACTCATCGACTATCGGCGTTACTGAAGCAATAGCCTGGGCTTCGGCATTTATGACTTGCCTTGCATAATCAAGATCGAATTCCACCTATCGACTCCAGAATATTATCCGACAATCTCGGCAATGAGGCTACTGGGCATTGCAATCAAAATCCCACAGCACTTCCGCGATCATTGTAGCAGACCAGGCCCTGTTTCTCACCGGCGTATTCGTGAACCGCATGAATAACGACGCGCTTGTCGCTGAACTGCTCAATTTGGGAAATCACACTTCGTTTCTCGTTTTGCAGGTAGTCAGCAACTTCAGGTGAAACGTTAAGTTCAATACGTTTTATCTTGTCATCCGATGCCGACAGATTCAACCTGCGAATAATTTCAATCGCCAAAGACTCATGGCTTTTTACAAAACCGGTTCCGCCACAGTTCGGGCAGGCCAGATAAGTGCTCGACTGGAGCGACGGACGCATCCTCTGTCGCGTCATTTCCACGACGCCGAACCTGCTTATCCCAAGTATCTTTATGCGGGCGCGATCCGGTTTGAGAGCCGTACGGAATGCCTTTTCAACATCCTTGCGATGCTTTGCATTGCGCATATCGATGAAATCACAAATAATCAATCCACCAAGGTCTCTGAGCCTGAGCTGTCTGGCAATCTCGTTAGCAGCTTCAATGTTGCTTTCATAGGCTGTCTGTTCGGCGTCCTTTTGCGAGCGATTGCGCCCGCTATTGACATCAACTGCAACCAGCGCCTCGGTTTGCTCGATCACAATAGACCCGCCAGCCTTGAGTTCGACCTTACGTGTCTGGATCTTGACAATCTCATCCTCGATTTTATATTTGTGAAATAAGGGCACCTTGCTATCGTGCAAGATAACCCTTCGCTTAAAGCGCGGGCTCGCAATTGAAAGGAAGTCCTTGATTTTGCGAACGACACTTTCAGAATCACATACTATCCTGGTAATCTTGCTGTTGAAAACATCTCTCAGAGCTCTTATAACCAAATCAGATTCCTGGTACAACTCGCCAGGCGCACTTTCGAGTTCGATTCGTTTCTCGATCGCGTTCCACAATCGTCGCAGATAGTTTAAATCGTTCTGAATATCCCTCTTCGAACAGCCTTGTCCGGCAGTTCTTATTATAAAGCCCTGCCCCTTGGGCGGACGGCTTTCATCCAGGATTTCCCTGAGCCTCTTACGCTCATCTTCGTCCTCAATTTTGTGTGAAACCCCATGCTTTTTCATCCACGGCATCATAACCAGATACTTGCCCGGCAGCGCAAGATAAGTACTAAGCGTCGGGCCTTTTGTCTTAATTCCTTCCTTGGTAACCTGGACCACCAGTTCCTGTCCTTTTCGCAGGCAGTTCTGTATAAGCGGTCGTTCCTTAAGAGCCTGTCTTCTGCCTATACTCTCGGTTCGATAGTTGCTGGAATTTGAGGTATACTTGGGGTGCAGATCGCTTATGTGTAAAAAACCGTTCTTGCCCACTCCAAAGTCGATGAAAGCCGCTTGAATACCTGACTCGATGTTGACAACCCTGCCTTTGTAAATATTTCCAACACGGCTTCCAAGGCTTATCCTTTCGACGTAGAGTTCTTCAAGCTGACCGTTTTCCACGACAGCCACCCGACATTCCTCTCGCTCAGCAACATTAATGAGCATCTCTCTTGACATTTTATAATCCTTATTTCATTCCCGGCGGTAAACGCTTCACGCCCCGCCTTAATTGTTTATCCATTGCACATTCGTGCGTCGTACAGGCACAGCCTGTGTGGCCTGATTCACATTCAACAAGCTTAGAATCTCTTCCACACGTATGGAACCGGCCGGCCCGACACTGCATTCTACAATAACCTGTGTATTTCTAAATTCGATAGATTTGATAAATCTGCGGACATCGACACTCTTAGTGCATCTGCCTTTAGGCCCCTTACTTCTCTCAATGTGAAGACTCTCACTATCGAGAATAAACCGTATCCTTGCTTTCAGGTCGTCGTCGGAAAATCCCGGTCTTAGCGCCAGGACGTATGTAGCCGAACAAGGTTGAGGCGGCGTAGTTGTCTGAGCAGTGGCCACTGAGAGTAAGCGACATCCATCAGGAAGCTGATTTGCGAGTCCGTCACGGAAACGCTGGGTGTCAACGAGCATTGACGAATGCAACCAAAGATCGTCCGACGGAGTTGTATATTGCACTCGAAGATATAGTAGCTCATCATCTGATTCCACGCCGACACTTCTTGGCAGCGGCAATGAGATCCTTGGGTGAGGATTGAATCCGCGGCTATACACCATCGGAATGCCGGCTCTCGTACAGGCCCGTTGAAAAACTTTGAGCATCTCGGCATGGGATAAGTGCCGCAGGTTACCGGAAATAGCGAAACGAACAGACACCGAAAAAGACAGAGCATCCCCCCGAAGCAGTTCATATTGCTCAGATACTTCTTTGTTTTCGTTTCCAATTGCTATATGCACATCTCCTTCTGCATTTTCCGCCTCCAACTTTCCTTTGCACGGCCTGCAAAGCTATACCATGTTACACCCTCAAAAAGCTTCAGGAACTATACTCCTTGTGGCATTACGCAGATAACCTGATATCTCTCGTTCTGTACTCATACCAAGAACCTCTCTGGCTACCCTGTTGCAGTCTTCCATAGCAACGGAGCGAATAATCTGCTTGATTTCAGGTATAAGCGGCGGTGACAGCGATATTGTTCGTATGCCCATTCCGAGCAATAACATAACAGACTCAGGCTCGGAAGCCATTTCTCCACAGATGTCCACATCTATTTGCGCCCTGTGGGCATCCTGCATAACGGTTCGGATAAGTCTGAGGACAGCGGGATCAACCGACGAGTACAGGGTAGATACCAATTCGTTACCTCTGTCAACAGCCAGCGTGTATTGCGTCAGATCGTTCGTTCCAATACTAAAGAAATCGACTTCCCGCGCAAGCAGGTATGCCGTCAAAGCCGCAGAGGGCGTTTCGATCATGATACCGGTCTCAATGGAATCATTGTACGGCAAAGACTCATCGGCAAGATCTTCCATCACGTCTCGCACGATCATCTTTGCCTGTTTCAACTCCTGAAGATTCGTGATCAGCGGGAACATGATTTTGACTCGGCCAAGAACCGAGGCGCGCAGAATCGCACGCAGTTGTGTTTTGAACAATTCCAGATTCTTCAGGCAGAACCTGATAGACCTCAATCCAAGAAATGGATTCGGCTCCGGCGCGAAACGCCTGCTCTGTGTGTACTTGTCGGCGCCGAGGTCCATAGTCCTTATGATCACTGGTTTGTCACGAAACACACGTACCGTTTCGGCGTATGCCTCATAGTGCTGCTCCTCAGTCGGCTCGGTCTGACTGTTGAGATAGAGGAATTCGGTGCGATACAGACCGACGCCCTCCCCTCCCTTCTGCAAGACCATCTCCGCTTCATCGGGAAACTCTATGTTGCCCAGGAGAGTGATCTTTACTCCGTCGCGAGTTACAGATGGTTTATCCCTGATAGAGTCAAGCCTGTGCTCGAGGGCCAGGAAATCACGTGAATACTCCTCGTACTTGCTAACAGTCGCTTCGTCAGGATTGATGATGACAATGCCGCGATTTCCGTCAATGATCACAGTATCGCCGCCATTAACGGTCTCGGTAAGATTCTCCAAGGCGACAACGGCAGGTATGCCCAGAGAACGAGCCACAATTGCAGTGTGGCTGGTCCTTCCGCCGGCATCGGTCGCGAGGCCTTTTACAAACTGCCTGTTGAAACCTGCGGTCTGAGTAGGACTCAACTCGCGAGCCACAACTATCACTTTCTCGGTGAGGTGTCCCACATCCTCACGCTTTCTTCCGAGCAACTGCTTTAACAGACGCCTCTCGATATCATAGATGTCGGTCGCTCGTTCACTGATGTAGGCGTCCTTAACCTTGGAGAAGTGTGCGGCGATTTGGCGAAGAACGGTCGAGACAGCATATTCAGCCGTGACCGAATCGGAGTGAATCAGGTCCGTCACCTTTTTCTTGAGGCTCTTGTCGCGAAGAAACCGCGTGTGTACGGCGAAGATGTCCTTTATCTTGCCGCCTTCAGTCACATCTTTGGCCACCTCGATCTGCGCCAACTCACTGATCGCATTACTAAAAGCATTCTTCACCCGCTGGATTTCGGTTCTTCGTTGCGAAGGAGCTATCAAACGACGGGGAATTCGATAATCTTCAGAGTCAATGATCAAAGACTTTGCAATCGAAATCCCGGGCGAGACAGCTATGCCCTTCCTTATGTCCATTTCACCGTCCTACAAGATTCTGCTACATTTAGTTGTCACCCGCTGGAGGTTCATTAAACATCTTCTCCTCCACCAGTTCATGCAAAGCCTTGATCAGCGACTCTGCGCTTTTGCCCTGAGCTCTCACCCTAAGCTTGGTCCCGGCCGTCGCGGCAAGCATGCTCATCTGCATGATACTCTTGCCATCAACACTGTTTTCGCCGTTGCTGACTGTAACTTCACAGTCAAACCTATTAACAACGTCAACAAACTGCATTGCCGGACGCATATGCAGTCCATCCTCGTTCATGATCCTGAGTTCCGTCTCCAAAATCACATTATCTGTACTGCCACGGTCATCCTGGGCTTTCTTAACATCCATGTATGTCAACAACTCCTCGCCGTTACAGCGA
Source organism: uncultured Pirellulales bacterium (assembly GCA_964649005.1). Taxonomy (GTDB): domain Bacteria; phylum Planctomycetota; class Phycisphaerae; order Sedimentisphaerales; family Anaerobacaceae; genus CAZGMJ01. Next base: position 8,963 of record CAZYMD010000016.1, read on the forward strand.
GGGGTTCTCATCGGCTTCCCGGAGCAGATCCTCAATCTGTTCGGCACTCTGACACTGCCTGAGGAACTTGCGGAACTTCTCCTGTTGAAGATACTTGAAAACATGCTCCATCGCCCGCAAGTGAAGGTCGGGATCTTCGAGTGGGCTTATCAGGAGAATAACCGTGTAGACAGGCTGCTTGTCGAGAGCAGCAAAATCAATGCCGGTAGCGCTCTGGCCCAGGGTGGCTACAACGGTCTTGACGATCTTATCTCTGATATGAGGCACGGCAACTCCCTTGCCCATTCCGGTGCTCGCCTCATTCTCTCTCTTGGTGACGGTTTTTATTATCTGGGAACAGTTACCCTTCCCAAGTTTCCCAGTTGCATAAAGAGCAGAGACAAGCTCGGCAATGACACCATCACGGTCTGTTGCCTTCAATTCAGGAACAACCGCTTCAAAACAAATGAAATCCGTAAACTTCATATTATCCATCCAAGAATCGCCTTTCTTGGCCTGCAAGACCAAACCGGAAGCTGTTAGACTGTTTCTCAGGGTAACTCACAGATCAGACCGCCGGCGGCGGACTAATGTGCTTGTTATCCCGCTCCTTGCCTTTTGCCTTCCTGAGCTGGCTTTCAAGCTTGTGAACGGCCAGATCAATACAATTGTAGGCATCCAGACCTATCTCGGTTCCGACAAAGACCTTGCTGTGGTCGGCCCTGGCGATTATTTCGACACTCGTGCTTGGCTTCTGCGTACCATCGATAATAACCTCGATCTGATTGATGCTATCGTAGTACCGGGGCAGCTTGGAAGTCTTCTCTTCCGCATGTTTTTTCATTGCCTCGGTGATCTCGATGTGTTTGCCGGTAATTGTGAAAAGCAATATTCTTCTCCTTAATTTTCTTCAAACCGCAATTCAGTCCCTATTGTTCCATTGGCATTTCTAACGATGGCAGTTCAACAACAGTTTTCGCATCGGGTGTTATGACTCCACCGCTGATAAAGAATCTGAACGCCTGTTCTATGGTAATATCCATATCGATAGTGCTGTCCTTGGGAATCATTATGACAAAGCCGGTAAACGGGGTTGGAGATGTTGGTATCAGAACCGTTACGAACTCTTTCTTGACTGTAGTTGAAACTTTTCTTAGACCGGAGCCGGTAACCAATCCCAACGACCAGATGCCCTCTCGCGGATACTCGACGGCCACTACCCTCGAGATGGACAAGGCGCCTTCTTCCTCCTGGGCAAGCAGGAAATCGGTAACCTGCTTGACATAAGGATATACACGCCTCAGGAAAGGAGTATTCATGATAAACTTTTCGATTCTACGCCATAGACTCCTGCCCACATAGCTCGCCAGCAGCGCCCCAAACACGCATACACTGATTAGAGCAATAATGAAGCCGGCTATCGCCCCTGATCCTTTTACCCAGAAAGGTTCGAGACGATCCTTCACTTTCTGTATGCGTGCTTCTTTAGCCACATCCAGCCTTTTGATATGTGTTTGGATGTCTGCTTCTTTAACGTGGGTTTTATGCTTTCTTACGTATTCCTCCAAATCAGCATCAGAGACCTCCACGCTTCCCTGCTTTACCAGTGCAACCAAGTGTACAAGACCGCGATTTATGTGGATGCTGATATTGTCCTGAATGAAGGTGTAACCCCAGACGAACAGCCAAATAGTGAGGATTGTGGGCAGCAGAACGGCCAGTCCACGTAGGAAATATCCTTTGAACACTCTGGTAATCTTCATATCTTGAAGACCAAGTCTTTTGTTTCCATCAACTTACAGCAGTTATTTCAGTCGAAGCGCGCATTAGGCGCACCAATTGCGAACGATGCAGCTTAGTCAATCACCTCATCATAGTCAATAGAAAAGTCCTTCGGCAAGTGTGCTCCGATCAAATGTATGACTCCGCCCGGTAACGATGCCATCAACCAGACGATCCGCTGGCAGAGCGCCAAAGCCAGGGCCAGCTCGGCTTGCACTCCGGCAACCTGAACAAACAAATACGCAAGCAGGCCTTCTACTACTACAGCCCCGCCCACACTCACAGGCACCGCCCCCAAAACCCAAGTCAGCGTGAAGAAAACGTAGTAGTACTTCACACTGGCCTGAATCCCCATGGACCGCCCAACAAGCCAGAAACTCGTAATCACTCCGACTTGCATTATTACAGTTAGCACGAAAACCACAAGAATCGTCAGAGGATGTCTGCAGTAGAGAATGACGGCATTCTTTGTTTTCTTCGCTATTGCGATGCCTCGCGTTCGTATACGCGACCAGATGCCGGCTATTTTGACCCTGGTCGGCTTAACCAGCAGCAGAATACAGAATATCGCAATCAGAACGCCAGCCACCCAGAAAAAAGTGGTCTTGTGGCGGGCACAGAATTCAATGGCCCCGCTCTTGCCTTCAAAGGCCAATCCGGTTTGATTGCCTCGCAAAAATACGGCGTAAAAGAAGCCTGCAATTATCAACGTGCTGAACAAGCCTATAATTCGGTCAATGAATACGCTCAACGCAGCCTCGAATTTCCTGTTCGTGTGTTTCGTTACGTACCACGCGCGAAGCAAATCCCCCCCCACCGAACTCGGCATAAAGTTGTTGTAAAACAGCCCCAGGAACTGCAACCTGATGGCAGCCGGGATACTGAGGGATATGGCTTGAGTTTTAAGTAAAAGCCACCAGCGAAATCCTACAATCACTTGACCGAATACATAGGCAGCGAGCGCAACCGTAAAGAAGCCAAGATTCATCCGGCTGAAGGTAGCTGCGAGATTAGCCCATCTCTGGCCGCGAGATAACCACACAATCACCCATGCAACGCCAAGGGCGACCACCAGCAGGCGGGCCGTTGTAAGCAAGTATTTACTTCTTTTACTCTTGGGTTTGGACACGCAAGCAACTTTCTTTCAAAAAAGATTGGCTTTTGCGGATAATAGCAGGTAAAAGCTTGCTTGGCAATATGTTAAGAACAACAATTTGAGGGCCCACACGTGTCAGCAAGAAAAGAAATCGAAGAAGGCTTGGAGTTTGCTCCGAAATTCGATGAAAACGGACTTATAACTGCTATAGCACAGGACGCCGAGACGGGCGAAGTGCTGATGGTCGCCTATATGAACCGTGAGGCTCTGGATCTCACCATTGAGACAGGCCGAGGTACATACTTCAGTAGATCTCGAAAGAAACTGTGGAAAAAGGGTGAGGAAAGTGGCCACGTTCAGCAGGTACAGCAGATTCTCGTCGACTGCGACCAGGATTGCCTGATTCTAAAGGTAAAAGTCGATGCCGGGCAATGCCACGTGGGCTATAACTCCTGTTTCTACAGAGCTTTGAATAAGGGCGGCAACAAGGAACTGCAATTCGTTGCGGAAAAGACATACGATCCTGACAAGGCCTACGAGAAATAGAAGACCGGTCGATGTCGCACCGAATTGCGGTTGGAGAAGCTGCGCCGATTTCAATGCTCCGGCGAAAAAATGGTGATGGAGAGGAATATTGAGCGGCAATTATGCCCTTCTGTGCAGGGTAATTCTCAAACGCACAGCAGTGGCGGAAGTGAAAAAAAGCGTCAAAGTGGGAAAATACTCTCAAATGAAAAGGGACTGATATCGAGCTGTGGTGAATCGTCATGATGAAGGACATCGAAGGCGTATTGGTTAAGTATTGGGGGTACGATAGCTTTCTGCCTTTGCAGAAACAGGCCATCGAGTGCATAGGTCGCGGGAAAGACTCGATTGTGGTCTTGCCTACCGGGGGCGGCAAATCGCTCTGTTTTCAAGCACCAGCCGTAGTGATGCAGGGTTTGACGATTGTGGTTTCGCCATTGATCGCCCTGATGAAGGATCAGGTCGATGGTCTGGGTGAATGTGGGGTTGCCGCCGCACGGATAGACAGCTCCCTGTCCCCGGAAGAACAAAACGCTGTTATCTCTCAGATTCGGAGCAAAACGCTCAAGCTGCTTTACGTCGCCCCGGAAAGGCTGGTCTCGGATGGCTTTCTCGGAATCCTGCGTAAGACTGAGCTGTCTTTGATCGCTATTGACGAGGCTCATTGCGTCAGCATGTGGGGTCATGACTTCAGGCCGGAATACCGTCAGTTGGGGGTATTGAAGAAACTCTTCCCGGGCGTTCCCATTGGGGCTTATACGGCGACTGCCACCGAAAAGGTTCGCATCGATATCGGCGAGCAACTGCTCCTCCAGAGCCCTGAAATGATAATAGGCTCGTTCGACCGGCCCAATCTTATCTATAAGGTCCACCGCCGCACGGACAAAATCCGGCAGGTCTGCGATGTATTGGACCGACATAAGGGCGACTCGGGCATAATTTATTGTATTCGTCGCGCGGATGTCGAGGCCGTACATGAAGCACTAAGCTCCAAAGGTTACAATACCGCGCCCTATCACGCAGGCATGACGTCTGAAAGCCGAAAGAGCAATCAGGATGACTTCATAAAGGAAAAGGTCAACACGATTATCGCTACTATCGCGTTCGGTATGGGCATCGACAAATCCAACGTACGCTATGTAATTCATACCGGTATGCCCAAATCCCTCGAACACTACCAGCAGGAAAGCGGGCGAGCGGGACGCGATGGGCTTGAAGCCGACTGCTGTCTTATGTATTCCGCAGGCGATTACGGCACCTGGAAAGGTCTGATGCGGGATATGGAGCCTGAGCCTTATCAAATCGCCCTGGCCAAGCTCAACGAAATGTACGCATACTGTACAGGCAGCATTTGCAGGCACAAAGCGATTCTTCGCTATTTCGGCCAGGAACTCGACAAAGCAGACTGCGGCGCCTGCGATATTTGTCTGGGTGAGCTGGATTTCCTGGAAGACTCTCTTCAGACAGCTCAAAAGATTCTCTCTTGCATCATTCGCCTAGGCGAGCGATTTGGCGGCGCTTACACCGCCCTGGTGCTCGTCGGCTCGCGTGATAAACGCATCCTCGAAAATCATCACGATACACTCACTACCTACGGCTTGCTCAGCGAGCATACCCAGCACATCGTACACGACTGGATCGAACAGTTAGTAGGCCAGGATTGTTTAGAGAAAACGGGCGACTACAACGTGCTTCAGCTTACTAAAAAGGGATGGCATGTCCTCAAAGGTAAGGTTAGCCCTCGTCTGCTGAAGCCGGCACGGAAGCCCGCCAAGGCGTCCAAGGTCGCCAAAGATTCGTGGGAAGGCGTGGACAAGGGATTGTTCGAGGCGCTGCGAACTCTGAGAACTAAAATCGCAAGCGAAAAGCGAGTGCCCGCATACGTCGTTTTTGATGATAAGACGCTACGAGATATGGCCAGGCGAAGGCCCTGCACGTTCGAAGGGCTTCTGTCCGTCAAAGGTGTGGGAGAGAAAAAACGCAAAAAGTACGGCCAAGTCGTTCTTGAGGCCATCAAAGACTACTGTCTGGCGAATTCGGTCGAAATGGATCTCTGAACTGGGACCGGTTTCTGTAATTAGACCAGGACATCACTACATATATTCCGGCGATTCGAGGGTATTACAAAAAATCTCGATATGCCCTTTTCTCGTCTTCGTGGAACAGGTCAGCCTATATCGTATCGAACAGGCTGTTTCTTCAACTCCCGCACCGTTGAGAGCAACTGAAAGTCAGCAAGACCATTGGCGTCTGTAAAGTCGGTAACAACCATTTGTACATCATTCATATCCCGTCCGTGCATCATTGCAAACAGATTGTAGTGCCAGCCTTCGAAGGTTCTTCGCTCATAACAGTGGCTTACCAGACCGAGGTGGGCCAGATTTCGTCCAAGTTCGACGATTCTATGCTCGTGGACCTGGGCGACAAACATAGCATTGGCGACGAGACCGAGCTTGCGATGGTTTACAATTCCTGCCACTCGACGGATAACACCTTTTTCCTGAAGGTTGTTAATGATCTTGAATGCTTGCTTATAGCTGAACCTGTCGTTCGTTATTGCGGCAAATGGCTCGGGCGCTACTGTCAGGTCCTTCTGGAGTATTGAGAGAATGGTCATTTCATCATGATCCAATTCTACTTTGCACATCTCCCGAACAGGATCGGCGTTCTCTAACAGGACTCGCTCGTCATCCTCGGCATCGAAACGCACATCGAGCTTGAAGAAACGCGTTACGGGTAGGCTGTGAAAGGCGATACCAAAACGAGAGGCAAGATTGGCAAGCGTTGCTTCAATTTGCGATTCAGATGGCTCCTGGAGCGTGAACCACATGTTATACTGGTGCTCGCGGAGGTAGTTGTGAGAGACGCCATCGAGGGTATTGACGGCTTCGGCAACGGCGTCGAGCTGCGACTCTGGAACATGCACAGCGACAAGGGTGCTTGCGAATCCCAATGCGCGGTAGTTTATCATTGCTCGAATCCGGCGGATAATCCCTGTCTTTTTCAGTTCCGCCGTTTGCTGAAGGATTTGCTGCTCGGAAGTTCTCAATATCGTGGCTATCTCAGCATAGGGCCTCTCGCAGATGGGCAGGCCGTTTTGCAGCGCGTTGATCAATTGCTTTTGAAAATCCGTCAAAGTCAGAACTCACCTTCTTGGGTCGTATGCACAGACTGGATCGCCTGCGAGATAGTTCTCACGGACGGCGTATGCTCTCGCCCGGCAGCCTCCGCACACCGTTACATACTGGCAACGACCACAGTTGCCTTTGTAGCGGCCAACGTCACGAATGTTATTCAGCAGAAGTGATTCGGTCCATATCTTTGCAAAATCGTAGTTGTTTTCGAGGAGGTTGCCTGCGGAAATATCGAGAAAGCCACACGTTTGTACGTCACCTCGATAGGAGATAAAGCCGAAACCTCTGCCTCCCATGCAGCCGCTGACTTTCCCTTTAGGGCCTTCGACTTTTGCCTCGCGTACAACCCTGGCGAACTGAGGCCCACACGTTACGCGAACATCGATTGGCGAATTCAATTTCAGATCGAGCAGGTCGTGAAGGAGCTTTTCGTAGGCCGTAGGGTTTATGATCTGATCTACAATATCCCGACCACGCCCGGTTGGTACGAGGATAAACGGATTGAAGCAATAAGCCCCCAATTCCTGAGCCAATTGGGCAATAGCAGGGAATTCATCTATGTTTGTCTTGGTAATAGTCGTATTGATCTGGAAGCGGATACCCGCTTTGCGTGCCGATTTAGTCGCACTAATCGCTGCATCGAATGCACCGGGAGTCTGGCGAAATGCGTCATGAGCATCCGCCGTGGCGCCGTCCAGCGAGATCGACAATGCCAGCACACCCGCTTGCTTTAGTTTTACCGCCGTCTCATCATTAACGGGATAGCCACACGTAGCAGTAACCATCCGCAGCCCCAGACCCCGCCCATACTCGATCAACTCATACGCATCATCGCGCTCGAGAGGCTCGCCCCCAGTCAAAATCAACACGCATTTATTGAAATCTGCAACAGATTTGAGGATTCGCTTACATTGATCGGTGCTCAATTCAGTCGTCTTTCGCGCACCCCCGGCCTCCGCCCGACAATGCTTGCAATGAAACTGGCACCGTCTGGTCACCTCAAATGCTATTAAGCGTGGTTTGTTCTGTGGGTCCATCACTTATTGCTATACGCTCGTTTCAGGCAGAATGTTTACTACAGTAGTTTTGCAACTTCTTTTGCGAAGTATGTAATTATTGTGTTTGCGCCGGCGCGTTTTATTGCGGTGAGTGTTTCGAGCATGCCGGTTTGTTTGTCCAGCAGGTCGGCTTTGGCTGCGGCGTTAACCATCATGTATTCGCCACTGACGTTGTATGCCGCGATGGGGCAATCGAAACGCTGTTTGGCCCGGTAGATTATATCCAGAAACGCCAGGGCGGGTTTGACCATTACGATATCGGCGCCTTCCTGAATGTCCAGCTCGATCTCTGCCATCGCCTGGTCGGAATTAGCTGTATCCATCTGATAGGTCTTTCGATCCTTGAGCCCGGTTTCTGCCGATGGAGCCGATTCGGCTGCATCCCGGAATGGGCCGTAGAAGGCGGAGGCGAACTTGGCCGCGTACGACATGATCGCCACGTCCTGAAAGCTATTCTGCTCCAAAGCCTCGCGAATATACTGCACCCGGCCATCCATCATATCTGATGGCGCCACGATATCGGCGCCTGCCTGAGCGTGCGAAAGAGCGACCTTGGCGAGCAACTCGCAGCTTGTGTCGTTATCTATCCTGCCATTTTCGATTACACCGCAATGGCCAGTATCGGTGTAGGCGCAAAGGCATATATCGGTAATAACGAGCAATTCAGGGGTTTTGTCCTTGATTGCCCTGACAGCCCGCTGGACAACGCCATCTTCGGCCCACGCATCTGAACCTTTGGCATCTTTCTTGCGAGGCAGGCCAAAAAGTAGCACAGCGGGGATACCCAGAGAGGCAACTTCAGCGGCTTCGCTCGCAATCAAATCGGGCGAGAAATGGAAGCATTCGTCCATTGATGCGATAGGCTCTTTGAGGCCCCTGCCATCGCGTACAAACAGCGGATACACCAGATCATCGACGCTCAGTCGCGTCTGGCGTACGAGCCTTCGCATGTTCTCATTGGTGCGAAGTCGTCTCAATCTTGTCTTCGGAAAACCCATGGTATAATCCAAGCGATCAGTTATTGATTTCTAATAATAGACCATTGTGGCGATTGGGCTGTAAAATTGCAACGACCTGTGCGGCAAAATATACGTTATACAATGCCGATTTCTTCGTCGGTCAGATAGCAGGCGGGCTCGTTGAGCCAGTTTTCGTCGGATGTTTCAGTCCCAAGAAAGCGGTAATTGCCCTTGCAAAGGTCAAACCATTTGCACTTGAGGCAGCGCGGATCGGCGTGATGGGATTTGTCGTGGACCTTGTTCAGGATCAGATCAGCAGTGTTGTGCCAAATCTCGGCGAAGCTCTTTTCCAACACGTTGCCCAGCGGATAATTGCGCCAGAACTGATCGGCGTAGACCGTTCCATCCCAGCTTACACAGGCGATTTTGCTGCCAACCTTGTTGCCCCCCCGCCTGAGGAGCAATTCCCTGGCCTTGTCAAAAAGTGGATTGCGCTCTTTTTGCATCCTAAGCAGTATATACGGCCCATCAGCATGATTGCCCACAGTGAGAAGTTCGTCGATAAGGCCTTTTTCGACCGCCTGACGGGTCCTGTCGAGAATCGTATCGATCACTTCCCGTGTCTGCTGCTGCGGGGGCCTTTCGTCGCCAAGCTGCTCGGCGCGACCTGTGCGAATCAGATGGTAGAAGCAGATTCTACGAATACCAGCCTCGGCGGCGATATCAAAAACCTCCTCGACATATTTTGCGTTCTTTTTTGTGATTGTAAACCGCAGGCCTGTTTTCACGCCCGCTTTGCGACAGTTCTCCATCCCGGCCAAAGCAGCTTTGAAACTGCCCTGCTTCTGTCTGAATTGATCGTGGAACGGCTCCGGGCCATCGAGCGAAATACCGGCGTAGCTAAGACCCGTGGCGGCTAATTTATCGGCAGTTGGCTTGTCAATCAAGGTGCCATTGGTAGAGATCACTGTCCTAAGATTCAGCTTCTTTGCCTCAGCGAGCAGTTCGAACAAATCGCCCCGCAACATAGGTTCGCCACCGCTGAACAAGGCAACAGGAACATTGGCTTCGGGCAACTGTGAAAGCATACTTTTGGCCTGATCGGTGGACAGCTCATCACCTGCATTACAGCCATCGGAGGAGCTATAGCAGTGCAGGCAGCGTAGGTTACAGCGGCGCGTGCTGTTATAGACCACGATGGGGCCTATTTCGCGTCTGCCTTCATATCGCAGATGGTCGGACTCGCCTGCAAGAGCACAGTATAACTTCGAAATGTTGATCATCTATACGTTTCCTCAATCGCGTTGATAAGCCCGTCGATCGTGTGCCTGGCGGCTTCGAGATCGACCTGTGCTCCAATTTTGTGCAGCCTGGCCGAGGTAACAGGACCGATAGAAGCGATCCTGGCCTTTGATGAGTTTACCGTTTCAGGCTGGATTTGTTCAAAGAAGGATTCGGCTGAGGATGGACTTGCGAACGTCATCCAGTCGATTCTTCCCTGCTCGATTTGTTCGATCAGACTTGTAGCATTGCCTTTATGCTTAGCTGCGGTGTAGGTAGGCACGTCATCGACATGTGCCCCGGCTTGCTCCAAAACGTCAGGCAGTTCGTCGGAGGCAAGCTCGGAACGGAGTAGCAATACACGCTTACCCTTTAGATTCGTATGTGCGATCAACTGTTTGCCCAACTCTTTGCCTGTGAAAACAGTCGGCACAAAATCGGCCTTTATGCCGAACTGCTCCAAAGAGGCCGCTGTCTGGCTACCGATAGCAGCTATTTTTTTACCGGCCAGAGCCCTTGCATCCTGATTCAATCCGCCAATAGCATTAAAGAATACTTCCACGCCGTTTCTGCTCGTGAATACCACCCAATCGTAATGTGAGAACCTTGCCATGGCCTCTAAAAATTCGGCTCTGTCGGTCATGGGCTGAATGTTAAATGTGATGAACGGGACCGGGTTGGCGCCACGAGCGACGATATCGGCTGCGGATTCGGCGTTGCCTCGGGCGTCGCGAGTGACAACTATTGTCCTGCCGAACAGTGGTTTTGCGGCAAACCAATCGAGGCGAGAATCACTATCCGCCGCAGCGCCAATGACAATAATCGCAGGCGGTTCGATGCCAGAGTCCTTGCACACGCTTTCGATGCGGCAAAGCGGCGCCTTGACTGTATGCTGCGTGGGGAACGTCGCGTTGGCTATAACAGCAGCGGGTGTCTGCGCGGACATGCCCTGGGCAGTAAGATTAGCTGCGATCAGACCGAGATTGCCTATACCCATATAGAACACGATGCTGCCTGGAAAATGGGCGAGCCAGTTCCAGTCGATGTTGCTATCGGTCTTTCCTTCGGCTTCCCTACCCGTTACGAAAACAACCTGCGAGCTGTAGCGCCTGTCGGTTAGCAGAATCCCAGTATAGTCAGCCGCGGCGATACCTGCTGTGATGCCTGGGACGATCTCGAAGGCAATCCCCGCCTCAGCCAGCACCAGCGCTTCCTCAGAACATCTGCCGAAAATGCAAGGATCTCCTCCTTTGAGCCTAACGAGGCATTTATGCTCGCGAGCCTTTGCCAGAAGCAACTCGTTGATCTGATCCTGTGTAAACGAGCGGTCGCCTATGCGCTTGGGAACGTGTATGATCTCAGCATCGGCCCGTGCGAATCGGAGCAATTCGGGGTTGGCCAGCTTATCGTAGATGATGCAATCGGCAACCTTAATCAGCTCTGCCCCGCGCAGCGTGATCAAATCGGCACGGCCCGGCCCGGCGCCAACGAGGTAGACATTGTTTCTCTTGTCAGGATTAGCTGTCACGTCTTTGCCTCTCAAGTTCTTCGAGTATTTCAGCGCCGCCGGAAGAGAGAAGTTGATCGGCCACTGCATTTGCCAGATCGATACTTTGATCGACAGGTCCGCCAATGGAAAAAGTCAGGAATCGGTCAGCGGATACATCCGAGATGAAAGCCTGAATGTTTATTTCGTCCGCCTCGATATTGGCGTATACACCGACTGGAGCATGACATCCACATCGCATCGTCGCCATTACCTGACGTTCGGCCTGAGCAGATGTTCGGGCGGTTTTATCATTAATCGCAGTGATAATCTCGTTGACAGTTTCATCGTCAGTCCTGGTTTGAATCGCCAGAGCCCCCTGTGCCGCGGCGGGGAGAAATTCGTGTGGATCAAACACCAGGGATATTCTGTCCTGCATTTCCAAACGCTCGATGCCCGCTCGCGCAAGGATAACAGCATCGACCTGTCCTGATTCGACGAGTTTTGTTCGAGTCTTCACGTTGCCACGTATCGTAACTGGGACAAGGTCAGGCTTTATCCTTCGCAATTGTGCAACGCGTCTGAGGCTCGATGTCCCTATTCTCGCGCCGGGGGCAAGTTGTGCAATCGAATCCATTTTGCCTTTGGCCACGATGCAATCTTCAACGTATACCCTGTCATAAACAGCAGTTATGGCAAGCCCTTCGCGTGGGGCTGTGGGCAGGTCCTTAAAGCTGTGAACAGCAAAGTCGGCTTCGCGGGCAATCAGGGCGTCTTCCACCTGAGAAGTGAAAAATCCAGTGTTCTTGAGATTCCAGAGAGCCGTACGTCTGTCACGGTCGCCACTGGTGGTAATTTCTTTTATTTCAATCCTTAGGTTAGGATGAGCCTGTTTCAGGGCAGATATTACCATGCGGGTCTGAGCGATTGCCAAGTCCCCGCTTCGAGTTGCAACAGTCAGAGCCCGGCTCATCGCTCGCCCTGGTCCTTTAAAAGGAACATCTTGTTGATAAGCTCAGCAGCCTCGAGCTGTTCGGTGCTCGGTTCACCGCCACCGCCTTCCTTGATGAAGGTGATAGGTCCGTGCAGGACCTTCTTGACGAGAGATTCTGCGAAGGCCCTCAGCTTCTCGGCGTTGTCCGGGTCAAAGTCTTTTGCATATCGTCTCGCTTCATTTTGCGCAAGATTGAGGCCCTCCTGAGTCAGCTTCGATATGACAGGAACAATGTCCAGCGAGTGGTACCACCGGGCGAATTCATCGGTGAACTCGCTTATAATCGCCCTGGCTTTTGGAATCTCCTCATTTCGCTTCTGCCTGTTTGCATCGATCTGCCCACTAAGATCGTCGATGTTAACCAGTGTTACACAGTCGAAGAGGCCGACTTGGGGCTCGATATCGCGAGGCACAGCCACATCCACCATAAGAAGAGGTTTGCTGCGATCCGCCAGCATATCCGCTACGGCTTCGCGCATTATGATAGGCTCAGCCGAAGCGGTCGAACTGATTACAAGGTCAACGCTTGCCAGACTTTTCGCCACATCCTGCAAGGCGACTACCTCGCAAACATCGCTGCTGCTTGCGATAGCCTCGGCTCTTTCGGGGCTTCGATTGGCAACCAGCATACGGTAAATGCCCGCCTTGAGAAGATAGTGAATCACAAGCTCTGCATTCTCGCCAGCCCCAATTACCATCGCCGATGATTTCGACAGGTCCAGGCGTTTTTTCGCCAATTCCACCGCCGCAAGACCGATAGAGACGGCTCCGCAGTTGATACTCGTTGTAGACCGTACGGCCTTGCCTACGCGAAAGGCATAATGGAACAGTTTGTGGAAGATAAGCCTGCTCATGCGGCAGTTGAGCGATTCGGTATATGCTGATTTGGCCTGGGCGAGGATTTGATTCTCACCCAACATCTGAGAATCGAGGCCAGCGGCAACCTCGAAAAGGTGCTTAACGGCATCGATTTCAAGGTTCTCGCTACGGTGTTCTTTCCATACATCAACCGCCTTGGGTTTGACCTGCCGAATAGTGTCGGCCAGAAAACCTGCACAATCGAAGCTCTTTTTCGCGTAGAGGTAAATCTCAAGCCTGTTGCATGTTTCTAGAACGACAGCCTCGCTGACGTCCTGCTCGGCATGCATCCGTCGCAGCATGGCACGGCGTTGTTCGGGCGTAAACGCAGCTATTTCGCGCAACTGCACTGGGCAATCGCGATAAGTCACACTATTTAGAACCAGCTTCATTAGTATCGCTATCTTCTATTTTAGATTTCGGATAGCGGTACATTGTAAGGCCAGCAACCGCCAATATCAAGCCCAAACCAACGACACTGGCGATCCTCAGGAGCCGTGAAACGGAATCCTTGCGTGGCAAAGCCGTGAGATTGAGGTCGATTTGGGCGCCGGCGGACAGACCGCTCGCAGCGTACACGCTGGAGAACCTCGAACGCTCCCGCCTGAATGTGCTCGCGCTCAGCACACTGCTGGAAAAACCGGTCCCAGTACCCGATACGGACACAACGGCCGAGTCGACTTGATAGCGTGGGATAATATCAGCACGGCAGCGACCGCCTTCGTTGGCCAGCAGATACGAAAAGCCGACCGAGTCAACAAGTGAATCGCCGGTCATGTTTACATCGATAACTCCATCGGCCTCAGAGACAACCGCTCTATTAGGATCATCCAAGCGCAGCAGTTCTGCGCCCTTCGGCAGATCAATCTGAACGCGCCAGGGGCCATCGGTGGTTTCTCTCCCAAACACCCAGATGTTGTCGAACCGCACAATTTCAGTGTCGGCCTGGATGAATACGTGCAGCATTCTTATCGCCGGTACGGCTGATTCGTTGGGCTCTTGGGCTGAAAGGACAGTAGTTGCGGAAAGGCCTGCAAAACAATAGATAAATCCCAGTACACAGCAGCGAAGCAATGAGGCGGAAGATAAACGTATTCGATATCGCATAAGCCAAAGTCTCTCGATAGCCAAATCAGCTATCGTAACTATTCGTACCTGGTTTTTGACGCCCTTTTATTTGCACTAATGCCAAAGCAAATCCGACGGAAATCATCACAAACGCCATCCAAAGCCAGAGCATAAACGGAATGATTTTGAGGGTAACGACAGGCTTGTTGTCTTCGGTTACACCATCGAACGAGATATAAAGATCTTCGGTCAGACCTGAATGTACCGCCACCTCGGAGGTTGTAAGAGGTTCATCGCCCTGCTGGCTTGCCGCGTGTATTGCGTTATGAGGCCACATCTCTGCATGCCAGGCGCCCTTCCTGGCCGTGATCAGGGGCCCCACTTTGGTTATCCCCTGCTCATCCTCGTGCTTGAAGGACTCGTATGCGAATTCATATTGTCCAAGCCGGGCCTTTTCGCTCTTCACCAAAGGCGTCTGTAGTTCGGTCTCGTTTGCGGACAGGCCAGCCGTGACCACCAATAGCATCAGACCCAGGTGGGCCACAGTGGCCCCAAATCTACGGATCGTACGCTCGTAGATGACACGCTTGAGCAGCAAGGCAATAAAGCTGAAGGCACAGATGCTATAGGCCAGCGACTTAATTGCCGAAGCGCCAATGAATTTGTGGCTCAGGCCATAAACAATTAGGGCGATGACTGTTGAGACCAGAGCACAGGGTTTGTAGCCGGCTTTACGCTTCAGCGAGGCCATTTTACTCAAACCGAGCAGGAAGACCATGATCGCGCTGGCTCCTGCAACCACATTGTCGTAGAAACCACGAGTCACCATCGCCCCTGAACTGCTGCCTGTGAAAAGTCTGCGCAGCAACGGCCAGAAGGTCGCCATAGCAATAACAACCGCAAGAAGAACGAAAAGCAGATTCGCCCATGAAAGCAGGCCAATTACCCGCATAAACGGTGCACCGAGTTGCGGAGCGACGATCTCGGTTTTTCCGCCCAAACGTATAAGAGCAATTCCCCATAGGACAAGACAAACCACAATGAAGGCAAGCAGAGCCGTGGACATGATGCTCTGGCCATATGCGTGTACGGATTGCAAAACACCGCTTCTGGTGATAAAGGTCGCGAACAGACACAAGATAAAAGGAACCGGCGCCAAAGCTACAGCCCAGAATTCGAACTTGTCCGAGAACCGCATCGCCACCAGGCAGTGCAGCGCTGCCACGCCAAGCAGCCAGGGTAAAAGCGATGCATTTTCAACCGGGTCCCATGCCCAGTACCCCCCCCAGCCCAGTTCGACATAGGACCATATCGAGCCGGTAGCGATACCGAGACTGAGAAAGAAGATTCCAAACAGCATCCACCACTGTAGTTGCCTCAAGACGACACGGTCGGCCCGGTTTCCTGCAAAAGCAGAGGCAAGAACGCAAACAAAAGGAATCAGCAGAGCTGAATACCCCACGAACAGGAGAGGTGGGTGAATCACCATCCAGAAATTCAAGAGCTGTGGATTAAGCCCTGAGCCATTATCAAGTGTAATCGAACTGGCCGCAAAAGGTCTGGCTATGAATAATAGTAAAGCGGAGAAACCCAGGCAGATGATAGAACCAACCGAAAATGCATAAGATTTGTATGTCAGATCGTTTACTGAAGTGGATATCTCGGCGTTAATTAGCCCAAATCTCTTCAGCCAGAGAGCAAACAAGATGAACAGTCCCACCGCCCACAGCAGCAGCGAGCCGTCGGAGCCCGCCCAGACAGCACTGAACTTGTAGGAGAGTGGCAGATTTATCGAACTATAGCGAGCTACAACATCGGTCGAGAAATCGTCGCTTAGAAAAGAGATTGCCAGCAAAGCCAGGGCCACTACAGAAAGTGCAACTGCGATATAAACGAGCGATCTCGTACGTATAAGAATCTCGGCGGCCTTGCGACGGTCCACCCTCGCGGCAACAAAACCGAACGCGCCTGCAAAGCCGAAAATCAGGAAAACAGCGGCCAGCAAAGCGTCGCCCAGATACTTCGCATAAGATATAAGCATAGAACCTTTAGTCAAAATTTGTCACAATAACTAATGCCCCAGCGGGCAAGAGAGTATACTATGTAGGCTTTGTGACGAACAGACAATTCTGCGTATCAAGGAGAAACGCAATGAAGTTGAAGATGTTGTTGTTGACGTTCTTGTGTAGTGGGGCCATTGGGTTCTCCCTTGCTTATGCCCAACCAGGAACAACCTTGTCGATAGAGAATCGATACGCAAGCGTGTCCTGTGACGTCGAGCGATGCGTTTTTTCCGCACAGTACGGCGAGCGAATACTCTTCGAGAACGCTCAATTAGCAGAATCTTCATCGCTCAGGGCAGTAACAATGCAAATCGTTCGGGACAATTTTGGCAAAGGCCAATGTTTCGAGCTGCAATACGATTCTGGAACAGCTTACCAGATAGCTTTATACGATGAGCTGCCATTTGTGTGTATTAAAACGCTGTTTCACAATCCGGGCGACACAACAGTTACAATCGCTAAGTACTCACCGCTATCGTTAAAGGTGAATCTCGATACACATCAAAGTCAACTGCGCGTGCTTGGTTGCGATGGCTTGACTGCCGCTGACAGGGAGCGA
Organism: uncultured Pirellulales bacterium; assembly: GCA_964649005.1. Lineage (GTDB taxonomy): Bacteria > Planctomycetota > Phycisphaerae > Sedimentisphaerales > Anaerobacaceae > CAZGMJ01. The sequence continues at coordinate 25,805 of CAZYMD010000016.1, forward strand.
ATCAGCTATACATTTCTTTCTATTGCCAATCCTAAAACAAACGCTGGGGTGGTTTGCGGCTGGCTGACGAACGACCGCGCATCGGGCATAGTCACTTGCACACCCGAAAAAAGCGTACTCAATATCGAGCCCCGCTCTGAATATGGCAAACTCCTTATCGAGCCAGGGCAAAATGCTGTCGGAGAAACATTCGCTATAGGCTATTTCGATAATGCACTGTCGGGATTGGAAGCCTATGCCGACGCAATCGCCCGCAATTATAACATTAAGCTGCCCCAAACTCCTGCTGGTTACTGCACGTGGTATTCAAAGCCAAACGGCGGCGCTTCGGACGAAAAACACATGGCCGAGTTCGCTGACTTTTGCGAGAAAAATCTCAAGCAGTTCGGATTCGAAGTGCTGCAAATCGACGACAAATGGCAGATCAGCGGGCGAGACTTCACCGATCATAAACCCAAAGGCCCCTACCCGAGCGGTATGAAGAAGACAGCCGAGAAGATAACCTCGAGCGGCTTTACGCCGGGCATCTGGCTGATTCCCTTCGGTTGGGACCACACCAGAGATATCTTCAAAGAACACCAGGACTGGTTCGTCCACAAAGATGATGGCTCGCCCTATGAAGTGCACTGGGCGGGAACGTGTATGGATATGACGCACCCACAGGCTAAGGCGTTCCTGAGCGATGTTCTCGCGCGAATGGCGCACGAATGGGGCTACAAGTACCTCAAGATAGACGGCCTTTGGACGGGAATGGCTGTAAAAATCCTCTATCCTGAGCCAACATATCGCGATGACAATCTTGGTGATGCGGTCTTTCACAACCCCGCCAAAACCAACATCGAGGCTTACCGCGATGGACTGAAGCTGCTTCGCGAAGCGTCGGGCAGTGACGTATATGTCCTCGGATGCAACATCGCTCAGAACATGCGAACGCTCGGAGCTTCGATGGGGCTTGTCGACGGAATGCGCGTCGGGCGGGATATCGGGGCAGACTGGAAAAGGATACTGAGGTGCGCGGATATGGGTGCAAGGCTGTATTTCTTCCACAGTCGCGTATGGCACAACGACCCCGATTGCCTGATGCTGCGCGAGCCTTTAACACTGGAGCAGGCGCAAGCGTGGGGCTCGTGGATAGGCATCAGCGGCCAACTGAACCTTGTAAGTGAATGGCTGCCCGGACTACCTGTCGATAGATTGGAAATCGTAAAACGCACTATGCCCAACCACGGCCTCTGCGCCAGACCGATAGATTTGTTCGAGAGCGATCTGGCCAAGGTATGGCATCTCAAAACAGGCGAGGGCGAGCATAGGCAAGACGTCGTAGGGCTATTCAACTGGAGCAATGACAAGGCGGACAGTATTCGTGTTGACTTGAAGAAGCTCGATCTTCAGGCGACTTACAAGGGGTATATAGGCTTCGACTATTGGGCCAATCGGTTCGTCGGGCCGGTTAATGATGCCATTGAAGCGAAGTTGCAGGCGGGATCATGCGCCGTCATTTCGGTCAGGCCCATGTTGGACCGCCCTGTTCTGGTAAGCACCTCGCGCCATGTCACGCAGGGAATTGTGGATGTCAGCGAAGTTAAGTGGGATGGCGCCAAGCAGGTGCTCGAAGGTAAATCCAGGGTTGTCGGCGGCGATTCTTACGAACTGCGAATCTTCGCACCTGACGAGAGCTGGCAGGTTAACAATGCAGTATATCCCGATTCCGACGGCCAAGCCGGTATCAAAGCAAAAATCCAGCAATCCGGCAGGGAAGTCCGCGTTATATTGGAAAGCTCGACTAACCGGGGCATTGAGTGGAAAGTCTCTTTTAAGAAAGGATAATAGCGATGGCTTCAAAAAGGTTTGTTGTACTATTGAGTGTGACATTGTTGCTGGCGTACATTACTCCCAGTCAGGCGATGAAAATCGCCAAAGACAGCAAGGCGGAGGCTTTAATTGTCGTAGCTGAAGGAGCGAGCGAGCCGGTGCGCTTTGCCGCGAGCGAGTTAGCCGACTGGCTGGAGAAAATCACTTTAGCCAAATTCGAGATCGTTTCAGCACCTATCGAGGGCAGGCATAGCCTGCTCGTTGGGCCTGGAGCCGCCAAAATAATCGAGCCAGATTTTTCCACAGAGGGGCTTGGCGCCGAAGGTATTATTATTCGCACAGCAGGCGACAACCTGATATTAGCAGGCGGCGAACCTCACGGGACACTGTATGCAGTATACACCTTCCTCGAAGATCATTGCGGCTGCCGGTGGTGGTCCTCGACGGAATGTATGTACCCAAGGGAAGATACGCTGCGAGCAGAGACAATATATGTTAAATATGTTCCGCCTCTGGAATATCGCTCGGCCTTCTGGTTCGACGCCTTCGATGGTGACTGGGCCGTGCGCAACAAATGCAATGGCCAGGCACACCGCCTGGACGACAAGCACGGCGGTCGTCACATCTATGAAGGATTCGTACATACATTCTACCCGCTGATCCCACCCGACAAGTACTTCAAGGATCACCCTGAATGGTTCAGTCTTATCGATGGCAAGAGGTCGGTCGACCGAGCCCAATTATGCCTGACCAATGAGCAGATGAAAGAAGAGCTTATTAAAAATCTTAAAGAGAGGCTTCGAGCAAATCCCGCTGCTACGATTGCGTCTGTTTCGCAGAACGACTGGCATGGTAACTGCCAGTGCGCCAAGTGCGCCGCTATCGAAAATGAAGAAGGCAGCCCGGCCGGGCTGATGCTGCGTTTTGTCAATGCCGTAGCTAAGGAAACGGAAAAGGAATTTCCGAACGTCGCGATAAGCACGCTTGCGTATCAGTACACACGCAAACCTCCGAAAATTACCAAGCCACTACCCAACGTCATTGTCCAGTTGTGCAGCATAGAATGTTCGTTCAGCACACCGCTGGCGAATGAGCGAAACAAGGCGTTTCGCGATGACATCGTAGGCTGGTCGAAAGTGTGCAACAGGCTTTACATCTGGGACTACACGACGAACTTCAGGCATCATATTATGCCTCATCCCAATCTGCGGGTTTTAGGGCCAAATGTGAAGTTCTTCGCCGATCACAACGTCAAAGGCATTTTCGAGCAGGGAGCCTACACAACCAACGGCGCAGAGATGGCTGAGCTGAGGGCGTGGGTACTGGCAAAGTTACTATGGGATCCAAACCTGGATGCGCAACTGCTCATCAACGAATTCGTCGATGGTTATTACGGCTCTGCTGCTGACAACATCAGGGCGTACATCAAAATGATGCACGATGCAGTGGAAGAATCCGAAGACTGGCTTGGATGCTTTTCAGGGCATAAAGCCAAGTTCCTTTCCTTCGAAATGCTCAACAAGGGCTGGCAGCATCTAAAGGCCGCGGAAAAAGCGGTAAAAGATGATCCAGGCTACTCTTTCAAGGTGCAAGTTGCGCAATTGCCTATTATGTATACGTTCATGATTCGCTGGGATGAAATGCACGAAGCATGTAAGGCCGCAGGTGCGGACTGGCCGCTGGATGAACCCATAGAAAAAGTGTTCGAAGATTTCAAGCAAATCGCCCAAAAGAAGAACGTCACGCGTCTGAACGAATGGCAGGACGGATTCGGAGCACTTGAAGAAGCAGTCAAACGGGCTTCAAAATAAACTGTGCACTCTGCATCTGTACGGGATCAGCAAGCTAAGGAGCCTGAAAAGTGTTGCATTAACGGCTGTTCCTTGTACAATGCCCTATTATTAGATAGACATGGGGACGTGGTGTAATGGGAGCACACCGCGGTCGCATCGCGGGAATGGGGGTTCGACTCCCCCCGTCTCCATTACCTTATTGACTCGCTAAGCCATTACCTATCAATGACTTAGCTATTTTTATATAGCGACATCCCACAACAACCCGCAGGCTCAATTCCCCCCTACCTCTTCAAAAAGCATCCCACCAGCCACTCCACCAGCTACATTCACCAAACGCTCATTACATGCCCTGCCGTACACGTTCATGGTCATTTCGAATGTAACAGCCAAGCCGACACCTATTTAGCATTAACTCCAGCTATACACAAATCCTTGATGTTCCTGGGATTATTGGTATAATAGAGTACTAAGAAGATGCTCATTCAATATGTTTTGGATGGATAGGTATTTGACCACGCTCATTGGAGAAAGGGTAACGACAGCCATGAGAAACCAACCACGGTACCGGTGCGCTCTGCTGGCAATAATCTTCGTTCTTAGCTTCCTGACAGCGCAACCCTGTATGGCGCTTGTAGTTAGCGAAATAATGTACCACTCGGCCGATGATGGCGAGAACCTTGAATTCATCGAATTTTACAATGACCGTGCAGTCTTCGAGGACCTCAGCGGCTGCGCGCTGACAAATGGCATCGAGTACGTGTTCGAGCCTGGAACGGTTCTGGGGACCAGGGAATATCTCGTTGTGGCGCGCGATCCGGCCGCACTGGAGGCTGCGTATGAAATCACGGGGGTCCACGGTCCCTTCACAGGCCGTCTGAGCAACAGCGGCGAACGCGTTGATCTGTCCAATACCGGCGGTGAGATCATTCTCTCGCTACGGTACCGAGATGAGAGTCCGTGGCCAGTATCGACCGATGGCGCAGGGCATTCGCTCATTCTCATTAAGCTGGCCGGCGATCCGGATGAAGCATCAACATGGTCCGCCAGCACATTCATAGGTGGTACTCCAGGAGCCCCGGATGAAGTTCAGAAGGAGCCTGAAGATCCGACGCTGGTGACTCTCGTAGATATCGGCAGCGCCGGGCGATATTTCAAGGGAACTCAGGAACCATCGACGGGTGCCGGAAGTCAAGCCACAACAGCCTGGACTCAGGTTGGATTTAACGACAATCCCGCCACAACGGCATGGATAGACGGCCCCAGCGGTTATGGATATAGCGGTGATTCGGCTGAACTTCAGTACATCAAGACCCAATTGAATGACATGAGCGGCAATTACATATCCGTATACGCAAGGATTCCGTTCACGCTTACGGCAGAACAGATCAGCTCATTCGCCCAGTTAACGGCTGAGGTGCACTACGACGATGGCTTCGTGCTTTATCTAAATGGCACGCGAGTGGCTGACTCCGGAGGAATTGCAGGCGATCCACCTCCGTACAACGAGAGTGGCGGAACAGCCACAGATCCACCGGCGGCAAATGTGGACCTTACTCTTTGGATGAACCTGCTTGTACCAGGGACAAACATACTGGCTATCCAAGGTCATAACGCGACTTTCTCCGGCAGCTCGGACTGTATGGCAAGTCCCACCCTCCGTGCGGTTATAGAAGCGCCACAGACCGGCGACGATCCCCATGCACGCGTTCTGATAAATGAGTTGCTGGCCAACAGTGATGCAGCTCCTGGCGTCGACTGGATCGAACTTTACAATCCCGGGCCATCGGCAATCAATCTCGGTAATGTCTATTTGAGCGACGATAGGGATGACCTGCTTCAGTATAAGATTCCCGATGGAATCGTGTTGGAGCCGGGCGAATTCTGGGCGGTTCGCCAGGGTGTGCCACCGGACGGAATCGGCTTTGGCCTGGACTTTTCCGGCCAGGTAGTCTACGTAACCGCAGCCACGAATGATCCTGCGCCGGCGCCGGTTCGGGTGCTGGACGCTATCCGATACCGTGTCACGGAACCCGATGTGACGATTGGTAGATTTCCTGATGGATCCAATTACTTTAGCATTCTTACTTCGGCCACTTTCAACGGGCCGAACGCCAAGCCGTTGATTAACGATATCGTGATCAACGAGATCATGTACAACCACGTGACTGGCAATGAGCAATACGAGTATGTCGAGCTTTATAATAAAGGCGGCAGCACGATTTCACTGAGCGGATGGGCCTTTACCGACGGTATCGATTATGAATTCCCACAGGGCGTGAGCATATCACCAAGCTCGCATGTGGTGGTGGCCGCCGATCCGAACTTCCTTGCAAGCGTATTTCCAAACCTGGTAGTTGGATCGAATCTGTTCGGGCCGTATTTGGGCGGACTGGACAATCACAGCGAGTGTATCCAACTGTCATATCCAACCGAACAGCTTAATCCTGATACCGGTCTGATGGAAACATACATGGTAACGGCTGATGAGGTGACTTACTATGACGGCGGACGATGGCCAAAATGGGCCAACGGTCAGGGGGCCAGCCTCGAGCTACGCGATCCAGGAAACAACAACGATGCGCCCGACGCATGGGCGGATAGTGACGAGAGCGCAAAGACAACATGGACGCAATTCTCGTTCACCATCAACGGCAGCGATTCGAAATACAGGCACGATAGCGTCAATATTTTCGATCTGCTGCTGCTCAACCGCGGCGAAGTGCTTATCGACGATCTGGAGTGCATCATCGGCTCGAATCGTCTGACCAACGGCGGATTCGAGAGCGGGGAATCCAATTGGCGCATTCTTGGCAATCACGTCCAGTCGTTTGTCACTACAGAAGACCGTCGCTCCGGATCGCGGGCGCTACACTTGATTTCAACAGGTCATGGCGATCCCGGCGCCAATCGCATCAACCAGTCGATAAACAGTATTACAGCAAGCACAGTGACGTTCCGTGGGTGGGCTCGCTGGCTGCGTGGAAGCGGGTATTTACTGCTGCGTACATCACGTGAGCGATCACCCGTTCAGCCGCCACGACCTGCATATGCATTCGAACTTGACATGCCTACAAATCTGGGCACGCCCGGTATGCAGAATACAGCCTATGTGACCAACCGCGGGCCAGACATTCTTGAAATCCAGCATGCGCCTGTCCTCCCGGCCGGAGGCCGGCCGATCGTAGTGACCGCCCGCGTAATAGACAATGATGGTGTGGGATCGGTCACGCTGAATTATCGCTCTGAAGGAAGCGCGACATTTACTGCTGCTGCAATGGTTGACAACGGATCTGGCAATGACGCTGTCGCAGGCGACGCTATTTTCACAGCCACGATTCCAGGTGCTTCGGGCGGTACGATGCGGGCATTCTACATTAACGCATCCGACGGTTCGGCATCGACACGTTTCCCAACGCTGCTTCAGCCATCGGCGAACGTGCCCGAAAGAACCTGCATGGTTCGCGTCGGTGATTCATTGTTGAACAGCGAGTTCGCTACATATCGGGTCTGGATGTCCAATGATGTAATCGATACGTTTCGTTCGCGTCCCAACCTCTCCAATGAGCTGATGGATTGCACATTCGTCTATCGCGACAGCGAGGTCTACTATAATGTTGGGCTCCGTTTTAGGGGTAGCCCATTCCTCAGAAGCGGTTTTGGCCGAGATCCTCGGGGCCGCTCAGGGTACCGGGTCGACTTCAATGCGGACCAGAGATTCCGTGACCGCGAGGAGATCAATCTTGACGGCACCGAAGGTGGAAGCCGCGGTCCGCTTCAGGAACGCGCATCTTACTGGTTCTACAAGCAGATGGGTATGCAGCATTCGAGGCAGGAATATATTCATCCTATTATGAATGGCAACGCCTACTCCGACTACGAGGACGTTCAGAAGATCGATGGGGACTACATCGACGGGTGGTTCCCAGACGATGCTGATGGTTATATTCACAAGATCGATGACTATTTCGAATATAGCGCCGACGGTACTGGCTTCTCAAACCTCGACGAGGGATTGATATACAATTCCAGTCACCCGCTTTTGGCAGAGACCTATCGGTGGGGATTCGAGAAGCGGTCGCACCGCGAAGACGACAACTGGGATCATCTGTTCGATTTTGCCGTCGCTATGAATACGTCTTCGAGCAGTCCATCATACGAGAATGCCATAGAATCGGTTATCCATCCGGAGCATTTCGCCAGAATGCTGGCGCTTCGTCACGCAGTCGGCGATTGGGACAGCTACGGATACACGCGAGGAAAGAACAACTATTTCTACTATGCCGCGCAGGAAGACAAGTGGTATCTAATACCGTGGGATATAGACTTCACGCTTGGTTCGGGTAATGGCGCCAACACGAGTCTGTTCAACGTTGGTGGCCAATTCCCGGAAGTCTCCCAGTTTCTAAATTATCCCAAGTACCAGCGGATGTACCTGCAGGCGTTCGCCGAGCTGGTCAACGGGCCCTGGGAAACATCGTACGGAACAGCCGATCCACCGACGGCCTTTGACCTGTTCCTGGACGATGCGGCCGATACATTGGCCGCAAACGGAGGGGACGCTGGACGACGCAACAGTATTAAGTCATTTGTCCGGGATCGTCGGAATTACATACTCACGCAGATTCCATCGTTTGTCTTCGAGATAACAACCAACGAAGGCAACGACTTCTGTACATCCACTGATTTAGTGACTATCGAGGGTATTGCACCGATGGATGTAGCCGGGATTTCAGTTAACGGCTTAACCGTACCGGCATATTTCACAGGAAACAATGCTTTTGAAGCGTTTGTCATACTCACAGAAGGAACGAATGTGCTGAATCTGCAGGGGCTGACAGGCGTTGGCGCCGTCGTACCAGATGCGACGGACACGATCACAGTTACGAGAGTGCCGCCTGTTGAGATTACTTCTATTAGACCGAAGGCCGTCTGTAATACAGGAACCACGCAGATGATTATCGAGGGAAGCGGCTTCGTACCCGGATCGACAGTTGACGTGTCGCTGACCAGTGCATCGGAAGAGATGGGCTTCGACGCCCTTTATGTCCAGAACAATCAG
>CAZYMD010000016.1:34571-38718 GCA_964649005.1 uncultured Pirellulales bacterium
CGAACCGCCGGTACGATGAAGTTCAACTTCCCGGCCGCGGGCAGTTACCCGTTAGTGCTCGATTTCTTCGAGAACGGCGGAGGTGAAGAGGTCGAATTCTTCCAGACCAACTCGAGCGGAGAAAATCGGCGGCTGATCAACGTCGATTCGGAGCTGGTTGTCTTCCGGGACGATGTCGCCAAGATCAACGCGACCGATATTGTAGTAGTGGATGACAATACGATAAGATGTCTCGTGGATCTAACCGGCGTCGAGCCGGGGGCATGGGGCGTTACAGTTACACCTGAGTGTGGTGACATCGTCAAGGTTCCCACGGAAGATGGACTGAGGATTCTTGCCTGTAGCGCCGATTTCAATAGCGATACGATAGTTAACTTTGCTGACTGGGCGGAGCTGGCGGATAGATGGCTCGACGCCTGCACTCAACCTGACTGGTGTGAAGGAACCGACCTCGATGAAAGCGGCGGTGTCGATACCGATGATGTAGCCATCTTTTCAGCAGAGTGGCTCAAAGGCGGTTAACAACTTGAACTTGAACGATTCTCCGAATGGATTGTGGGGCGTTGCGCTATTGGCTCAACTACTAAAATGACAGATATCCGTTGAGTCTGAGCACCATTCTGAAAATAATCCTTGCCAGGATTCGGTGATCGAGAGCACCATTGTACTTTGAAATGGCAGACTCCCTGTGGTATGATAGGTTCTCTTGTTATGGCTGAATAGTGGGATGAATCATGCCAGACAGAAACGACTGATGCAGCGTGTAGTGTGCTTGAGCGTCTGTTGGACACTGATTTTAGGAGCAAAATTATGGCGTGCAGAATTGACCGTCGCAGTTTTCTGAGCAAATCTGTAATTGCAGGCGCCGCCGCGGCTGTGGGCGTGCGGGGTCCGGAAGAGGCAAAACTGTTGGCGGCGCTGCAGAATCCGACCGACAGGAAGGAACTCCAGAAGAAAACATCTGCATCAAAAATGCCGATGGGGAAGATCGGCGATCTGGAGATAAGCCGGATAATAGCAGGGGGAAATATCATCAGCGGCTGGTGCCATCAACGGGATTTGCTCTACGTTTCGACACTGGCCGGGCACTACCTTACCGAGGAAAAGCAATTCGATACGCTGGAGCTGTACGAGGAAAACGGGATTAATACCTGTTCGCCCGATCCGACACAGTTGGGCTTTATTAACAAGTACAAGCGCGAACGAGGAGGTGAGATTCAGACAATTGTCGGTGTTCGTCAGGACTGGCAGTATTTGGATAATCCTTCGTGGTCCGGCTTCAAAGAGTGGATCGATCAGAGCATTGACGAAGGCGCTACGACACTGTACACGCAGGGCGGATTCACCGAGCACGCGATGAAGACTGGTGATCCCAAGAAAATCGAAATCATTGCCAAAGCCATCGAATACATTAAGGAGCAGGGCTACCTCGCGGGTCTTGGGTGTCACGACACCAAGGTAATCGATATAGCCGACGAGAATGGTATCGAGCCTGACTATTATTTCAAGACGTTCCACCATGATAACTATTGGTCGGCGCATCCTAAAGAGAAGCGAGAGCACTGGTCGGTGGACAGCGAGCGTCATGTAGATCACAACAAGTACCACGACAATATCTACGATCTTTTCCCTGAGAAGACAGCCGAGTTGATGAGCAGGAAGAAACAGCCCTGGATTGCCTTCAAGACTCTTGCAGCCGGGGCGATTCGACCTGAATCAGCGTTCGAATTCTGCTTTAAGGGTGGTGCGGATTTCATTACCGTGGGCATGTTCGATTTCCAGATTGTTGAAGACGCGATGATCACTAAGAAAATATTGGCGATGGATGAAGTGAAAAACCGCAAGCGTCCCTGGAGGGCTTAGGTCTCGGATAGCGAGCGAGAACAGTCGCAGAGTGTTGGGAATCAGTCCACACAGTATGCATGGACCTCCACATTCAGCGGCCGATATAGTACAATCCGAGGCAGTAATAACGGCGCTGGCTGATTGTTGAAATGGAGGCATTTGATAATGGCAGAAATTATTAAGCGACGTGATTTTCTCAGGTCCGCCACTGCACTCGGTGTGGGCTTAATGGCAGGAAATTCCACATCAGGACAGAATGCAGACAACAGCACAAAAGCGATCAACGTTGCCCTGATCGGATCCGGTCTCCAGGGACAGACGCTGCTGAATGTGTGCTTGAAGATGGGCAAAGAGAGCGGATTACGGTTTCAGGCGGTTTGTGATATATGGGAGGAGCTGAACCTGAAGCGAACCGCAGCCTTGTTAGGAAGATTCGGCCATGAAGTAAACGCCTACGTTGACTATCGCGAGATGTTGGATAAGGAGAAGGGGCTTGATGCAGTCATCATCGCGACGCCCGACGACTGTCACGCAGAGCAGGCTGTTGCGTGCCTTAATGCTGGAATACATGTATACTGCGAAGCGCCAATGTCCAATACTATCGAGGGCGCGCGCAAGATGGTCCAGATGGCCAAAAAGACAGGCAAGCTTCTGCAAATCGGCCATCAGCGCCGCAGTAATCCGAGATACGTACACGGCTACAAAAACCTGCTGCAAAGCGCGAAAATTCTTGGCCAGATCACCGCTGTCAACGGCCAGTACAACTACCCGGCGAGGCCCGACCGTGGTTGGTCGAGGAGAAGAGAGCTTGATCCCGATACCCTAAGCAAGTTCGGCTACGGATCGATGCACGAATATAAGAACTGGATGTGGTACACCAGGCATGGGGCCGGTCCTATAGCGGCATACGGTTCACATCAGTTAGATATCTTCAATTGGTTTCTCGCAGCAAAACCGAAGTCAGTGACGGCGCGTGGCGGAACTTACTACTTCAATAAGAAGAATCATCAGTGCTATGACACTGTGATGGCGATTCTGGAATACGAGACTCCCGACGGCATCGTCAGTGCTACATATCAGACAGTTAATTTCAATGGATATGGCGGTCACTATGAAGCTTTTCTAGGGGACCAGGGAACTCTGAAGATGTCGGAATCGCCCAGTCTGACCGGCGTATATCACGATCCGGAGGCGCCCGACTGGGAGAAGTGGCTGAGGTTGGGCTTACTTACTCGTCCGGGCATCGCAGAGAAGGATAAGCCAAAGCCCGGCGTGATTGATGTCCAACAGACCAAGCCGCCGGATACGTATGAGATTCCTGTGAAATTGACGGATCCGTACCATAAGCCCCACCTGGATAATTTCTTCGAGGCGGTTCGAGGCAAAAACGAATTGAACTGCCCGCCGGAGGTTGGATTTGTTGCGGTCGTGACGGTGCTGAAGATCAATGAGGCTGTAACCTCAGACAAGAGCCTGGACCTGACCGATAAAGATTTCGAAGTATAGCTTTGTCCTAAGGTGTTTCGGGAAATGCGTCGGCTTTCGAATGGGCCTTTCATTACTTCAGACATGGCAGGCCCTCGATTGGAGCTTTCAAAAACATCTATGCAGTGGTGCCCATACATGGCTGTTCCATCATATTTATGATTCGTCGAGTAGAGTTTCCGATCCACCTAAGAACGAACATATCCCCCCTGCTTTGCAACTGCCGGCTCAGCCACAATCTCCAGAATTCTCTCCTGAACTTCGTTGCTTTGCGGATCTCTTCCAAGCTCTTCTGCAAGAGTTTTAAAAATATCGTCCCAGGACATGGCAGTACTCCTTTCTCAAGCCCGTTGTAATCACATTATTATGTCGGGCTCTACTGGAAAAAGGCATCCGAGAACCGCTGAGTAACGCCATTTCCCTGGCTCTCTCAGCATCGGCGGCGACAACTGCCTTCCAGGATTCTGTTGGAGAGAAAGGGGCACAACAAACACGTTCTTAAGGTGAAAATTTCACAAATGCGCGATTCTCTAACACAATGTCAGTTACCTTTGTCGTACACAGCGCCTTATATTTATGAGGCGAAGGCTGCGGAGCGTCGTCTTTGCCGGGCCACCGAACCTTCAGGTCCGAACCCGAACAGACCGGCGCCAGTCCGCCAGACGCTTCAGTTGCTAAGAGTGCCTAAAAAAATGAATCGTCGCACCGAAAGCGAGCGATTTTGCATCTGGCAAAGGAAGGGCAAGCACCCATCCGAGGATGGGTGCTTGCCCTTCCTTTGCCAGATGCAAAATCGCTCGCAAAGGAAGGGCAAGCA
>CAZYMD010000017.1:0-38314 GCA_964649005.1 uncultured Pirellulales bacterium
TTTTTCGTAGTACACCCATTATCTGAAGATGTGCGCAGGTAATAATTCGCGAATTTTGGCACTTTTTTGCGCTAGCGAGAGAAAAATTTGCTCAAAGAGAACGTCCGAACATACGCCCCATTTCAAACCGAATAGTCTTGGTTTTATAAGAACTGTCACCAACCTCAATTCGGGACACAGTGACGTGGGCGTATTATTGATACTGATAAGCTCTATCGTTCCTGCGATTGAACCGACGCTCTCCGGCTGAGGCTGCGATTTGACTAACGAAAACTGAAAAAGCAGGCCGATACCTGAACTTAGTAATAAAGTATTGGGGGTAAGTGCCTCTTTAATTTTGTAATAGGATGGCTGGTCGTGATATTAAGTAGATGTCCTATAGGTATGTTGTGGCTGATGATGGCCATTCCTGTCCACAGGTTGGCCGATGAAGAATTTTGGGGGTATGAGCAAGGATCACTTGTATTAGATAGAGGAACGAAACAGATTTATCTCCCATTGCAAATCAGGCCTCCGCCTACGCGACCTCCTTGATAGATCGTCTCTTATGCTGAACAAAATCTTATAACAAAACAATTGGGCCCTGAGCATGATGCTCGCGGCCCTTTTTATTGCGCATAACTACATATCCTGGTGTTCCCTCGCATATTGGGCAGTTTACCGAATAAATGAGGGTGGTAGGCATGAACTGACCAAGGACCAGACGGCCTAAAGCCTCGCTTCGAGTGTCCACCATTCGTTTAGCACCTCAGCGTCCTGTCTTATCCACTTCTAATTGCCGTCATAACGTTCTACCGGGCGGGTGTTTATGGTTTGACGTTTTTAATGGCACATTTCGAGATAACCTGATATAGTCTAAAGGTTTGGGTTGTCTCAATTATGTCCTTTTCAATCGGGGCGTTTTTTAGGAATCATTGTCATTACACAGCAGGAAAAATACACGATGCCTGATTTGCTGGATCAGATTGATAGTCCGGCCGATTTGAAAAAGCTGTCGGTCGCGCAGCTCAAAGAGCTGGCGGAAGATATACGGCAATTCATTCTCAATTCTGTCAGTAAGACCGGTGGGCATTTAGCCAGTAACCTCGGGGTGGTCGAGCTTACACTGGCTTTGCACAAGGTCTTCAACTTCGAAAGCGACAAATTGCTCTGGGATGTGGGCCACCAGTGCTACACGCACAAGATCATCACAGGCAGGAAAGATAAGTTCGCGAAACTTCGCCAGGTTGGTGGTTTGAGCGGTTTCCCAAATCCTGCAGAGAGCATTTACGATCAGTTTGCCGTTGGGCACGCCGGAACATCCATACCGACGGCTATAGGAATGGCTCTCGGGGAGCAATTAAAAGCCTCTGCAGCAGGACCAGGCGAGAAATGTGCCTGCAAAGAGACGAAAGAAAAAGCAACGCATGAAGAGCGAAAGATAGTTGCTGTGATCGGTGATGCCAGTATTGTTAACGGCGTTTCCTTTGAAGCACTGAACAATCTGGGCCTGGTCAAACGGCAATTGCTCATAATCCTTAATGACAACAGTATGGCAATAGACGTCACTGTTGGTGCTGTTGCGAAGTATTTCTCCAAAATCAGACTGAGCCAGACATACGAAGATCTGCGTAAGACGACGAGTTCTATTCTGGAGCATATGCCGGTAATCGGTAAAAGCATGGAGGAGGCTATCGAAAGGTTTAAGAAGGGTATAAGGATGGCTCTGCCTGCCAGTCAAATGTTTGAGAGCCTGAATATTCCTTACTTCGGACCGGTAGATGGGCATGATATTGGTTCACTGATCAAACTGTTTGAGACGATGTTGCATCTGAATCATCCGGCGATTCTGCATGTTTACACACAGAAAGGCAAAGGATTCCAGCCTGCTGATGACCGTCCGAGCAAGTTTCACTCCACAGGACCTTTCAAGATTAATGGCGATTGCGTCGAGCACGCTCCACCATCTGAAAGAAGGAGCTTTACGGGTGTTTTTGGTCGCCATCTGGCCGAGCTTGCCCAAACCGACAATAAGATAGTTGCTATCACCTCGGCTATGTGCGATGGAACCGGGCTTATGGAGTTTAGAAAGCAGTTTCCGGACAGGTTCTACGATGTTGGGATAGCCGAGAGTGCCGCGGTTGATATTGCCGCTGGAATGGCTAAAACGGGCCTGAAGCCTGTTCTGTGTATATACTCTACTTTTCTGCAGCGCGGTTTCGATCAGATATTTCAGGAAGTGGCGTTGCAGAATCTTCCGGTTGTTTTCTGTATTGACAGGGCTGGCTTTGTTGGTTCGGACGGGCCCACACATCATGGACTGATGGATATCGGGTACATGCGGATTATGCCCAACATGGTGCTGGTTGCTCCAGCGAACAGTGTTGAGATGAAGCTTGCGTTGAAGTTTGCATTTAGTTCCGATAAACCAGTTGTTATCAGGTATCCAAAGGACCTCGTACCGCCGAGAGAGTATGTTCCGGAGGTTTGCAACGAGCCTTTTGAGCTTGGCCGGAGTGTGACTGTGCGAAAGGCCGAGAATTCTGTAGTGACGATTATCAGCTTTGGCAGTATGCTGACCGAAGGATTGAAGGCGGCGGATATGCTTTCACACGAAGGGATAGAGGTGGACGTGGTGAATGCAAGGTTTGCTACTCCGATCGATCCCGGGATTGTCTCGGTCTGCGGGCAGGACAATGGTGTAGTTTTGGTGGAAGATCATGCAGAGGCATGTGGTTTCGGTTCAGCGGTTCTTGAAGCGATTAATGCGGCGGGAATTTCAACCAGAAATCTGCGTTTGCTTGCAGGGCCAAGACAATTTATCGGACATGATACGCGAGCAAAACAGTTAGCACAGGTAGGTATAGATGCCGATAATATCGCTGCGAAGGTGCGGGAAATGCTTGTGCGACAGTCATGATATGGGAGATTAAAAATGAAATCCTTGCCCAGACTGGTAATATTTGGTGATCCACAAAAGGGGCCAGTTTCCGAGGCGATTGAGGAGTTCACCCTGTTTGCAGCGGGCAAAGCCGAAATCATAGCGAACCATCGAATAGAGAATGTTGTCAGTACATGCGTGGATGGCCCGGAAGCTATGCAATCGGTTCTGAGAGAGTATCCAACAGTGGCCCAGTGCGATTTCGCTGTTGTCTTCGGGGGAGACGGGAGCATCATCTCCACTGCCAGGAACCTCAGCCAGGCAAATATTCCCGTGATAGGTGTCAATCTCGGAAAGCTTGGCTATCTCGCTGAGTTCAATATAGATGAGCTTATGCAGTCTTTTGAGGATATTCTGGCGGGACGGGTTAAGATCGAGAAGCGTATGATGTTAAGATGTCAGATTTCGCGAGAGGGCGGGGAGCAGTTCTGCTCTACGGCGGTCAACGACGTCTTTGTTACCTCGGGACCCCCATTTCGTATGATTGAGCTTAAAATATCGATTAATGGTCAACCATTGGCCGGTTGTGTGAGTGATGGTTTGATCATCTCGACACCAACGGGTTCGACAGCCTACAATCTTTCAGCGGGGGGTCCTATAATGGCGCCGCAATTGGAAGCCATCGTGATAACACCTCTTTGTCCTCATTCTTTAAGCTTCAGGCCAATTGTAGTAAGTGCGGACAGCACCGTTGGAGTCGTTGGCGTACAGGTGAACGATGGTACGACGGTATCGATTGATGGGCAGGTTTCGCTGAGGCTGACTACCGATGACAGATTGACTATAGCGAGAGAAGACAGTAGCTTTCTTGTGGTGAATAATCCAGTCCGGAGCCAATGGGATACACTCGCAACTAAACTCAGATGGGCAGAAAAGCCGAAGTATAAGGGAGATGCGACCTTATAGTAGGTCGTAAAACTGCGCACCGGTTGGATCGAGTATTGGCCGTTGCGCTCAATCCGGTTGCCCCATGATGGTGGCGAACCTATCGTATAGTAATAGTCTGAGGTAATATCCTGGTATATTGTGGATAGCGAGGTAGCGCACACTATGAGAAGACCGACATTAACAATACTGATATCTCTATTGTTTGTAAGCAGCATATGCGTAGCCGCCAGTAGCTATGGCTATTACAGGCCACCGGATCCGATTGGTCCTGCGAGTGTTCCGCCGAGCATTAGCGGCAAAACGCTGCTTAGAAGTCCCAATCCGGTGGACCGGAGCGGCAATCTCCTTATGACAGGGAATGTTCGCTACGGCCGTTATTTCAGGCCTGGTGTTCCTTATAGCTCGCCGACGAGTTTTCATTCGAATCTCGGCTCTACGGAGTTGGATTCGTTTATGAGGGATTCAGCGGGTTCTGAGAGTTGGAGTCGAAACGGTTCCGGGAGGGCCGGCCGTGAATATTTTTATTCCGGCACCGGTACGGTGTCTACTACATCAGCGGGAAAAGCAGGCGTCTTCCGGCCATCGGAATCGAGGATTGAAGGCCGGGTGACTGATGTGTATGGCCTGGATCGTGTGACAGGTATAGAATCGCAATCCAGCACGAGTGGATCAGATATGGCATCGCTTGGTATAAACACCGGCTCTATGACACCGCAACAGATGAAACTCTTCATGTCGCCTGAGACCTCACCTCAGGAGCAGGCGCTGTCACCCGACGAGAAGAGTTACAGTTCATGGCGCGATAAGATGACCGAGCAAATGACACCACTTGAGCTGGAGAAGGTAGATGATTCCCTTTTGGATGAATCGCAGAAGGATTCGAAGGGAACCTTGGATTATGCGGATAGAGGGGCGAAATTGCAGCAGAAGAGTACGTATCCGGAACGGGATGTCGAATCGTTCCTCGATCCTCTGAAGCAATCACGGCAGTCCGAAGC
Organism: uncultured Pirellulales bacterium; assembly: GCA_964649005.1. Taxonomy (GTDB): domain Bacteria; phylum Planctomycetota; class Phycisphaerae; order Sedimentisphaerales; family Anaerobacaceae; genus CAZGMJ01. The sequence continues at coordinate 4,807 of CAZYMD010000017.1, forward strand.
GGCAGCGGATGCTGAATCGAAAACCGCGCGACAAGGCAGTGGCATGGATGGTATTGTGGCTATGGAGGCTCTTAGCGCGCGAGACATCCTTAACCAGATGAAACAGGAACAGGAAGTGGTTGTTGGCAGGGAGGATACCGAGCAGGCCTCAGGCGAAGAGTCGAGCGTGCAAGGCGATGGCCGGGATGCTTTAACTACCTCAGCAAAAGCGCAAACGAACGACCGAAAGCGGTACTACAGTATCTATGGCAGTGAGCGTTTACAGGAAGTCATTGATATAAGCAGTGCTGAATTAGAGGATATGGAAGACGAGGAAGCCAGTCATTACACCTTCAGCCAGAGACAATCTGTGCTGGATAAAGTTAATTCGATGTCAAGAGTTGAACTTGCGGCTGAGGCAAAACAGATCATGGGGCCGCACAAAGACCTGCGAACCTATAAAGATGTTCGCTTTAGAGAGAAGTTTGCCGAGGCTGCCGGCTATCTGCGTCAAGGTAAGTATTACCAAGCTTCGGATGCCTTTGAGATGGCCTCTGTGTATATGCCGGGGCATCCGGCTGCCGACGTTGGTCGGGCCCTGGCGCTGTTTGGCGCCGGCGAATATGTCAGCAGCTCACTATTTCTCTCGCGGGCTCTTGCAAGCAAGCCTGGGTATGCACGCACGGAGATAGACCTTGTAGTGGCATTAGGCAACCGGGATAAACTTGAGGCTCGCGTTTCTGACCTCGAGCGCTGGCTTGGCAGGAGTGAAGAGGGCGAATTGGAATATCTGCTGGCCTACATCTACTTCCGAACGGGCAGAATTAACAAAGCCGAGATAGCCATCAATACGGCAGCCAAGAGGATGCCCAATAAGGCGGCCGTGAATGCACTCAAGGAAGCAATCGCAATCGCTAAAGCAGTTGGTACTCAGTCACAGAAGTAGTATTCCTTATATGACAAAGATTACGCAAGCTGCGGACGGAAAGCCATTGAGTCTGCAACTCCGGCGTTAAATTATGCACTTCGGCCACGTTTGATTTCGGTCTTTTTCAGGGCGATGAGCTCAGTTTAGGGATCGGTCTGTCGAAACGTGGCGTGATTTCCTTCTGCGAAGCGTTCGCTTTTAGTCTAAACACTCGAAGAATTCTCAGGTTGTAATGCTCGAAATCATTAATCGGGTGTAGTATACTAATTGCCTGCGGATGAGATGATGATCTGCGGCAATGTCGGACTAAACAGATGTTTCGGATTTTATGAGAGTGGCTCAACAGACCAACTTCAAAGAGATCGAGCGAGTATTTGCGGAAGGGGGTAGCATTTCTCAAGGTCTTTCGGCCTTCGAGCAAAGGCCCCAGCAGATGCAGATGGCCTGTGCGGTGGCTAAGGCATTCTCACAGGCTCGTCATCTTGCAGTTGAAGCGGGCACCGGGGTCGGCAAGAGTCTGGCGTATCTTGTCCCGGCGGTCAAACTTGCCACACAAGGCGAGGGAAGGGTTTTGGTCAGCACTTTCACGATCACGCTCCAGGAGCAGCTTATCAGCAAGGATCTGCCATTGTTGGCGAATTGCCTGGATGAGCCGTTTACGGCGGAGCTGGCCAAGGGCCGGGGAAACTATGTGTGTAAACGACGGCTGGAATTTGTCATGCGCAGGCAGCGTGGTCTATTCGAAGGCTCCGACTCGGAGCTTCTTGCGATCAACGACTGGGCAAATCAGACTGAGGACGGTTCGCTCAGCGATCTGGGTTTTGTGCCAAAAGCTCGAATGTGGGACGCAGTCAACAGCGAGCACGGCAATTGCAGGGGCAGGCGGTGTCCGTTCTTTCAGAGTTGTCTGTACCAGAAGTCCAAGCGTAGGCTGGCTGGGGCTGATATCATAGTCGCCAATCATGCGCTACTGTTCAGCGATCTGGTGCTTAGAGAGCACGGAGTGGCATTGCTGCCTGACTATCGTTATTTGATTGTCGATGAAGCGCACAATATCGAGCATGTGGCTGAAGATCATTTCGGGATCGATATTAGCAATCACCGAGTCAGATTCCTGCTTGACGGTCTGTTTAACTCCAGGACACATCGAGGACTGCTGACCTACAAACATTCCGGCGAGCATGTAAACAAGGCCATCGACATTGTTGGGCAGACAAATCACCAGTCCCAGGTTTTTTTCAAAAATGTGAGGCAGTGGTATGACATGCACAGAAATGAAACAAACGGCCGATGCCATCGCAACTTTATCGATGATACTCTCTCCGGGCTTCTTGGGCAGTTGAGTTCCGCCTTGGGTAAGCTTGTTCGTGAGATTGAGGATGCCGATGAGAAGTTTGAAATTCGACGGTTTGTCGATCGTTGCCACGGCCTGTGCGAGGAGCTGCGGCGTTTCTTTCTGCAGGAACGGAACGACTATGTGTACTGGCTCGAAGTTTCGGAGACAGGCCGACCGACGGTTCGGCTGCGGAGCGCGCCGGTGAATGTTGGGCCCGATGTCAAGAAGAGTCTTTTCGATCAACATGAATGTGTGGTGCTTACCAGTGCGACGCTGAGTACGTCGGGCGTGTCCCAGGCCGGGGGCTTTGATTTTTTCTCGGGTCGGATTGGTTTGGATGATTTCGACTCGCTCATACTTGGATCGCCCTTTGATTACGCCAGGCAGGTGACGGTTTATATCGAAAAAGATCTACCGGAGCCGAATAATCCTCAGTTTACAGTTGCTGCGGCCGAGGCGGTCAAGAAGTATGTGAAGCAGACCCAGGGACGGGCGTTCGTGCTTTTCACGAGCTATAGGATGCTTGAGGATGTGGCTGAGAAGCTGGATGATTGGTGCAGAGAGAACGGCATTGAGCTGTTGCAGCAGGGCAGGGCAATGGATCGGAGCACGCTGCTGCGGCATTTCAAGGGTTCCGGTCGAAACGTATTGTTTGGCACGGACAGTTTCTGGCAGGGGGTGGACGTGAAGGGCGAGGCGCTTAGCAATGTGATTATCGTTCGCTTGCCTTTTGCGGTGCCCGATCAGCCTCTTTTAGCCGGCAGACTCGAACAGATCAAAGAGCAGGGGGGAAATCCATTCATGGACTACCAACTGCCATCAGCCATCATCAGGTTCAAGCAGGGCTTCGGCAGATTGATTCGGAGTAAAACCGATACCGGCATCGTGGCGATTCTCGATTCCAGGATCATCCACAAACGCTACGGCCAACAGTTCCTTGCGGCCATTCCCAAGTGCAAGGTTGAACTGGCAGACAGTGGGACAGACGAGCGACTCTGAGTGACATGTATGGCTGTGCCTGAGCTGTAAGTGCTTCGATGGTCCGATGTCAGACCGATTGAATGCGGCAATTCCTACTGGTGAAATAGCAAAAAAAGACCGCCTTGAAGTGAGGGGAGGCACTCCAAGCCTGCACCGAGCAACAGCGAGGCGGGTCAGATACTGGCTTCAAGCTCGGCCAGGATGTCCTTTGCCTTGGCTATTCTGTTGCCTGTTGGTCCCTGCCAGTTCAGTTCTGAATTTTTTCTGACGTGCTGATCTATCTTTTTGCAGGCAAGCAGCACAGTAGCGTGGTTTTTGTTGCCCATGAATCTTCCGATCTCGGAGGATGACATATTTGTATGCCTGCGTGTCAGATACATGCTGAAGTGACGGGCCATGGAGACAGTTCTGTCTTTCTTGGAAGAATGGATGCTTGCCGGGGTAGTTCCGAAATAGGTTGCCACCGCCGATTCGATGTCCGAAATGTGGACGATCGGATCGGTCCTGGCAATATGTTCGGCCAGCACAGCCTTGGCCATGGCGAGGTTTATCTTCTGATTCTGGAGGGATGCAAATGCGAGCAGTTTCAGCAATGCTCCCTCCAGCTCTCTTACGTTGGTTCGCAGGTTCTCGCAGATGTATGTTATTACGTTTTCGGGTATGGTTCTCGCCAAACCGTTGCTGCCGAATTTGCGTGAGAACGAGTTCCGCATCATTTTGTCGGCATACTGCCGGCAGATCTCGCAACGCGTTTTCAAATCTGGGGTTTCAATCTTGACAACCATTCCGGACACGAAACGATTGACGAGCTTCTCGGAGAGCTGGCCTATTATTTTCGGATGGGCGTCTGAGGCAAGCACCACCTGTTTTCCGGCAAGACTGATCGTGTTGAAGGTGTGAAGGAATTCTTCCTGTATCGATGGTTTGCTGGCGAGAAAGTGGATGTCATCTATGGCCAGCAGATCCGTCTGACGCATTTTTTTTCTGAAGGAGTCGAGTTTTCTGAGCTTTAAGGCCAGCACGAACTGATTGGCGAAGTCTTCGGCTGAGAGGTAAAGCCAGTTGGTTTGAGGGCGTTTTCTGCGGATGGCGCTGCAGATTCCCTGTAGCAGGTGAGTTTTGCCGACGCCGTATCCGCCGTGGATAAACAGCGGATTGAAGGGGCACTGCTCTTCGTTAACTACTACCCTGGCGGCATTGTAGGCTAACTGATTCGAAGAACCTACGACGAAGTTGTCGAGGCTGAGATTTAGATTCTTTGTGGGACTTTTCTGCGGGAGCGTTCGCTTGGAGCCGATGGCGGGTCCCGTGGCGGCGTTATCGACGAGCTTAGCCTGGGAATCGAGCTGCGTACGCCTCTGGTGGCCTGAGAGTTCCGGATCGATGCTGAAGGCTACCTGCGGGCTGGCGCCGGTAACTTCACGGACGGAGGATGTGATTTCCTCGATGAAGTGGTTCTCGATCCAGCTTGCTATGAACAGGTTCGGCACGCCAACTTTCAGGTAGCCGCCTGTTAGTGTCAGTTTCGTGGAATTCTTGAACCAAATCCTATACTTTTGTGGCCCGACCTTTTGGGCCAGAGCCTCCTTAACGGCGTCGATTGTTTCCGCCGTTGTGCCGAAACTTCCATCCGTGATCGTGCTTTGCATCGACACTCTCCCCTGCTAAGGGTCCCCACTTTGCGAGGCCCTTTTCGTTTATAATAGCAGAAAGGGGCCTGCATGTTCGTTCTGGTTACATCCTTGTATTCACAAGTATCAGTACTATTATTCAGGGTTAGCGTGTCAAATCAACGTCGTTTTTAACTATTTCTTTTCCACTTGTTGAAGGTTGCGGTGGACAATGACTTTACGTTCAAAAAAAAGGTTTTTTCAACAGCTTTTACACAGCGTAAAACAGGATTGTGGAAAAGTTGTGGATTGGTGTTCGGCTCATTTGTAGTTGATACTTACTGGTTTTGTGCCGGCAGTATAGATATCGGGCTGATTATAGGGACGAATTCATAATGAAGACGCAGAGTGCTTATGTTTATTGTGGTATGGGATGAATAGGGGACCGTTTTTCAGAGGCGCATTTTCCAGGGCCACCTTCCGGGTGAATCTCAGGATTGCCTGGTGAGAATGGCGATGTAGCCTCCATCGTGGTCGAAAGCTTCCGCTGAAGGGAGCGTAATCTGTTCGCATTCGAGCTTGAAATCGTCGTGTGCAGAGAGGAAATTTCGTACTATCTCGGCGTTTTCGGCCTTTAGAATGCTGCATGTGCTATAGCAAATCCTGCCTGTAGGCGCCAGCATTGTTGCAGATGTACTGAGCAGATCGGACTGTATCGCCGCTAAATCTCTAACAGCATTGGGAGTTAAACGGTAGCGAACCTCCACACGTTTTGCTAAAACACCGGTATTCGAGCACGGGACATCGAGCAGTATTGCCTCAAAGGGGCCTGTCTGCTGTGCCACTGCGGGCAAATCTTCGTAGCCAACAACAGTGAGGCTCTCTATTTCCAGTCGTTTGGCGTTTTCCCGCACCATTTCGAGACGTTTGGGGTCGATGTCGGTTGCGACTATCGAGGCTTTTCCAGCAGTGACTTCGGCCATTTGGGTCGTTTTGGCGCCTGGAGCGGCGCAGAGGTCCAGAATTCTCCAGTCTGGCTGTGGGTTCAGCATTATCACGGGTTGCGATGCCGTTATATCCTGGACAGAAAAGAGACCTTGGTTGAATCCGGGCAGTTGGGAGATGCTTTTAGGGCTTTTGATTGCCAGCATTGAGGAGTTTGGGGCGGGCTCTACGTCGATCCCGGCTTGCGTGAACGTGTTGATGAGATCGAGGTTGGTTGTCTTTAGCGAATTCGGTCTGAAGTAAAGGCTCGGTTTTCGGTTTGAGCCAAGGCAAATTTTCCGTGATTCTTGAAAACCGAAGTTTTCGAGCCATTGGGCCACGAGCCAATAGGGTAGCGAGAAGGCGATGCTGAGGTAGTCTTTGGGTGAGGAATCAGGATCGGGCAGGAAAGATGTGTCGAACAGGCAGCCCGTCTGGGGTGTTTGAGGCAGAGTTCTGGTCTGGTCAGAATCGGTGATTGAACTGCTGCGATTGATGATGCGCCTTGTGATTTGTCGAAGGACTGCGTTGACGAATCCGACCTGTTTTTTGCCTGCGATGTGCCCGGAGATGTTGACTGCTTCGTTGACAACGGAGTAATCGGGAGCCTGCGGGTTGTAAATGAGTTCGTAGGCTGCGACTCGAATTACGTTCAGGAGTCTGTTCGGTATGTTTTTTATCGGCCTGCCCGAAAAAGCTGTTATAGCTGTGTCAATGCTGGGGCGATTTCGTAAAGTTCCGAGAACGAGGTCGGTGGCGCGTTGCTTCTGATCAGTTTTACCCACCAGTTCGTTTAGGATTGTAGAGGCATAGGCCCGCCTGGGATCGCATTGGTTCAGGACATTGACGGCAACGCGCCTTGCCGGGATGGTTTGCTGCTGCGTCACGTGTCTATCCGCCAACGCTCTTAAACATATCTCCTGGTTTAGTGCCGCGGCCATTGACAAAGGCCTTGAAGTCCATCAGACGGGAGCCCTGTGGCTTGATCCGTTTGATGTTAAGTGCGTTGCGGCCACAGATTACGTTTAACTTCGCATCGAGAGTTCCGGGGGGGAGGTGTTCCGGATTTGATGTCATTATAATTTCCGCCATTGCGATTGTGACGCCTGTGGTTTTGTCTGTACCGTTGGAAATATAGTTTGTCGAGGCTCCCGGCCAGGGCCAGAGGCCAAGAATCTTACTTAGGATTGAGTCAGCATTATCAGCAAAGTCGAGTTTGCCATCTGATTTGGCCAGTTTGGGTGCGAGCGTGGCCTTGGAATGGTCCTGTTCGGTGTAGATGGCGGCGCCGTTGGCAATTTTATCGAGAGTCTCCAGTAGCAGTGGTGCGGATAACTGAGCGAGTCTGTCATGGAGTTCGCCAGCGGTTTCACTGGGGCCGATGGGAGTCTTTGACTGGGCGAGGATCTGGCCTGCGTCCATCTTCTGGGCAACAGTTATTATGCTGATGCCTGTTTCTGTTTCGCCATTAATGATCGCCCAGTTGATGGGCGCCGCTCCCCTATACTTGGGAAGCAGCGACGAGTGGACATTGATGGCGCTTTTCGGGGGCAGCTCGGTTAGTTCATTGCTGATTTTCTGACCAAAGGCGATGACGAGGATCAAGTCACCCCTGGCGGCGATGATCTGCTTTACAATATCTGGGTCGTTAACGTTACCGGTCTCAATTAAAGGTATCGATTGAGTTAGGGCCCAGGAAGCTACTGGTGTCGGAGTGGGTTTTCTGCCTCTGCCAGATGATCTGGCGGGCTGCGAGACCACCAACTCGATGCTGTGCTCTGAATGAATCAGAGCATCGAGACAGTTGATACCGAATTGTCCGCTGCCGAAGTAAACTATTTTCATCGCACGAATCTATCTGAGGTCAAATGTGTCTTGAGTTCGTGGTAAGACTAATACTCCATTTCATAAATCTCGCCACTATAGAGTAATGAGATTGCTGTGTTGCTTTGCGACTCGCAATGACAATTAAGGATTTTCAAGAATTACTGCGAGAATCGGCGAGCAATTGCTAATGCGTGATTACCCGTTCTGATTTTGTTTCTGGGTCAGCTTCTTTAGCTGTCGGCGGTGCACAATTCTAGCGGCCTGCCCCATTCGATTGACGATAGTAATACCCTCAATATGGTCGTATTCGTGCTGCAGCGCCCTTGCGTAGAGACCTTCGCCCTTGTCGGAGAATTTCTTGCCGTCGAGATTCGTGGCCACCACGGAGCATTTTTTGTACCTCTTTATCGTTGTGTAGACGCCCGGTACGGACAGACACCCCTCCTCAAAACTTATCAGGTCTCCTTCGGGAGTGACCGTTGGATTGATATAGACTTTGGCATTTTCTCTTGTTCCATCGAGTGAGATGACAAACAGCCGCAATCCTACGCCCGCCTGTGGGGCGGCCAGGCCGATGCCTTTGTTCTCGATCATTATGTCTATCATCTTTTCGACGAGCTGGCGAATGTTGTCGTTGAGTTCTTCGATAGGTTCAGCTCGTTGTCCCAGAACCTCGATTGGGTAATGGGTTATTCGGCATTTCTCAATATTAACCATTTTAAACTTCCATGTGGCTCTTGAGCCTTAGTGCGTTTCTAAGATTCTGTGTCGTCGAATTCGTCGCCAGTGAAGGTGTTGCCGAGGTATAGTTTTCTAACGGTTTCATTTCTAATGATTTTAGCTGGCGAGCCGGCTCCGATTACTCTGCCGTGATCTATGATATAAGCCTGATCCACGACTTCAAGGGTTCTTTCGACGTTGTGGTCGGTTATCAGGATGCTGACGCCTGAATCAACGAGCTGTCTGATCTCACGCTGGAGGTCCTCAACAGCGATGGGATCGACGCCGCTGAATGGCTCGTCGAGCAGAATGAGTGATGGGTCGGTCACCATTGCGCGGGCGATTTCAAGCTTTCTTCGCTCGCCGCCGGAGAGGAATCTTCCCTGGCTCCTTGCCACTTCGGTCAGGCCGAATCGCTCAATGAGAATCTGTGCTTTTCGGTTCCGCTCGGCTCTGGTTATGGACATTGTCTCAAGAATCGCATAAAGGTTGTCGCGAACGCTAAGCCGTTGGAAAATACTTGGTTCCTGTGACAGGTATCCGATGCCCAGCCGTGCACGTTTGTACATGGGCAGCTTGGTTATGTCGTGGCTCTCGAACATAACGGATCCCTCGTTGGGGATAATCATTCCCATAATCATGCGGAATGATGTGGTCTTACCGGCGCCATTGCGCCCCAAGAGTCCAACGATGCTCTTTTTTCCTATTGAGATGGAAACCTGGTTTACCACGACCCGGCCGGAGTATTTCTTTACCAGGTTTCGAGTTTCGAGAAGCGTTAAGCCCACCATAAGCATTTCTCTCGGTTTCCGAGAGGTCCTTTCACAATCACACGCACTGGAGTGCGTATTATAACGTTAGCGCGGGACTGTGCAAACTGTCTTTTGGGTGGGTTTAGCGGATAAACCGAGGTCCACTGGACCGGGTGAAAGGTGATAAAAATGCTGGCGTTGGCACTGTATTTCTGCTATTTTGCGTTTTCTCGTACTTTAACAGGCAATGACTGGTGTGTCGGACGATAGTATGTTTGCAGTATTGAGCGATATACATTCGAATATTGAGGCGTTGACGACCGTTCTGGCGGATATCGAACGGCGCGGCATCAAGACGATCTATTGTCTTGGCGACGTGGTTGGGTATGGACCCAATCCGAAAGAATGTCTCGACCTGGTTATGGATAGAACGAAGTGGTGTGTTCTTGGCAACCACGATTATGCGGTTTTCTACGAGCCTACGAACTTCAACTTTGCGGCCGAACAGGCGAGTTTCTGGACAAGGGCTGTTCTGGAGTCGGAGGATAACAAGGGATCGGGCGACAGGCGGTGGAGTTTTCTGGGTGGGCTTCCGATGCGACGAACCTTGAAGACGAAACTCGGGGAAACGACTGCGACGATAGACTTTGTGCACGCATCGCCAAGAAAGCCGGTAAACGAATATATTTTCCCGGATGATGTCTACACTAATCCGTCCAAAGTTCGGCTCCTGTTCGAGCGGGTACAGCACATCTGTTTTGTAGGGCACACTCACATGCCAGGTGTATTTCTTGATGAGCCCGATTTTTATCCACCGGATGAGCTTGGAGAGTCTTATCCGATAATCGAGAAGGAAAAAGCTATAATCAATACAGGTTCGGTTGGGCAGCCCAGAGACAAAGACAACCGGACGGGCTACGTCTATGTAGATGAAGACCGAGTGCACTTTGTCCGCCTGGAATACGATTTCGAGGCCACGGCCAAGAAGATACTCGCGATAGATGAATTGGATGATTTTCACGCCGAGCGCCTCAGAGAAGGAAGATAGACACTGTTATCTGGAAACGATTTATCGTTTGTTGTCGAACTGCTGGACAACAAAGGTAAAAACCATTAGTCGGGATGCGAATATACTATGAGAGTTCTCCTAACTTCGCTTGTGATTGGATTTTGTGTTTTCTGCGGCTGGCTCGTTGTTGAGTCGGGGGTGATTGGAAGTTGGTCCGGTGGTGAGCCGGGCTGCATTCTGCTGCAAAATACGGTTGGCGGGCAGGATCAGGCCGATGCGAATACCCCTGTGGCTGAAATTCCGAAAATGGTTGCGAGCCCCAAGGTTGTGTTTGGGGCGGATAACTCTCCGGCCAGTACTGTTCTAATCGGTGCACGCGATCCCTATACGGAAGATCCTGATACAGGTTACAAGTTCCAGTTGGAATTGAGTTCCAAAGGGGCGGCAATTCGCAGTGCTACTTTCAGCAATGGGCAGGGCAAAGGATTTTCCAATCGTGACCCCAACGACCCTCGGCCTTTGAAGGTGATCTCGCCGATAGAGCTGGCTGACGGCAGCGAGGTGCTGTCGATGGCAAATGCCGGTTTGGTGTTTGTCGAAGAGGGAGCGCGATTACCTTTGGACAAGCTCCAGTGGAAGAATCTTGGCAAGAAGACGGGAAACGATGGTTCAGAGGTGGTCAGCTTCGAGGCTGTTATCAAGGTTGAGGGTACAAACGAGCAGGTTCTCAAGCTAACCAAGACCTATAGAGTCAGGCCTGGTAGTTTTATGCTCGACTGCGATCTTGTCCTTGAGAACCTTTCGGATGTCGAGCGGGAAGTGCGGTTCGACTTAAACGGGCCTGGTGGACTTGCCAGGGAGGCCTTTCGCTCGGATATGAGGAAGGTTAAGGCAGGCTTCGGAGTCAAAGAGCAGGGCAAGAAAGACAAGGTAATCAGTGTAGAGCGCGATAAGAAGAAGCTAAGCAAAGCCGACGGCATCGAAGGTAGACGACTTAAGACAAAGGATACGGGCCCGGAGTTTCTCTGGGTGGCTTCTGTGAACAAGTACTTCGCGGCAATCGTAGTGCCGGCGCCTGATGAGGGCGAGGACTATTGCGACTGGATGCCTGAGAGGCTTGGTCGGTTTTACAATCCAGACGGTGATGAGAAAAACGATAGCGGCGATGAGATGCTTGGGCTGGATATGCGAATAGCCCCAGAGACTCTTACGTCGACGGGTCAGGCGGGCAGCTCCAAATCCTATAAGATGGAGTTGTATATTGGGCCCAAGGATAAGAGTCTGTTTGACAAGAACGAGCAGTACAAGAAATTGGGTTTCGTGCAGACGATTGATTTTATGGGCTGCTGCTGCCCAAGCAGCATTATCAATCCGCTGGCGTTTGGGATACTGGCGTTGATGAAATGGATGTACGGCTTTATCGGCAATTACGGTGTGGTCATCATCATCCTTGTATTCCTCGTTCGGTTGGTAATGCATCCAGTCACTAAAAAGAGCCAGGTCTCGATGAGCAGGATGAGCACTCTGGCGCCTCGCGCCGAGGAGATAAAGAAGAAGTACGCCAACGACAAGACTGAGATGAACAAGAAGCTGATGGAACTGTATCGCGAGCAGGGCGCTTCGCCGATCATGGGTTTCCTGCCAATGATGATACAGATGCCTATCTGGATTGCACTGTGGAGTGCAGTATACGCCAGCGTCGATCTTCGCGGGGCGGCGTTCCTGCCTTTCTGGATTACAGACCTTTCAATGCCGGATGCTATTTGGAGCTTTCCAGCGATCACATTGCCTTGGCCGCTTGGGTGGAAGATAGCATCGCTGAATCTGCTGCCAATTTTAATGGGCGTGGCGTTTTATCTTCAACAGAAGCTGATGCCGTCACAGGCGGGTGGTTCGGCAAATCCACAGGTGGCACAGCAGCAGAAGATGATGATGATCATGATGCCTTTGCTTTTTCCGCTGATGCTGTACAACTCACCGTCGGGTGTGAACCTGTACATTATGTCCAGTACGTTTGCGGGTGTTATCGAGCAGTATGTTATTCGCAAGCATATCCGCGAGAAGAAAGAGGCTGAGTCGCTGGGTCTGGTTGCGGTGACGAGCAAGACGGGCGGCAAGGTAAAGAAGAAGAAACCCAAGCCCTTCTTCAAGACATGATGGTTTGAGCAAAGCGTTCGGGTTGCATTGGGGGCGGATGGCAGATTGTCTCGGTCCCCATGGATGGGCATAGCGCCGAACGTTTTCTTGCCTGGCTAATCGCGTATGTACAATTCTGAAGATACAATTGTCGCCGTTAGTTCGGTGGATTCCGGGCCGAGGGTGATTCTTCGTATCGGCGGGTCGCGGGCAATAGAGGTTTGTCGAGGTTTCTTCCGCTCGCGATCTGATGTTGATGGGAGAAGCACTGCTGAGCCTGACGAGGTATCTGTCTGGGGCAAGCGTGCGAAGGTTTTGGCCGGGAGTGTTTGTGTTGACGAACAGTTGCACGTCGATGCATATCTGTACGTGTTTTTCGCGCCTCACTCCTATACGGGCCAGGACATCGCAGAGGTGCATATGCTCACAAATCGGGCGGTCTTGCAGGTTCTGATGGATAAGCTTTTGGGTATGGGCCTGCGGGCGGCCGAGGCGGGAGAATTCACAGCACGAGCGTATATGAACGGCAAGATCGACCTGTCGCAGGCGGAGGCTGTCAACGAGGTTATCGTCGGCTCGAATACATATCAACTCTTGGCTGCTCAGAGGCTGCTCAGCGGCAGGCTCTCGCAGGCTACGGGGATGATTCGTTCGCAATTGGTGGATTTAATTGCTCTGATTGAGGCGGGGCTGGATTTCAGCGAGGAGGATATCGAGTTTATATCGCGGGCGGAGGCGGCGAAGAGAGTTCGGATGATTCGGGATGAACTCGGGCAACTTCTCGCAGGCAGTATTAACTACGAATCGGTTGTAGAAATGCCTTCGGTGGGGATTGCGGGTGCTCCGAATGCGGGCAAGAGCAGTCTGATTAACAAGTTGCTCGGACGGCAGAGAAGTATTGTTTCTGCGACGCGCATGACGACGCGCGATGTTCTGACTGGAGTCGTGTCGCTCGAACATTGCGACTGCGTTATGTTCGATTGTGCGGGGCTAGTGTCTGAGTTGGGTGATATTCTCGATGAGCTGGCGCAGGGGGCCGCGATGGAGGCGCTTCGGAACAGCTCGCTGGTATTGTTCTGTGTGGATGTGGCAAGAGCGGAGCCTGACGGCAGCGGTCAGGCCGATCTCTGGGGCGAGGATTTTGAGCTATGGTCTATTGTTCGGGGGCTTGGCTTAGGCAGAATCGTGCCTGTGGCGACGAAGGCCGATCTGCTGACGGGGCAGGCTCTGGACGAGCGGCTTAAGGCGATTAACGGATTGTTTGGGACGGATTTTCTCGCCACATCCTCTCAGAGCGGCTTGGGTATTGAGCCTTTGCGTGGGATTATCGATGGGAGACTGACAGGTCTGCTGGAAGGTTTCGAGTCTGGCGGGCGGCGAGCAATGCATCCCGAGGATGGGTTTGCGACTGTCGGTTTGACTGCGCGGCATAGGCATGCGGTGAGCCTGGCGATTGAGAACGCCGCCCAGGCGGTAGAGCAATTGCAGGCAGGCAATGACGAAGTAGCGGTGATGATGCTGCGTGGAGTTTATGAGGACCTGGCTGAGATTGACAGGCCAGTGGCAGGCAGCCTCGACGAGCAGATACTCGGCGAAATCTTCGGGCGGTTTTGCGTGGGGAAGTGAAGGATTCGTGCGTCAGATATCGGATGCACAGAGGGCACGTGGCATTTTATCCGGCGGTCTTTTTTGTGATATTGAGGACGTTGTCTGCCTGTTCCCAAGTAAATAGGCAGTGTAAGAGTATTGCAAGGCCGAACGACGAAGACCGGACCCGGCCTTTGTTTCGGGTTTGCTGTTGCCTTGGCTCGAAACCTGAGGCCGGTGATCCGGTCTGTCTTGCTCTGCGATTATGACAACAGAGCCTGTATGGTTATCACGAGCCGCTATTTGTGACTTGCGGCTGTGTTTAGCTGTCCTTTGCCTCGAATTCGGCGTCGATAACGTCGTCACTATCCTTTCTCTTGACCTCGCCTTCCGGAGGGGGAGCCTGAGTCGCCGGGCCCGCCTGACCTGCGGTTTCGGCCTGCTTCTTGGCGGCCTCTTCGTATAGCACCTTGCCCAGTTCCTGGCTGGTTGTGCTCAGGTTGTCGATTGCTTTGGTGATCGCGTCGGGATCGTCGCCTTTTGTTGCTTCCTTGAGATTGTTGACGGCGCCTTCTATTTTGCTACGAGTGTCACCGGAGACCTTCTCGCCATGCTCTTTCAGTGTTTTTTCGGTCGAGTAGACGAGCTGGTCGGCCTGGTTCTTTAGGTCTACGACCTGCCGTTTCTTTTTATCTTCTTCAGCGTGACTCTCGGCGTCTTTAGTCATCTTGTCGATTTCCTGCTCGCTGAGTCCGGAGCTGGATTTGATTTCGATAGATTGCTGTTTGCCTGTGCCGAGGTCTTTTGCCGAGACGTTGAGTATGCCGTTGGCGTCTATGTCGAAGGCGACCTCTATTTGAGGCATGCCTCGCGGGGCGGGCGGCAGGTCCGCAAGCTGGAACCTGCCCAGCGTTCGGTTGTCTCTGGCGAATTCGCGCTCGCCCTGCAGCACGTGGATATCGACGGTTGTCTGACTGTCGGCGGCGGTTGAGAATATCTCCTTCTTGCTGGTCGGTATTGTTGTGTTATGTTCGATCAGTTTGGTCATGACTCCGCCGAGTGTCTCAACACCGAGCGAGAGCGGAGTAACGTCGAGCAGCAGGATGTCCTTAACGCCGGCGTCACCGGCCAGGACGGCGCCTTGAACGGCGGCGCCAAGCGCTACGACCTCATCGGGGTTTAGGCTCTTGTTCGGTTCTTTACCGAAGATTTCCTTGGCGATCTGCTGCACCTTCGGAATTCGTGTGGAACCGCCGACCAAAAGGACTTCCGCGATTTCGCTGGATTTTATCTTTCCGTCTTCAATCGCCTTGCGACAGGGATTTTTTAGTCTTTCGAGTATCGGTTCTATTAATGCCTCGAATTTGCTGCGTGTTATTGTGATCTGTAAATGCTTTGGTCCGGAGGCGTCAGCCGTAATGAACGGCAGATTTACCGTGGACTCAAGCTGCGAGCTGAGCTCGCACTTGGCCTTTTCGGCGGCTTCCTTGAGACGCTGGTGGGCCATTGGGTCCTGACGCAGATCGATGCCTTCGGTCTTTTTGAACTCGTCGGCGAGATAGTTTATGAGCACAGCGTCGAGGTCGTCGCCGCCGAGGTGTGTGTCGCCGTTGGTGCTGAGCACTTCGAAAACGTTGTCGCCGATATCGAGAATTGAGATATCGAACGTTCCACCGCCAAAGTCGAAGACAGCGACTTTTTCGTTTTTCTTCTTTTCCAGCCCATAGGCAAGAGCGGCTGCTGTAGGTTCGTTGATAATTCTTTCGACTTCAAGCCCGGCTATTTTACCGGCGTCTTTAGTGGCCTGACGCTGGGCATCATTGAAATATGCAGGAACCGTGATAACGGCTTTGGTGACCGATTCGCCAAGGTAGTCCTCGGCGGTTTTCTTGAGGTCCTGGAGAATCATTGCAGAAACCTCAGGGGGTGTATATTCCTTGCCGCGAACGTTTACCTTGACCAGCTCATCTGAAGCGCCGGTAATTTTATAGGGGACCGTTTTCTCTTCCGAAGAGACCTCATTATGGCGACGACCCATGAATCGCTTAATGGAGAATACCGTGTTCTCCGGATTCGTTACCTGTTGATGGCGAGCAATCTGTCCTACGAGCCTTTCGCCTTTGTCTGTGAAGCCTACGACGGAGGGTGTGAGCCGAGAGCCTGATGAGTTGACCAGGACTTTCGGCGATGAGCCTTCCATCACGGCAACCACAGAGTTTGTTGTTCCCAAG
Organism: uncultured Pirellulales bacterium; assembly: GCA_964649005.1. Classification (GTDB taxonomy): domain Bacteria; phylum Planctomycetota; class Phycisphaerae; order Sedimentisphaerales; family Anaerobacaceae; genus CAZGMJ01. Next base: position 20,887 of record CAZYMD010000017.1, read on the forward strand.
TCTATTCCGATAATCTTAGCCATGATCGTGTCCCTTTCGCTACAATCGGTATTTATTACTACTCAAGAGTGTCTGGCATTCAATCCCACAGGCTTTAGTCGCCTTCCTTTGACACCCGCCGGAGGGCTCCTTTGGGACATCGGGCCATAACTTGTCCAGAATCCAATGAGCAAAAGACGTGCCAAACGGTTGTTTCTTGGGTCGTACTCTGGCTAAACCTTTGTGAATGGGAAGGTTAGACTTTATACAGCAGCCATTGACTCAATGAGCGATTTGCGTTGATAGTGCCATTTTGGCAGTTATTCCAGGCGATATCAGTCCCCCTGGCCAATATCGCCCATGCTATTGTTGCAGATTGCTGCCCAGGGCCGAGCGGATAATCCTGGCGCGGAGGGCATCTCTGTGAGATGGATCGAGAACCTCTCCGTGGTTCAACTGCAAGTGTGCAGGCAGGGTCAGCATGAAGAGCCGGTTGATCTTCATAATGGACAGATTGGCGCAATCATCGGATTTACCCGTAGCGCCGCAAAGGTCGCAGAGTCTATCGATGGCGGGGGTGGAAGCACCCATATGCTTGTACATATTTATGCCCAGCCGCAGGTGGCTTAAGAGGAAAAGGGCTTCGTGCGAGCTTATCAAATGAGCGTTCTGCAGCAGCGCCAGGGCCCGTGATATCTTGTCGTCGAGAATATCGGTCTGCTTGGACAGCAACTGGGCTCGCGCTGCATTTTCGTAATCGAGTATTTCCGGTATTATGCTGCTTTCGAATAGTGAAACGATTTGCTCTTCCGAGGTCCCAAGCGTGACCTGATTGGAAAGTTGATAGAGGTCACTGGCGGCTTCGGTTCCCTCTCCAAAGAGACCCCTCACGGCCAGGTTCATGTCTTTGGCTGCGGCAAAGAATTTTTCGATCTGGCCGGTCATTTTCAGCGCGGGTAGATGCAGCATTACCGAGACCCTCACACCTGTGCCCAGGTTGGTCGGGCAGGCGGTGAGATAGCCATAGCGCGGGCTAAAGGCGTAGGATATTTTCCGCTCGATCATATCATCGATATCGTTGATCTGCCGGGAGCATTGTGCCAATTGGCAACCCGGCTTAAAAACCTGAAGCCGCAAGTGATCTTCTTCGTTGATCATTGCGGTAAAGAATTCGTGCTTGGCCAGAACTACCCCTCGAGGGCCTTTGGCGAGGGCATGGTGTCGGCTGATCAGGTGTCGTTCCACAAGGAAGTTCTTGCTCAAGGCCGGCGCATCATCAACGCTTATATAGAACACCTTGTCGCCAAGATCGAGAGACATGAGCACTTCCTTAAGCTTAGCCAGTATTTCAGCTTTCTCGTCGTTGGTGCACCTGCAGAGGAATTTGTGGTTCGCCAAATTTCTGGCGAGGCGTATTCTGGATGAGACAACTATGTCCGAAAGAGGGCCAGAGCCATCGAACCACTCATTAATATCATTGCTTATATCAGTCAGTTTCATTGTTTCACTTGGCAGGCAGTGTTATATTATTGTGTCTGCTCCTCGCATTCGTTTATTTTGTCGCGGAGTCTTGCAGCCAACTCATAATCTTCGTTCCGAACGGCCTGTTCGAGCTGGCGACGCAGACTCAGTATCTCCATCTGTTCTTTTGTGTTCTGCGGAGCTTTAGATGGTATTTTGCCGCAGTGTGTAGTCTTTCCGTTCTGAGCCTTCTCGATAAGCGGTAGAAGAGCTTTATCGAGTACCTCATAGTCATTTGGGCATCCAAGCGTTCCTTCCTTGCGAAACTGCTCAATCGTGAAACCGCAGTTCGGGCAGGCGAGGCCCTGTGCGTCCGGGTCGGCCAACTCGTCATCACTTGGCTGGACAGCAAGCAGGCTGCTGAGCAACTCGTTGATAGGTATCTGGCTCTTTACAGCAATGCCCTGTTCGGTAGCACATCTTTCGCAAATGTGCATCTCACTACGTGTGCCGTTGCTTATTTCCGTCAGATGAATCGTCGCTTCATTCTCGTTGCAGATTTGACATTGCATGCTTCACCCAATATTGGATTCGTTCCGACCTTGTGTTTGCATCCACAGTGGAGGAAAACAAGCCGGCACATTGTTATCTCAAATATTATACCAGTGTTTTGCCTGTCTGTCATTTTTTGCAGGTGAAATTTATGGGAATCTTGTTTACGGCCTCTACCGCGGATGTGATCGCGACAGGAGTAGATAAGGTCAAATCGCGGAACATACTGCAATTTCAATTGGGTTATCTGGCGAATCTTGCGGTGCAACCCGGTTCTTCGACGACCGACACATTCTTGAGAATAACGTGCGCGGGCAGCTTTGGTTCAAGCTGCTCGAATATATATCTGGCTACATTCTCGGCTGACGGATTGTTGGTGCGGAAATGCCTATGGTCGTTCAACAGCGAATTGTCCAGTTCCTCCAGCAGGGTATTGACCAGTTTTTTAAGCTTATGAAAGTCCATCACGAGGCCCATCCTGTCGAGATGCTCTCTGCCGAGGTCGACAGTAACGAGCCAACTGTGATGATGCATCTTTTCCTCTGAGCCATCCGGCAATCTTAGCCGGTGGGATGCTTCAAACTTTGTTTCAACACTAATACTGAACAACAGCGGGCTCCGTATTGCACCAAAGTGGTTGTTTCAAAGGCTCTTATCACGTTTGTTCGGGCTTTGATTGCAGCCGCGTTCGCAGGCGTTCATACACGCTCTTCGGAATGAGATTTGAGACATCGCCGCCAAGCGCCGCGACCTGGCGGGTTAGTGTGGAGCTTGTAAAGCCATATTGCTCGCTGGTCATGATGAAGATGGTTTCGATGCCGGCCACCGCGCGGTTGGTCATGGCAAGCTCGAACTCGTAGTGTACATCGGTCAGGCTTCGTAGACCCCTTAGGATGACATCAGCCTTCTTCTTTGCCGCATATTCAACGGTGAGACAATCAAAACACTCGACCGACACATTGGGCATATCGGCTATCAGTTCGGCTATCATTTCAACCCGTTCTTCCGGTGTGAACAAGGGATCCTTGATAGGACTTTTACCCACTGCAACGATCAATTCATCGAAGAGTTTTCTGCCTCGCTCGATAACATCCAAATGCCCTTTGGTAATCGGGTCAAAAGACCCTGGGAAAATCGCCCTGACAAATTTTTTGTTCATCGAAATATCCTGCTGCGTTGGTTAGAAACAGATGATTTGCGCCTTCTGCTGAAATGATAAATCATCTGTCATCAATAATCAATCTTTATTCGATCACTTGTACTTATGCATCCTCATACGTTTCGCTCAGGGAGTGCTGATGTTCAGGAATGTCCTGACTCCTGTGAAGATAATCTGTGTCGCAATCGCCGTCAGAATCAAGCCGGTCAGTTTCATCATCATTTGCAGGCCCTTTTGTCCTAACAGCCGCCCGATAGGTACGGCCAGAAAGAGAAATAGCGAAATCATGGCCACTGCGAGAAGAATTGCAGAAGCGGCTACGATTTTCTCCTGCGTAGAGCTAATCTCCATGCCGAGAACCAGGAGTGTGCCGATTGTCCCGGGCCCGACAATCATGGGAATCGCCAGTGGCACGACGGAAAAGTCCTCATCCTTGTTCAACGCCATTTCCGAACGTTTGCCTGTTACCATGTGAATCGAGGTGAGGAATAAAAGTGTTCCTGCTCCGACCTGGAACGCCGGGACGGTTATGCCGAGAACCTTAAAAACCAGGTTGCCGAAAAAATACACAGCGAAGCAAATCACAGTTATTGCGATGCTGGTGCGAATGGCGCAATGACTGCGTGCCTGTCTGTCCATATCACCGGATAGAAGCAGGAACATCGACACCGAAAAGAACGGCGATAAAATGAAGAATACCTTGGTGAAAATATCCAAAAACAGGCTCATCCTTACTTTCCTTTTCTATACCCATGCCAGGATAGGGGTTTCTCCCTCTTTCTGCACTGCGTCACAGCGCATCACAATACCTTTTTCGCGTAGAAATGCAAGGTGGAGCGTTTTTCACTCTATTGTTTCGTCCATTGGTCGAGCCAGGCGAGGACAGTTTCGTGCCACAGGATAGAGTTGTTGGGTTTCAGGACCCAGTGGTTCTCGTCTGGGAAATATAGCAGCTTGCTTGGGATGCCTCGGCGCTGTAGGGCGTTGAAGGTGGCCAGTCCTTGTGTGTCGACCACTCGATAATCCTGCTGGCCATGGATGACGAGCATGGGAGTTTGCCAGTTTTTAACGTAGTTGATCGGATTCTGCTTTTCATAGCCCTGCGGATTATCCCAGGGCGCGCCGAGATGATCCCACTCAGGGAACCATAGTTCATCGGTATCAAAATAGGCCATGCGTTCGCAGAGATTACCGTCGTGGTTGACCATGCATCGGAAGCGGTCGGGCCAGTTTCCTGCGATCCAGTTGGTCATGTACCCGCCGAAAGAGCCACCGAGCGCGGCTACCCTATCGCTGTCCATCCACGAATAGCGTTCCAGGGCGGCGGCCAGCCCTTTCTTGAGGTCTTCCAGCGGTTTGCCTCCCCAGTCGCCACGGATTGAGTCGGTAAAAGCCTGGCCATATCCGGTCGAACCATGAAAATCGACCATCACGGCTGCATAGCCCGCCCCGGCGTAGGCCTGCGGATTCCAGCGGTAGTGGAACATGTTGCCAAAGGAGCCTTGCGGGCCGCCGTGAATCAGGAACGCGACAGGGTATTTCTTGTTCGGATTGAAATCGATGGGCTTGACGATGTAGCAATAGACCGTTTCATCGTTCCAGCCAGCGAAGCTGAATTGTTCATAATCACCCATGCGAGCGGCCGCAACGTTCTCGGCGTTTATATCTGTGATTTTACGGACATCGGCGCCATCGGGATTGACCGCGTAGAGTTCGGTGGGTGATTTGAGGTTGTTCATGGCGTAAATAATCGTCTTGCCTGCGACTGCTGGGGAACCGATGTTGCCTTGCTTGACGATGGTTCGGGTTTTGCCTGTCTTTGTTTCGATTGCAAAAAGCGACTGCTCGCCCGTATTGTCTGCTGTCGCATAGATCGTTGCCCCGTTGGCTGCAAAGCAGAAAGCCGATGGGCTTCTATCCCAGTGTTCGGTCAACGTGCGTTTGTCGCCTGTGGGCCAATCCTGCAGGACGATTCGGAATCGATCGGATTCGTAGCCTGGGCGGGCCATCGCCAGGTATGCGAGCGTTTTGCCATCTGGAGAGAATTGGGGGGATGTGTCCCATGCCTGGTTGTCTTCTGTGAGGCATTTTGGGGGAGTGGTCCCATCGACAGGGGCGAGGTACAAATCAAAATCCGTTGACCACGCTTCCTCTGGGCCTACATCACGGGCCGAGAAGATGATTGCTTTGCCATCAGGGGTAAATGTGAATTCTTCAGGTCCGCCGAACGGTTTCGAGGGGGTGTCAGCGTCCATGTCTTTCATGACGTCTACGGGGCTGCCTCTTGAAACAGGCATAGCGAACAGGTGCGAGCGGCGTCCATCTTTCCATGTGTCCCAATGGCGGACGAATATGCGGTCGTAGATTCGGCCTGTTGCTTTGGCTGATTCGATTTCGTCGAGCTTTTCTTTGGTCTGGGTGGGAGTAAGGCCAGGAAAGACTTCCATTGTGAAGGCAGCATATTCACCTTTGGAAGATACGATCAGATTGCCTATATCCAAAGGCAGCTTGGTAAGCTGTCGGGCTTCGCCGCCATCTGTTTGTATGCGCCAGAGCTGTGCCGAATCCGAACGTGTTGAAATGAATAGAATTGTTTTACTGTCACCAGCCCAGCGAGGATCGAAGTCGCTTGCAGGATCGGTTGTAAGTTGCTTTAGGTTTTTACCGTCGGTGTCCACGAGCCAGAGATCGGTTCTGCCTTTGTCGGCCTGGAGGTCTGTTTTTCGAAGGACAAAGACGATCTGCTTGCCATCCGGCGAGACTTGCGGATCTGATATGCGATCCATGGTTAGCATGTCATGGATCGAGAATGGGTGGGTTTGCTCAGGTGTCGCGGCATTTAGAGAGCCGGCAAGCTGGAGCACCAACAGGAATGAAAATATTATACGCATAGCACTATCCTTTTAACAGAATTGACGAATCAGTTGACAGTGTATTTGAAATGGGCGATGGTGGCAACCATGAGCTTATGCAGGTCGGTTTGTGGGGGTGTTTTCCTGCTGTTTGTTCAACGTGACAGGGATGTCGAGCCAGAACGTTGCCCCTTCGTCAGCTTCACTTTCCAGGCCGATGCTGCCTGCCAGCATTGCGGTTAGCTCCCTGCTAATCGCCAGTCCAAGTCCGGTGCCAGGGCTCTGGCGGGTGATCGATCCGTCGGCCTGGCGGAATTTTTCGAATATCTTCTGCTGGTCGATCTTGGCTATGCCGCAGCCGGTATCTGTTACTGATAATCGGAGTGTTTTATCGTCGAGCATTCTTGCTTCAATCGTGATCGTGCCTTTTTCGGGCGTGAATTTTATTGAATTGCTGAGGAAGTTGTAGAGTATCTGTCGGATTTTGCCAACATCTGTCGTTATCAGGGGTATTGATGAGTCGATCCTTGTCTTGACCTTGATTTTCTTTTGTTTCGCCATCAGGGAGCAGGATGACGCAAGGGACTCGCACAACTGTTCGACGGAGGCCTGCTCTATATGCAGTTCCATCCTGCCCGCCTGTGTTTTAGCCAGATCCAGCAGGTCGTTAATCATGTTCAGGAGGTTGTTGCCGCTTGCAATAATATTCTCGATATATCTTTTGCCCTTATCGGTTTCAAGCTGCTTTGGCTTGTCACGCAAAACCTGGGCGAATCCCATTATGGCGTTCAAGGGCGTTCTGAATTCGTGAGACATATTGGCGAGGAACTCGCTCTTTACCTTGTTGGCTTTGAAAAGCTCGATATTTCTCTCGGAGAGTTCGACGATCTTGGCGTCGAGCTGTTTGTTGGCTGCCCGGAGCTTTTCCTGGGCGGCCTGGAGGCCGTCGAGCATGTGATTGAAAGCGTCGGAGAGTTTTTCGTACTCATCGCGTGTTGCTATGGAGCTTCTGATATCGAGGTTGCCTTCAGCGACGTTGTTTGCCAGTGCTCGAAGCTGCCTGACGGGCCGAAATATTACTCTCTGTGTAATCCAGTAGAACGCCACGATCGCGCCGGCGCCTCCGATCAATCCGGCGGCCACGATCCAGACCCGATTTAGCAGCATTGTTTTACTTATGTCGCCTCCGACACCACGGGACTGAATCACCACGGCGCCTATCGGTTCGTTTAGAGAGAAGGCCCCTGCAAACTGGGGATTGTGGCAGCTTATGCAATTTTCGTTCGCCCTGAAAATCCGAACGTAACTGCTCTGAAGGGTTCTATTTTCCCTGGTCAGCTTGATATTCTCATCTCTTGCTTCGTCGGTTTTCAAGGCCTTAATCATGGCTATCTGCTGCTCGGTCAGTTCAGGGAACTGCTCTATTTCGTCTTTGGTGAACCTGAACCAGCGAATTTCAGGATTGTTCGGATCCATCACGGCACCTGTATCGTCCAGAGCAGAGAGCTCGCCCTGGCTTGGTTCCTTGGGCTGGAAGTGCATACGCAGGAGAAGCGTTTTGGCCTTGGCGTTATTGGCGTCGAGCAGGCCCTTCTTAACGAGCTGGCCCATCCAAATGTATGGCAACAAGAGCGCCAAAGCCAATATCCCGACTACGGCGCTTCCGAACGCCAATCTGCATTTCTCTGCCAGGGACAGGGGCCAGAGCCTGAAAAACTCCAGGATCTTCTGCCAGATACTCAGCATCTCGGTTATCTTTGTTAAGATTTTTCTCACGATATACTCCGGAGGCCGACGGATCGGCTACAGGGTAGTGGCGTCAGTCTGGAAAAGTTCGGCCCTGATCCTTGGAAACGCCTGAGGATACTGTTGTTTGAGAAACACGATGAGTTTCTCACGCACTTCACATCGAAGAGTCCAGGCGGTCGATGCGTCCTCGGCGCTCATTAGCGCTCTGAGCTCGACCGTGCGTTCCGATGTGTTGGTTACCTGCAGGACACAGACCTTTGAATCCCAGTGTTCGGAATTTTTCAGGATATTGTGCAGTTCCCGGCGAACGCTGTCAACTGGAACCGTGTGATCCACGTAGACAAATACCGTTCCCAGTATGTCCGCGGTGACGCGCGTCCAGTTCTGGAATGGTTTTTCAATGAAATAGGTTATCGGCACGATAAGACGTCTAAGGTCCCAGATTCTGACTACGACATAGGTGAGAGTTATCTCTTCGATCCTGCCCCATTCGTTCTCGACAATCACAACGTCGTCGACTCGAATTGGTTGAGTGATGGCGATTTGGAGCCCTGCGATGAACGTGGCGATTGTCCGTTGGGCGGCCATGCCGACAACGATACCGAGTACGCCCGCCGAAGCGAGGATGGTTGTGCCCAACTGCCTTACGCGGTCGAAGGTCATAAGCATTGTGCCGAAGGCTATGATTCCAATGACTACGATTGCGATCCGTTTGATTACCTTAAGCTGCGTATGGACTTTTCGCGCCTTTAGGTTGTCTTTGACGCCTATGTCAAAACGCACCAGCACTATATCCTCAAAAGCGTACATTGCTTTGATTAGCAGCCACGAGACCGCGCCGATAAGCAAAAGGCCCATGATCTGCTGTAGAAACTCAAGAGTACTGTTTGTTGAAGATCCATCGGGCATGGTTTTTTTAAATGAATCAGCGATGTATGGCAGCTTAAGGACAATCCGCACAACGACGATCAGGACAGTCCATTGCAAGGGACGATAGCACCGTCGGATGAAGACATTGTCTGCGTTCGATTTGGTATGTTTTGTCGCCTTCAGCAGCAGAGGATAGACAGCATAATGGCCTAACAGACCTGTTGCTGCTGCAATTCCAAACAGCCAGAGCAGTTTCTCCGTCTCCAGGGCAATCGCCAACATGGTTTGTCTCCTTTTAATACTTCGTGTCAGGTTGCACAACAAGCTTTATAAGGTCTCTGGAGTCTCAGGTCAAGGCCGGCCCGTCTCAGCAAGAGCCTGATGAACATCGGTCTCATTCACTTGCAGAAGCGCCGGCCCGCATTATGGCCGCTGTCGCAGGTGCATAAAACGGGACCGCCACTGCCAGGAATTGCCTTTACCCGTCGAATGATTTCGTTAGATATGTAATGGTACGACTTGCTAAGGCCTGGCAACGCTCAGGACTTACTCTCAGATGTTTTCGCGTTTGCGGCTTGATTGCCCGCCCGGTATTTCAGTCGTCAGTCGTCTGAGCGTCTGTGTGCGAGTGCTTCTGCACCCGAAGATTCAGCTCGTCGAGCTGTTTCTTATCGACTTCGCTCGGGGCGTCTGTCATCAGGCATTGACCCCGCTGTGTTTTGGGGAAGGCGATGACGTCACGGATGTTCTCGGTTCCGGTCAGCAGCATTGCAAGCCGGTCCAGTCCGAAGGCGATTCCACCGTGGGGCGGGGCGCCGTATTCGAGTGCTTTGAGGAAGAAGCCAAAACGATCCTGAGCCTGCTTCCTGGTGATGTTCAGCAGATCGAAGACCTTCTGCTGGATGGCGGGTTGGTGAATACGGATACTTCCTCCGCCGATCTCGGAGCCGTTGACGACGATGTCGTATGCGTGGGATCGGATGTTGCCCGGGTCCGAATCGAGTTTGGGCAGATCCTCCTCCACCGGGCTGGTAAACGGATGGTGCAGAGAGTCGTAGCGCTTCTCTCCCTCGTTCCATTCGAACAGTGGGAAGTCAACTACCCAGACGAAGGCGAAGCTTTTGGGATCATAGAGTTTCAGATCTCGGCCCAGTTTGCATCGTAGCGGAGCGAGAGCTTTGTTTACGGCTGCTTCGGTGTCTGCGACGAACAGCAGCATATCTCCATCTTTGGCATCAAAACGCTCGATGAGCTGCTGTTGCAGGTCGGGGCTGAAGAACTTTGCACTGCCGCCCTGCAATGAAATGACGCCGTTCTCGACTTTGACTTTGGTCCACGCCAGCCCTTTTGCGCCATAGTCGGCCACGAAGCCGGTGAGTGTTTTTTCTATGTCGCTCCTGGAGTATTTTTCTCCGCCTGGGGCACAGATGCCCTTGATGATTCCGCCTCTTTCTATAGTGGCTGTGAAGACCTTGAAGGTGCTCTGCTTTGCCAGGTCGCAGATGTCCTTGAGCTTCATGTCGAATCGCAAGTCCGGCCTGTCGATGCCGTACTCGTCTACGGCCTGTTTGTACGTCATGCGGCGCATCGGTGTAGGCACTTCAATGCCGAGGATTTCCTTCCAGATGCGGGCGACCATGTTCTCATGAACGGTGATGACGTCGTCGCTGTCGACAAAGCTCATTTCGACGTCGATCTGTGTGAACTCGGCCTGTCTGTCGGCTCGCGGGTCTTCGTCGCGGAAGCAGCGGACGATCTGGAAGTATTTATCGACGCTGCTAATCATGAGGATCTGCTTGAAAAGCTGTGGCGATTGAGGCAGTGCGTAGAACGAGCCCGGACAGAGTCTGCTGGGAACGAGGAAGTCTCTGGCGCCTTCGGGAGTGCTCTTGGCCAGCATGGGCGTTTCGATTTCCCAGAAGCCAAGCTTATCGAAGTACTCGCGCACGAGAGTCGTTACCTTGTGGCGTGTGCGGAGCTTTTTCTGCATCGTGGGTCTGCGCAGGTCTATATATCGATTGGTAAGGCGTGTTTCCTCGTTTGTCTTCTCGGCGTTGTCGAACTCGAAGGGCGGCGTTTTCGATACGTTTAGAATTTCGAGCTGCTGGACGGCCACCTCAATTTCGCCTGTCGCCAGCTTGGGATTAGCCATACCTTCGCTTCTGGGCTGGACGTTGCCTTTGGCGGCGACCACCCATTCGCACCGCAGAGTCCTGGCCAGTTCATGTGCTTCGGGGTGGGTTTCGGGATTGAAAACAAGCTGCGTGAGACCCTCTCGGTCCCGCAGATCGATGAAAACGAGGTTGCCATGATCGCGATAGGAATGCACCCATCCCGCCAGCACCACATTTGTGCCAGCATCGGTCAGCCTCAGTTGTGCGCAATTGTGTGTTCTTTTAAGCATTTCACTATCTTTCAAAGTCGTAGCGAACTTATGAGTCAGGATTGAATGTCCGCGACACTGAGGTTAGCAGGTATTGTCACGGGAACGATACATATCTTATTCTAATAATTCTCCGTAGTCAACTTGAATTCCATCCTTGACCTTCTCATAGTAAATGATCTGTACTGAGATGTCTTCGGGCAGAGCAGCTTTGGCGCGATATGTTTCGGGCTTTATGGAGACTGGGACCACACCAATGTAGCCATCAATTCCCTTCGATTCCTCGATAGCGTTTGCGAGGCGATAGTCTAAGCCCTTTGCTACTGCGGCTTTTTTTAGTATGGCTTCCTGGAACCGCAAACCAACAAATGTCTTAACAATAACCAAATCCCTTACCCATTTCGCGACCAGTTGCTCATCAATCTTGGTCATTGCCTGTCCAAGATTCTGAACCATACCGAGAACCTTCTCGGTTGCATTTTGTATGGCCTCAGGTTTCTCATTCAAATACCACTGTTCCCACTCCGGGAGCGATTTTCCTGTGCAGTGTTTTATCAATTCACTCATTTGGCCAACGACTTTGGGTCTGGTTCCTTGGGCATTCTGACTGGCGAGATTCATAATCTGGCTAGTATACTTGGGGAACTCAGGAGTCTCTATGTCGAGGTATGTTCTGATCTCTTGGTTGTTTATTTTTACCTTCATATGCTCTGTGTTCACTTGGAAATCAGGGAAAGGAACCTGCTCTTCATTCTGTAGTCGTGCGATGTATCGACCTCTACCAGGCCTTTTTTGATTAGCTGAGCGTTTATGAATGTTTTGTTCTTCAAATAGATATAGCACTGCAGGTTATTGTGTTCGTCGTGTTTGACGTCATCGAATCTCAACTCTACCTTCCGGCCTTTGGTCATTCTTTCGAGGAAACTGATAGCTTGGATTCTTTTGCCGTTGGGCTTGATTCCGATCAAGCGTATCGTTGCCCCTGAATCCAAAACAACCTTGCATGGGGACAGCACTCCTTTTACAGTGTATGTCTTGTCTTGTGCTTCTGTTCCGTCTATTCGTGAACCGAATCTTAGATGCTTTGGGTTTGTTTTTCGTTCGAAAGGCACTGGGTCGTTAAACACATAAGGCAGTTTTTGGATTCCCTGGGGGAAGTCGATTTCGACTGAATCTTGTGTGTTGATGTCCAGACTGTCATTCGCGTGGAACAGGCCCATGGTTTTATTGATGCGTTCTTTGGCGGCTTTGGCGTATTTTTCGTTGATTTCGTAACCGACAGAGCTTCGAGAAAGCCTCAAAGCGGCCACGGAGGTCGTTCCACTTCCCAAGAACGGGTCGAGGACGGTATCGCCCACAAAGGTGAACATTTTAATGAGTCTGTGTGGTAGTTCTTCCGGGAATGGGGCGATGTGCTTGTTTTGTTTTTCGCCTGAGAAGTTCCAGTGGCCGTAGAAGTATTGATTCCACTCTTCGGTCGAGAGCTTTGAATTTTCTTTAGTGCTCTTCGATACCTTGGGCTGGTCACCAAGTTTCTTGAACAGTAGGATAAACTCGTAATCGAGCTTGATGATTCCGTTGCGGGGGTAGGGAAACGAACCCATGATCGTGGCCCCGCCGGTTGTGTTACAGGTGGTGACCTTCTGCCAGATTATCGCGCCCATGTAGTCGAAGCCGATGGTTTCACAAAATTTGATGATCTCCGTGCGGATGGGGATGATTTTGTATCTGCCGTAATAGACCGAACGGGCAAACTGGTCGCCGATGTTGATACAAAGTCGGCAGCCATTATGGAGTACACGGTGGCATTCATTCCAGACAAGATTCAGGTTGTTGATATAATCCTGGTATGTATCGTTGTAGCCAATTTGTTTTTCGGAGCCGTAGTCCTTCAACTGCCAGTATGGCGGGGATGTGACGATTAGATGGACGGACTGATCGTTCAGTTCGCTCATGTTTCTGGCGTCGCCAATTATGATTCTGTGTTTATTCATGGTTGCTTCACATTATCGGGAACGAGTGGGTCGTGTTCTTAATGCTGCGTAGGATAGCCGAATCGTGATGTTTCGTCAATAAGCGTGTGCAACGGCTTTGTGGCTGATTGAATCGTCTATAATTGGGCCAGCATAACAAGAGTTCGCGAAATCCTTAGAGAACTTGTATAATACCTCGTATTCTCATTTTTAGGAACGGACTATGAAGATAAGGGTATGTTTGGCACTTGCATCTGTTGGCTGGTTGTTCGTACAGGGGTGTTCGGGTCCGGCTTTTGAGCCTGTTTCGAGGCGTGCTAAGGCGGCCGAAGGGATGATCGGGGCGAGCGGGGGGCGATTAGGGCCTGTTTATGCGCCTCTGGCGGAGCAGATCGTGCGGGATTATGATCTTGCTGATAAGGATGGGATCGGGATCGATCTTGGTAGCGGGCCTGGGACGCTGATCGTCGAGCTGTGTAAAAGGACGAAGATGCATTGGATCAATGCGGATATTAATCCTGATTATTTTCCTTATTTTCTTGAGATGGCTGAAGATGGTGGATTTGGCGGGCGAGTGAGTGCGATTCGAGCCGATTCGCAGGATTTGCCTTTCAAGGATGACTACGCAGACATTATTGTCTCTCGCGGCTCGTATCATTTCTGGAAAGACAAGGTAAAAGCGTTCGGTGAGATACGAAGAGTGCTCAAGCCTGGCGGGGTTGCGTTTATAGGCAGGGGATTTGCGAGGGATTTTCCGGTAGAGGCGGCTAAAAAAGTGCGAGCGGGGCATAAAATGAAGTACGATCCCAAGCAGAAAGCGGAGGAGCTTCGCGGGATTATGAAGGAATTGGGTATCGAGGATTATGAAATCTTCATCCCAGAAACGGGTAAGGCCGCCGGGATTAATTACGGCTGCTGGATCGAGTTCAGGAAGTAGCGGTTGTGTCTTGAGTATCGCACAGCTTGCACCGATGCATCTGCGAAAAGAAAAACATATGGCTTATTGAGCATTCTCCTTTAGCATGTTGCGGAGGTAGATGTGTTCGTTTCCACTCCAGGGTTTGGAGCAGATGTCGATGTCACCGTCACCATCCACGTCGGCGGCTTTGGCTTCGTGGCAGCGTTTGTTTGTTAGGATTTTGTGACAGGTCCATGATTGGGCTTTGGCGTCGGTATTTTCCCAAATGTACCATTCATGGGTACTCTTGCTGAGGGGACCGCCTCCTGAGAAGACGTCGAGGTCGCTATCATTGTCGAAATCCGCTACGGCCAGCGAGTGGAAGTCCTGGTTGGTGTGATCCAAAGAGATGAGTCTGCACTGCCAGGTTTTGGCTTTATTTTTATTCTCGAACCAAAAGACGCGGCCATCGGGGGTGTCGGCTTCGGCTTCTACGATATCCAGATCGCCATCCTTGTCGAGGTCACCCACCCATGTTTTGATGGCTAAGCCATAACGTTCGGGGCGGTTGCCTCCTGGTGGGATAAGGTCGGCGTGCTCTTGCCATTTGGTGCCCTTGGAATCGAGGTTCTCGAACCAGACATTGCCTCGGACTACATCGTTGTCACCATCACCGTCGAGGTCGCCTACGCCCTGAGGATCTACGCCACCATGGATGCCTTTGCCTATCTTATGCTCGATCCACTTGGCGCGCGGGTTGTCGGGGATTTTGTACCATACAGTGACAACGTGAGCTTTGTCGTTACTGCACGCGACTACGTCGAGCTTACCATCGCCATCGATATCAGCCGCGACATTATCGTGGCAACTGATGGCGCCGTTGTCGTAGCGCTCGAATGCTTGAGTGCGGGGCTTGCCTGTGTTGCGGTACCAGGCGGTGCCTGAGACCTGATCGATCCAGCCGTCACGGTCTATGTCGAAGGCACAGCCTCCGACGTCTGTTTTGGCGCCGGAGCCCATATCGTGGCGTGTCCAGTTGTCGGGTCCTGCGTATTCGAACCACCACATTGCGCCCCTCTGGCCTACGACCCAGTCGAGGTCACCGTCTTTGTCGATATCGACCAGGGAAGTCTGGCCCATTTGGTTACCTGCTTTATCTATAAGGTGGTACTCGAATTCTGGGATAGCCGCGAGCAAGGGGCTATGTGTCATTAGTATCATCGTTAAAATATAAACAATCGTGCGGGCTACTTTGTTGCGGCTGTGGTGTCGGTACATGGTCATGCTCCTTTTCCTCGATGAATCAGATTTCAAGGCCGTTCTATAGAATGCCTACTTGATGAAGTAGCCTGAGATTCGCCAGACGCCATCTTCGTCGAGCATGGGGGTTATGGTTTCAACGGAGGACGCTTTCTTTTCGAAGTTTGTCTCGTACTGGATGATGACGTATTGGCCATCGGGTACGCCCGGGGCGGTGGTCGTGTACTGAGCGGATTTCTGTTTGCGTGATATGAGGTTGCCAAGCGGTTTACGGAACACTTTCATCTGGTTTTGCCACTGATCGATTGGAACAACCTGTTTGAAGAGCCCGGCGGTTTGCTCCCAGCTTTGGGCGTATTGTCCCTGGTCGACCAAGAGCAGCCAGCTTTCGGCGCAGGCAGTTGCGGCCTTTACGGCTTCGGTGTTGCTCTGGGCGGATTGGGATTGCTTGTTGCCGCTGGCGGAGCTTTCTGACTTGTCTTTGCCCTTGCAGCCTGCTACCAGCGCGATCGAAATTGTCGTTATCGTTATCAGTGTGATTATTCTTCTTTTCATAATTCTGACCTTTCCATAGGTATATACAAATCCATACATTTATTATGACCGGTGATTGCGAGAGAAATAAAGAAAAATCCATAATGATAATTTAGTTCGAATGACAGAGTTAATATGGGGGAGATGAGAATTGGGTTCGTTTGGGTTCGTTTTGCATTTTTTCAGGGCGGCGAAAGCCTATTTTACCGTGAAGATCGGTAGCTTCAGTGTAATGGGGGAGGCAATATGTGCCTTGTAACATGAGCAACAAGGCACGCAGTGAATGATATGTAAAAGAATGAGCTCTTTTTGCTTCGGCAGTTATGAATTTCTCTGGAAATTATTCAAACGAGTGAGTTTTTGGAGTATTTACGCCTTTTTGGCATGTTTTGCACCAATTTCGGCTGGTTTCGTATGATTTTGAAATTCCAACAGAGGGATACCCTTAACTATTTTGAAATATTGAATTGAACAGGTTAATGATTTGATAGTTTGAAATGGTACATTGTATTTAGATATATATTAAACGAAGACGGAATGGCAAAGTCAATGAAAAACTGGCTATGTGGAATTCTACTTGGGCGAATTACAGGTGCGGACGAGAGTTTTCATTTGGGGGTTGGAAAGAAATTATTGGAATAAGAGATACGACAAGGACTGGTTTCTTAATTTCCAATAATTGTCGTATCTCTTATCCCTCTGTTTATACAGGAGTAACAAAATCGTGCTATCCCCGGAATTCCCTATAACTGAGCGTCAATGTCTATGATCCGAAGCACCGGCGTTGACAAAAAGAAGATCACCTCTCTGTCTGGTGTCAGAATATTCCGGGGCAACCTCGAAACCATATCCAGACAGTAGCTCAATCGTCTCTTTCCTCGTCATGGCATCCGGATAGGCAGAGGTCTCGCCATATTCGATTTGCAGATATTTTACCATTCTGAGAGTATTCGCAGCACCTTCAATCACAAGTCGCTCAGCACCTTGAACATCCACCCACATTATATCCACAGCATTAAGACCGCTCTTTTTAATCCATGTATCGAGTTTTATCGTCGTGACTTCGATACTCTTGTTAAAACTCAGCCAGGGATATTTTTTTGAGTGTGATATGACTCGGCAAATTGACGATTGGCCCGTCGAATTTCTGTCAGTACCACGCATTTTGCGATACTTAAGCAAGGCCAGTGTGCAGAGCTTCTTTAAGCCGAGATTCTTGAGTATCTGTGGCACTTTCACTTTCCAGCCTGCGGATAGATTCAGCATAGTCTTGCCATCTCTGTTTGATACTGCCGCTTCTATAAGAATGCACCTGTCATCGGAGATTGACTTTTTAAATTCCGTGATGCACCGCGGATCAGGTTCGAAACAGTAAATGCTGATGGAGGGAAACTCGTCCAGGAACTCGCGTGTATCTATTCCCATTTGACTTCCTATTTCTAAAACAACCGGATCATCTCTTTCCAGCACATCCCATTTCTGATCTCGTGTCATAGCCATATATTGCCCTTTAGACCCTATGTCTGTGATATCTGCATAATATTACACGAATGATTTGGATTGTTGCAACATTATTGTCGGTTCAATCGGCTTAGATTGTGGAAACCACCCTTAATTTAAATCAAGAATTATTCTTTCTAAAGGTATACCTGAGGCACAAGCTTCGCTTGAGATTACAGGGATAGGGAACGGTGGGGCGAGCCCCACCCTGATATGGAACGACCTTTGTCAAATGATTTTACACGTTAAAATTTATAG
>CAZYMD010000018.1:0-38234 GCA_964649005.1 uncultured Pirellulales bacterium
GTAATATCGACTGCGCGTACTGCTTTTACAAAGGCAGGGACACAAGCGTCGGCACGGGCAAACAGCGCATGAGAGATAAAGTTCTCGATAAGCTCGTAAAAGACTACATGCAGCTTGGCTTTCCAGTAGCTGGTTTCGCGTGGCAGGGAGGCGAACCGACGCTGATGGGCGTCGATTTCTTCGAAAAGGCTGTCGCATTACAAAAGCAATATGGCAAGTCGGGCACACAGATAAGCAATACGATGCAGACCAACGCCGTGCTGCTGGACGATAAGTGGTGCTCGTTCCTACACGAAAACAAATTCCTGCTCGGCATCAGCATTGACGGCCCCAAAGAATTCCAGAACCAATACCGCCTGGACATGGCTGGCAAAGGAACTTTCGATCGCGTAATGCGTGGCATTAAATACTGCCAGAAGCACGATGTCCAGTTCAGCACTTTGGTCCTGCTGAACAGCAAAAACGTCGAGCACGCAGACATCCTCATCGAATTCCTGCTCGACAACGATCTGACCTACGTCCAGTTCATCCCGTGCGTCGAGTTCGACCCGGCTACGAACGAGCCCGCCGAGTTCTCTATCACGCCTGCCCAGTATGGCGATTTTCTCTGCAAGGCATTCGATATCTGGTGGAACATCGGCCCTGAGAATATGAACATCCGCGACTTCGATTCGCTCGTAACGCACTACGTCATGGGCAGCCACACGATCTGCACCTACAGCAAACAGTGCACCGGTTTCGTCGTGATCGAGCACAATGGCGATGCATTCTGCTGCGAGTTCTTCGTCAAGCCCAAATGGCGCCTGGGCAATATCCTCGAAACGCCTTTGTACGAGTTGGCATCCAGTCCCATCAAGCGAGCCTTCGCACGCGACAAGGAAAAACTGGCGGGCAAGTGTATCGTATGTAGCCACTTGGACATCTGCCGCGGCGGGTGCATGAAAGACCGAACCCGCCTGACCGACGGCACTGCCAACAATCCCAGCTACTTCTGCGAATCCTACAAACAGTTCTTCAATCACGCCCTGCCGCGAATGATGCAATTAGCCGCAACCATCACAGCAGGCAACGAAATCCGCCACATCCGCCCCGCTGAAAAAGTCCGCCTGCGAATCACTTGACTGACACATCGTTGTACTGCACTATTCCCGATGAAAGACAGAACCTTGCCGCGAATGTTGGCCGTGGTTATCATAAACACGCCGGTCCGTCTCTAAGCGAACCATTGAATATGTCGGAATACTTGATTGGAGAATGAATCATGCGTTGCAGAACGATCTTCGCCCTATCATTACTGTTGTTAGTCTCAGTGGTTGCCTTTGCCGAGGCAAAGGCGGAAAAGCCGTTCGCCGTCGGCGTCTGTACGCACTTCAGCCAGGGCAAAGGCCACTTACAGATGAATCTCTATATGATCGAGGCCGCAGGCATCACGGCGATTCGCGATGAGGGAAGCTGGTCCAGTGTCGAACAAGTGAAAGGCCAGTATAGCATTCCAGACCACGTAGAACAGTACGTCCGCGCCGCAGCAGCCAAAGGCCTGGAAGTCATGATGATCCTGGACTACGCAAACCGCCTCTACGACAATGGCGACAGACCCCGCTCCCCCGAAGCCATCGAGGGCTTCTGCCGATATGCCGAGTTCATGGTGCGCCACTTCGGCAAAGACATTCGTCTCTACGAGGTATGGAACGAATGGGACATCGGCATCGGCCTGCCCAGAGAGTACAACAAAGGTGGCTCGCCCAAGGATTATTTCAACCTGCTCAAGGCTGTCTACCCACGAATAAAGGCGGCCGATCCCGATGCCACGGTTATCGCCGGAGGCTGCACCAGTGGAGGCGTCAACAAAGGCTGGTTCGAAGGAATCGTAAAACTCGGCGCACTCGAATACTGCGACGCCGTCTCGATTCATTCCTACAACTACAGCGACAAGTTCCCGGAGCGATCACCCGAAACCTGCTCTAAGTGGATGGCTCGTGTGCAGGACATGCTCCGCGAGAACAACAACGGCAAAGATGTTCCTTTCTACGTCACCGAAATGGGCTGGCCCAACCAGACCGACAAGCGTGGCACCGAGCCACAGCTCTCTGCATCCTACCTGGCCAGGCTGTATCTGCTCGCCCGCACGTCGCCCTCTTTCCGAGGCCTGTGGTGGTACGATTTCCAGGACGACGGCTGGAATCCCGAGCACAACGAAAACAACTTTGGCATCGTCCGCCCCGACCTGACACCCAAGCCCCATTACCACGTCATGGCAGATATCTCCGACCTGATCGCAAATGGCCAGTATCTTGGCCAAATCGAAAGCAAAGACGAGAACCTGCGAATCCTCCGCTTCCGGCACAATGGCGCCGACGTCTGGGCCATCTGGTCCGTCGACGACCAGCAGCGACAGGTGATCCTGCAAGCCAACGAACCGCCCACCCAGGTAATATTGCATCAGCTTGGAAGCAAACCATCGCAGTCGAGTTGGGGATTTCGGGTCTGGGCCGGAGGCAATAGCAACCACCAGCCGAGCCTGCTCTCGCTAACAGTCAACCACAGACCAACGCTTATCAAGGGCGATCTCAAAGACGTGTCGGTTCTGCGGATAGAACCCAGATTCCGATCCGGCGAATACGGCCACCGCCGTTGAACCTGTACCAACAACAAAACCTGAGATGTCCGTTTGACGCCTGATTGGCTTCTGTTGCCAGTCTATGAACATTCATTACGAATATGAACATAAGATCCGACAAGCCGTAAATACATGTTTTAAGGCATTTACAATATCCCGTGGTCATGGCTAACAATAAGTGCTTTGAGAGCATAGGTTTAACTGCATCACAGATTGAAAGATGAATATGCTCCATTATCACTATCTTTTACAGGAGCTGCTTTTTAATATCGAATAAGGCTTTACTGTTGCTAAGATAACTGTCGCTATTGGCAGTTGGCACAGGCATAGTAACAACAGAGGTTCTGTTTGCCTGCAAAACTCCAAGGAAGGAGTACTATACGATGTGGAATTATAATAAATGTCTGGTTGTAGTGGCTCACCCTGACGATGAGACTCTCTGGGCCGGCGGCACAATGTTGATGCATTCCGATTCCCAATGGACCGTGATTACCCTCTGTCGCAAGAGCGACCCAGATCGCGCGCCGAAGTTCTTCAAAGTCGTGGAGGCCTATGGCGCCTGTGGTATGATGGGAGATATGGACGACAGTCCTGACCAGCCCCCCTTGCCTGCCAGAGACGTTCGTAAAACACTTCTTGATCTGCTACCCCCCGTCCGCTTCGATCTGGTTATAACGCACGGATTTCAGGGCGAATACACCAGACATCTGAGGCACGAAGAAGTCGGTACGGCTGTGATGGCATTGTGGGAGCGCGGAGACCTTTTGTCCCCCGAGCTGTGGCGATTCGCCTATGAGGACGGCGACGGTAAGTATCTGCCGCGTCCCTTGGCCGACACGGACGTCACAACGAATCTGTCGCACGACATATGGCGGCAGAAGTATGAGATAATCACCAATACGTATGGCTTTGGCCAAGATACATTCGAAGCTAAGACAACGCCAAAGCAGGAAGCGTTCTGGCGTTTGAAAAGGAAGTCAAGATAATTGAATTATTAAGGGAGTCTGAAAATGAAAGTGCTCGTATCGTACGACTACCCACCATCACCCGGTGGCCTGGCTACACAGGGAGACCTTCTGTACAAGGGTCTCAAGGAAATGGGTGTGGATGTGCACGCCGTCAACTTCGAAGCGGCACAGGAAAAAGAATGGTACTACAGATGGTTTGAACCCGATGTCGTTGTTGGCGTGGGCTATTGGGGGCATTCTCCACATCTTGTCCTGCACCCCCAGAGGTATGGCGTGATGCCTGTGCCTTGGCTTGTGGCGGACGGCTACCTGGCGAACTATCACGAAATCCTCGAAGCTCTTCCATTGATACTTGTTACGTCCAATTGGGTCAAAAAGGTCTATATGCGCGACGGGCTTAGCGGCAAGAACATCGAGGTCCTGCCCGTCGGTTGTGACACGGATTCCTTTTCCCCTCGAGACAAGAACGATCCCAAGGTCTCAACGGTGCGCGAGGCAATGGGAGTCTCGCCGGATCAAATAATGATACTGACCGTTGGAGGTGATGCTGCCTCAAAAGGCGCCCAGGAAGTCCTCCAGGCGCTAGCTATCAATGACAGCCAAGCCCCCGATTGGAAATACATCTGCAAGGTATGGCCCCAGCCCCGAACGGAACAGCAGAACATGGCGGACATGAGGCTGGCCATGGACCTCGGAATCGATCAGAATGTCGTGTATGCCACCAGCCGGGTATCCCGAAACTATATGCCGTATCTGCTTGCCGCATGTGACATATATGCTGCTCCATCGCGTCTTGAAGGTTTCGGAATGATACAAGTGGAGGCAAATGCCTGCGAGAAGCCCGTTATCAGCATCAAGGCCATGGGAATGCTGGACACGATGGTTCATGGTAAAACTGCTTTTCTGGCTAACATCGCTCAGGAAATCCGAATGAAAGAGGCCATCGTAGGAGATGAATCAGGATATGAGCCGGGGCATCGAGTTGTCTTCAAAAGTCCTCGAACGGTCGATTACCGAGCCAGTGTCCATGACATAGCCAATTATCTAATGGAACTGATGAATGACGCCAAGTTGCGCGACAAGATGGGCAAGGCGGGCCGTGAAAGGGTCGTTGCAAATTTCGACTACAGAGTCATAGCAAAGCGATTTGTTCAGATCATTTCGGATAAACTGGGGATCACATAACATGGATGAGAATGCATCCGCTTTTATCAATAAGGCTAAAGCAGCCGCTCTGGAAGTGCTGTTGCACAACGCACATGGCCCATATCGGGGCCTTCCAAGAACCGCCGGTTGGGGGTATCCGGAACCCTATACGAGGGACCTGATGATATCCTTGTTAGGCGTTCTGACAACGGGCAATAAGAAGTTGATTAAATCGTATCGCCGATCCCTTGAAACCGCTGCAAGAAACCAAAGTCGGCTCGGCCACATTTCTTCCCTCGTTCATGATCCCCACGACCGAGGAGCGAGTGACTGTACTCCGTTGTTTCTAATGGCTACTGCTGTCTTTAGGGAATTTGCGCATGAGCCAGATTTTCTGAAGGAAGCTATAGGAAAAGCTGCAACATGGATGGAATATCGAAGCCCGTCGGACCGTGTTCTTGTCACTCAATCGCCGACCAGCGACTGGAGGGACGAGCAGTGGGTGCTTGGCTATGGCTTATTCGTCAACACACTCGTTTACACGTATCTCAAACTTCTCAGACAGGATGATCGAGCCAAAAAGCTCAGAGATGAGATGGGACATTTTGCTGTAAAAGGTGGCAGCCAGAACCGGCATGTTCATGAAGGTTTAGTTCTGAAACATAAGCCGTACTATGCCTTATGGTCATACAAAGTCTATCGAAGTGAGCGTTTCGACCTGCTCGGAAACAGCATAGCTATTCTATCGGGTATCGCATCGCCAAGTCGAAGCCGTTCCATCATCTCATGGGTGGAAACCGAGTGCGAATCACTGCGCAAAAAAGAGGATCTCGTTGGCGATCTACCACCGAATTTCTTTCCATATATACGACCGACCGATCCCGATTGGCTGCCTCGATATGAGAAATACAATCAGCCCGGCGAGTACCACAATGGCGGCATCTGGCCGTTCATCTGTGGATTCTATATTGCCGCGCTTGTTGCGGCTGGCAAACAGAAACTTGCCGAGAAAAAGCTGTTGGCTTTGACCGAACTGATTCAGACCACAAGAGTAGAGAAAGTGGAATTCGGATTCAATGAGTGGCATAGCGCTCAGGATGGCGCGCCCCGGGGTCAGGACTGGCAGACATGGTCTGCTGCGATGTACCTCTATGCCGCTGCCTGTGTCGAGCAGCAGAAAACGCCGTTCTTTGACAATATCAGGCAGTCTACGGAATGACGACCGTGTATGACAACGATGCCAAATGGAGGATGTTATGAGCAGGACAGCTTATTCGCGTCGCGATTTCATCAGAACCATAGGACTTGGCGCCGTAGCAGGGCTCACCGGTCGTGTATTCGCTCAGCAACAGGTTCGGAAGGTCGGAAAAAGGCCCAACGTCCTGTTTATTGCCGTGGACGATTTAAGGCCGCAGCTTGGTTGCTATGGACACGAGCAGATGCTGTCCCCTAACATAGATCGTCTGTCCACCAATGGAGTCACCTTCCTGCGTTCGTACTGCCAGGTTCCCGTTTGCGGCGCCTCGCGAGCCAGCCTGCTCACAGGCGTTCGTCCGACGCGCAACAGATTTCTCGGTTATGACACCTGGGCTGAAAAAGACCTACCCGGCGCGCTCAGTATCGCCAAACACTTTAGAAACCACGGATACCATACAATCTCGAACGGCAAGATCTTTCATCACAGAACGGATTGTCTGGATGGCTGGAGCGAGAATCCCTGGCGACCGAGAGGAAACTGGCGTAACTACCTGCTTGAGGAAAATATCAAACTATCCACCGAATCACCCGGCCATAATGGCCCTGCTTACGAAATGGCCGATATCCCCGACAACGCCTATTTCGATGGCATGATCGCGGACAAGGGAATCTCTGACCTTGGCCGTCTCAAAAAGATGGGCAAACCATTCTTCCTCGCGCTTGGCTTTCTCAAGCCCCACCTGCCATTCAACGCTCCGAAGAAATACTGGGATATGTATCAAAGAGAGAACATCGATCTGGCTGATAATCCCTTCAGGCCGAAGGGCGCTCCGGATGCCGCTTTGCACAACTGGGGTGAACTGAGAGCATATCATGCGATCCCAGAGAAGGGTCCGCTATCCGACGAGATGGCTCGCACGTTGATTCATGGTTACTACACCTGTGTAAGCTATACCGACGCACAGATAGGCCGGATTCTGGGCGAGCTGGACTCTCAGGGCCTGCGTGACAACACAGTTGTGATACTCTGGGGCGACCATGGCTGGAACCTCGGCGAACATGGTCTGTGGTGCAAGCACTGCAATTTCGAGACATCGCTGCATTCGCCGCTTCTAATTGCTGGGCCGCGTATTGCATCCGGCGTTAAGACCAATGCTCTGACCGAGTATATCGATATTTACCCATCGTTATGCGATCTATGTGATTTACCGATACCGGGCCACACGCACGGCAGGAGCTTCGTTCCTCTATTGAAAAATCCGAACCTGCCCTGGAAAGATGCGGTGTTCAGCAGGTACTTCAACGGTGACTCAGTCAGGACAGACCGCTATCTTTACACGCAGTGGAAGCGGAAAAATGGTGACCAATACGCACGAATGCTGTACGATCACAAACTCGATCCGCATGAGAACAATAATATTGCGGAGCAATCGGAAAATGCAAAGCTGGTGTCGAAGCTGAGCAGAATGATCGACAAAATGAAAACAAGCCTGTGATTCGCCGGCCCATCGCGATGGGAACACGACAGTAATGAAAGTAGTTGAATGCCACCATTTACACTCTTGATTAAACCTTCAGGTTCGGACTGCAATGTCGATTGTAGCTATTGTTTCTATAAGCATCGATCTTCAGATATCGGTCAGGGTCGCCAGCGCATGAGTGAAGAGGTTCTTGAGAAGCTAATCAAGGACTATATGCAACTGAAGTTCCCGCTGGCTGGCTTCGCCTGGCAAGGCGGTGAGCCGACTCTGATGGGCCTCGACTTCTACAGGAAAGTTGTCGAACTGCAAAAGCAGTATGGCTCGCCCGGACAGGAAGTAGGCAATTCCCTTCAGACAAACGCTATTCTGCTCGACGACAAATGGTGTCCCTTCCTGGCGGAAAACAAGTTCCTTGTGGGTATCAGCATCGACGGCCCCAAAGAGTTCCACGACCATTATCGTCTTGACCACGCAGGCAATGGCACCTTCGATAAGGTCATGCGGGCCATCGATAACTGCAAAGAGCACAACGTTGAGTTCAACACGCTAACGCTTCTCAATGCTCGAAACGTGGAGCAGCCTGACGTTGTCTTCGATTTCCTGGTTGGCCTTGGGATTAAATATCTACAGTTCATCCCCTGCGTCGAACTCGATCCCAATAGCGGACAGGTCACCGACTTTTCAATTACTCCAGCACAGTATGGAGATTTCCTGTGCCGAATTTTCGACCGCTGGTACGAACGCGGCCCGGAAAAGCTGAGCATACGTGATTTCGATTCGTTTCTCTCGTTTTACCTTGGTGGCCGGCACACCATCTGCACTTTCGACAGGCAGTGCAGCCAGTACATTGTCATCGAGCATACAGGCGACGCCTATTGCTGCGACTTCTTCGTCGAGCCCAAATGGCATCTGGGCAACATCATGGAAACGCCTATCGAAAAGCTGGCCGCAAGTGCGAGGAAACGCGAATTCGCCCGCGCAAAAACGAATCTCTGCAACAAGTGCCTCGTCTGCCGGCATCTGGCTGTCTGTCGCGGGGGCTGTATGAAAGACAGAGCCCCATTCGACAAGGACAGCTTCGGCAGAGAAAGCTACTTTTGCGAGGCCTACAAGCAGTTCTTCGAATACACCACCCCAAGGTTCATGCAGATAGCCGCCGATGTCCAGGCCGATCGTATCGCCAGAACTTAGACTGCGTCTTGCCATGTGCCTCGGCGACGGTTATAAAGTGTTCGGTTTTACTCGTCGTTAGCGATACGCTTTTCGAAAGGAATAATAATGCAATCTATAGACCGCCGATCTTTTCTGGCCGGCTCCGCTGCTGTTCTCACGGGAGCGGGTCTTGCTTCAAACGCATTTTCCCAATCACGCAACGCTCCTGCCACTATAGTGGCGGAACCCGCGCGCCGCCCCAATCCAATAGCAGTCTCGACCTATTCCTTCTGGCAGTTCAGACGAAACCAGGAGATGCCCATAGAAAAGTGCATCGAAGAGGCTGCACGAATGGGCTTCGATGGCGTGGACATTCTACTCAGGCAGATGGAAAGAGAAGAAACAGAAAAAAATGGCTACTTCCAGAATCTTAAACGCGCTGCTTTGATCAATGGCGTCGATCTCTGCTGCATGTCCACGCACCAGGGTTTCCTCTCGCCTGACAAAAACAAACGCCGCGACAACATCGACTTGACAAAGCGACAGATTGAGATAGCCTACAAGTTAGGCATTCCAATTATGCGCATCAATACAGGCACATGGGGCACGTCGAAAAATTTCGACGATCTAATGGCGCATCGTGGCATCGAGCCTCCGGTTGAAGGATACACTGAAGAAGATGGCTTCAAGTGGGTCATCGAAAGCATCGAACAGTGCCTGCCTGTCGCTGAAAAATGTGGCGTCATCCTCGGCCTTGAAAACCACTGGGGACTGGCCCGCACACCCGAAGGATTACTGCGTATCGTCAACGCCATAAAATCCCCCTGGCTCCAGGTCCTGCTCGACACAGGCAACTTCCTCGAAGACCCCTACGACAAGCTCGAAATGTGCGCACCACAAACAGTTTTAATGCAGGCCAAGACCTATTTCGGCGACGGACTCTGGTACACCCTCGACCTCGACTATCCGCGTATCGCCAAAATCATGCGAAAGCACAACTTCAAAGGCTACATCTCGCTCGAATTCGAAGGCAAAGAAGACTACCGAACAGCTATCCCCAAAAGCCTAACCGTGCTTCGCAACGCATTTAGTTGATAGCACAGAAAATATACTTCGTTTGCTCACGCATGAGAATGTTTATGATGCAGATGCGCCCGCTTATTGCTGCTTAACGTCGCGCACCCATTCTTCGTGCAGTTTCGTCAGCCTCGCCACAATTTCGAGATGCTCGCCAGCCACATTCTTCGTCTCTGTAACATCCTGGGCGATATTGCTTAAAAAGTCCTCGACCTTGGGGATGTTCTTACCCTTGTATTCAGTTTCAGGTCCGTTGTGCACTAATTTCCAGTCACCCTCGCGAACCGCCCAATGATTGTTCGACTCCCAGTGTAAAACTTTATGTGGAGACTGAGTCGTAGCGGATTCTATCACTGAAGAAATATTTACTCCGTCGATTTTTCTCACTGGCAACTGAACATTGCAGTAATGCGCGATCGTAGGCATCCAGTCGATACTGACAGCGACCTGATCGCGAACAGTGTTTTTGGGCAACCGGCCGGGCCATGAGACGATACATGGAATCCGAATCCCGCCCTCCCACAACGTGAATTTGTGCCCGCGATAGTCGCCCGAATTACCGCCACCGCCAAAAGTTCTCCGTTCGACTGAATGGCCGTGGTCGCTGAGCCAAATTATGATCGTATCTTCCCGCAATCCCAACTTGTTGATATGCTCAACCACCTCGCCCACCATCTCGTCCATAGTCGAAACAAACGCGGCGTACATCCGCCTCGGCGCATCGAGATGCTCGTACTTCTTTCGCCACTTTTTCTTGCCCTGCAAAGGATAATGAGGCATGTTGATCGCCCAATACAAAAAGAAGGGCTTGTCCTTGTTCTCGTTTATGTAATCCTTGCACTGCTCGACCATCAAATCGCCAAAGAATTCGCCGTCCCGCCATATTTCCTCGCCGTTTTGCCACAGGTCGTGTCGATTAGGCCCGTTCCAGTAGAAAAAGTGTGAATAGTTATCGATGCAGCCACCCATGTGCCCGAAAGACTCATCGAAGCCCTGCCCGTTAGGCATAGTCTGAGGCGTATAACCCAGGTGCCACTTTCCAACATGCCCTGTAGCGTAGTCAGCCTTCTTCATCATCTCAGCGATAGTAACCTGCTCGGTCGGCATCCCCTCGTTACCCTTCATCGAGCTGACATTACCAGGCACCCCCGCTCGCTGGGGATACCGCCCTGCCATCAAAGCCGCCCGCGAAGGTGAACAGACCGGCGCACCCACATAGAACTGAGTAAACCGCGTCCCCTCTTTAGCCAGTCGGTCGAGGTTGGGCGTGAACAGGTCTTTAGCGCCATAGCAATTAACGTCAATCGAGCCTTGATCGTCCGTTAAAATAAGAACCACATTGGGCCTTCTCCGCTCCTTATCCCGCCCAAACAAAACCGAAGGCGCCAGCACCGCCCCCGCCGCCATCGACAACGCCTTCAAGAATTCTCGTCTCGTCTGCTTAGCCATTTCCGTTATCCTTCACAATGCGTGCATTCATTTGCCGGTAAGCGAAAAACGTTTCACTCTGGTCGCAATTAACATCCAGATATTACTACCCACGACAATCCCCATCAGGAAAACCAATATAATAATCCCATAAGACTTGCAAAACGTACTCATATTCGCCACGACCTGCCAAAAACCAGACAGTTCCCTCCCCTGCTCTGCCCAAACCGAAAGCGTCATGGGAAACACAATGGTAAGGAAGAATACAACAACAAACGCTATCATCGCCAGAACTGTGATACATCTTATAATTAGAGATGCTGCTCTGCCCATTTTGTACTCCTTACATACGGCGCATTGTATAATACCGTATAAGGTGACAGGAAAAAAGAACATAAAAGCAACCTTCACATCCAGTCACCTTCTGTTCGCCTTAACATTGGCAATATCCCTTTACCATTATGCCTTACTATAACAACGTACTATGGGCTTGCAAGGGAAGATGTACCACTCTTGCTCTACAACAATATCTTACACTCGGTTCATTGTTTAATGAAGCTCAGCCATAGTTTTAAGATTATTTAATTTTTTACTATCCGGTCTTGAACGCAAATATTTCTTCCTGCCTTTTCCTCTTACAACTACCGCATCGACCTTGCCATGTTCAGCCATAAAAACAGCAGTCTTGATATCTGTAAAACTACTATTACCCTCAAGCCTAACCGCTGTAATATTCCCCTTTTTGTCTGCTTTTGCGTCAGCAATTCTCTTAGGATATTTCGACATTGGACAGCCTCCTTACAATACGCACAAAAACGCTGGTAAAATCCATAAAAGGTGGCACACAAACCATCTCCTTCTGTGGCAAATGCTACCATGTCTCACTTAAGATCACAACATATTTATTCTGGATTGTTGGGATATCGCACCTCTTCTTCAGATACGATATCGGCAGGTCAAGCGTATTTTATCTACAGACTCTATAGCTCTACCTTTTTTCATCGGATTGAATAATCGCACACAAGAATTGCATGATGTATTTTTCTTAGCTGGATTCGTGTTTTTTGAGCCACTGTGTGGCCCATTTTTCAGCCTGGTTGGGGGTCTTGATGGCGCCTTCGAGTTGGGCGGTATAAAGTTCTTCGGTGAGTTGGCCAAGGGATGGGCCGGGTGTGGCGCCGAGGCCGATCAGGTCGTGGCCGTTGAGCAGTGGCTCTGGTTCGACGTCGATGTCGCCAAGGTCTTTGATTCGTCGGCGCAGCTTGATTAGTGGAGCCAGCGCCTTTCGCCCGCCCACTGCTTTCTGGATGGAGCGCTGGAGTTCGTAGAGGTCCCGGAAATATGGATTTGCCAGAAGACGCTTCAGATCGGCAAGGGACATATTACTATCAAGCAGGCGGCCTCGATGGGTCAGGAGGAACCTGATATGGTTTGTCTGGTTGCGACTCAGCTTGAGTATCCGGCATTTTTCCAGAGCTTTCTCAGCAGCGCAGCCAGTGAAGAAAGCAGCCAGAGCCAACGGAAAGCCTATCTTCTTTCGCAGGTGGCCGAGCACCTCGATTGCAAACTTCGGATCGCCATCGCAGTAGCCTGGGAAAATAGTCTCAACGAGGCCCGTTTTAAGCAGCATTTTGGCCCCAACCGCACGGCTGGGATCGACGAGGATGTTCTGGATCTCTATGCAGATGCGTTCGCCACTAATGCCAACGATTTTTTCAGCGTGAGCCGCAATCGCCAACAGCGTAGTCCGGCTGATCCTGAATTCGAGCCTGGTCGAGAAACGAACGGCACGGAGCATACGCAAGTAGTCTTCGGCGAAGCGCTCGCTTGCGTCGCCTATGGTGCGAATGACCTTCTTGTTGAGATCCTTACGACCTCGTACGTAGTCGATGACATGACCTGTAAGCGGATCGTAGAACATGCCGTTTATGGTGAAGTCGCGACGGGCGGCATCCTCCTTCGCACTGGAGAATACGACGCGGTCGGGATGACGCCCATCGGCATAACCGGTCTCTGTGCGAAAGGTGGCGACCTCGATCTGCATTTTGTCGATCAGTACGATAACGACCCCGAACTTGGCCCCAACTTTGAGCGTACGGTCGAACAGCCTGATGACTTCTTCCGGGTGCGCATCGGTAGCGACATCGTAGTCTTTGGGTCGTTTACCCAGCAGCATATCACGAACGCAACCGCCTGCCAGCAGGGCCTGATAGCCCTTGTTACGAAGAATCCTGACTATTCGGATAGCGGCTTGTCTATTTGTCATTCTGGTTTATTCTGGTATATGACAACTATCATACTACTCCAGTGCCGGCGGTCGATCACGGTAAACTGTCCGTAGCTGTCCGGCAGCAAAGTATGCTCCTCGACCCGGACAGCGACAATGCCCTCGGGGCGCACCTGAGAGCCCAGCACGTCCATCAGGCCGGCCAGCATCGAATCGGGCCCGACATCTTTTGTCTTTGCATAGGGCGGATCGACGAAAACAAGGTCGTAGAGGCCGAAGCTGCGATCGACAACCGCGCCAACATGAAAGGCGTTTGCCCGGACGACTTTCGATTCTTTAACGAAGCCCGCCTTTTCTACGTTCTTGTTCAGCGTAACGATTATCTTCGGGTCCTGCTCAACAAAAGTAACGAACTTCGCCCCCCTGCTGAGCGATTCGAGCCCCATCGAGCCGACCCCGGAGAAGACATCTGCAACAACGGCGCCCGCGGGCAGATCGTAGCCATAGAGAACGCTGAAGAGCGACTCCTTAACCCTGTCGATGATGGGCCTTGAATCGTACGTTTTGGGGCCGAGAAGCACCATGCCCCGTTTTGTGCCTGCTATGATGCGCATATTGATGTCACTGAGCTATGCGAGACGACAACAACAACTTCCAAACAATCGGATCGACTACTTCGCCCAGTAATCAATCACGAGAACCTTATCCAAATGCGGCCCCAGAATCCCACCAAACTTCTTATGCTCGGGATGCGGCAGGTATTTCGCCCGATCTTCTTCACTGCGGAATGTCACCACAAAGCAGTGCGTGAAACCCTCCTGGCGGTTCTCGACGCTTACATCCGTTCCCCACTCGAAGTCGTAGATAGCGTCAACCTTACTGGGCAACGCTGCAAAAGCGTTCTCGATCTTTTTGATATCTTCGGCGCTGCTTTCATCCTTCAACTTTAAGAGCACCACGTGACGAAGCAATTGGCAGGGCCTGGGTTCAACTTTTTCCGGACAAGGCCGTTTATCATCAACGCGCTTGGTTTCGTGCACGCTGATACAGCCGGAAATAAGAACAGCGCCAATAACCAAATACAGAACAGTCCTTGTCATAACTTGCTACCTCCAATTGAGTTACGCATACTAATCGATATAGACTTCAAGCGAGAGAATTCTACCAGTAAGATTCGCAGCCGTCCATTAGAAAGCAGCCACAGAGACAGTTTGCAGGTTTCAGCGGGAGCCCGGCGTATTTCTACAAGATGCGAGCCTTGATATCTTCGAGAATCATGTACAGCGATGGGACCAGCACCAGCGTTATGCACGTTGCGAACATGACTCCGAACGCCAGGCTGATGGCCATCGGAATAAGAAAGCGGGCCTGGAGGCTTCTCTCAGTAATCATCGGCAGCAGGCCGAAGAAGGTAGTCAAAGTTGTCAGCATGATCGGGCGGAATCTGCGAGTGGCGCAGTCCCGCAGGATCTGCGGCAATGCGATGTGCTCCTGACGTTCGCGGTTGATCAGGTCGATCATGATGAGCGAATCATTAACCACAACGCCAGCCAGAGCGACGATGCCGAACATCGAGAGAATGCTCAGGTTATAACCCATCAGCAAGTGCCCCAGGACAGCTCCGACGATGCCGAACGGAATGGCGGACATGACGATGGCCGGCTGCGAATAGCTTCTGAACTGAACGGCGAGCAGGCCATAAATGGCCAGCAGCACAATGATAAAATTCGTCTTGAGGCTGCCCAGTGATTCATTACGTTCGCGCTGCTCACCGGCGAAACGGAACTGTAAACCAGGGAATTCCTGCATCAGACGAGGCAGGACAATGGAGGCCAACTCAGCGTTGATTTCGCCTGCATTGGCCACACCCTCATCGACATCGGCCGAGACGCTCACCACGCGATTGCGATCCACGCGCTTAATCGTCGCATAGCCCCGGCCATACTCAACATCAGCAACCGTCTTGAACGGAATCTGCGTGCCGTCGGGCAGACGGATTCTCATGTTCTCCACGTCCGCCAGGCTCTTACGCTCTTCTTCCGGATAGCGAACCATCACACGAACATCGTCACGGCCCCGCTGTATACGCTGAACCTCATCGCCATAAAAGCCCTGGCGAATCTGCCGTGCAAGATCGGAGAGCGTCAGCCCCAGCGTGCGCCCGGTGTCCTTGAGCTTGAGTTTGAGTTCGGGTTTCCCAGGCTCGAAACTGTCGGCAATATCGGTAACGCCGCTGTAGTCTCGAAGAGCAGCCTTCAGCTTGTCGGAGGCGACAAGCAACTGGCTGAAATCCTCGTGCGAGAGTTCCATTTCGATGGGATTGCCCGTACTCATGAACTCAGCCATGAATGTAAGCGACGAGACTCCTGGTATCTCGCCAACAAGCTCACGCCAGCGGTTCTTAATGGCGACGCTCGACACGTCCCTGTATTCGGCGCCGAGAAGCTCGACGTTGACTTCACCGAGATGTGACTCGGCGGCTTTGCCCAAATCGACCTGGATAGGACCGCCACGCGAAAGAGCGGGCTGAGCGCCTACGGTGACCGACATGTGTTTCATAACAGATGGCTTGTCCGAACGTTTTGCGTCAAACTCCTCGATAACCTGAAACGCAGCCTTTTCAATCCTCTCTACAACCTGCCTGGTTTGTTCGACGGGGGTGCCCTGTGGCATGGTCAAAGTCGCAATCATGTTGTCGGCTTCAATGGCGTCAAAGAAAACAAACTTGATGTAGCCGCCTGCGATAACAGCAATGATGACCATGAACAGGGCCAAACCGGCCGACAAGGTGGCGTAGCGCCACCGGACGGCTTTTTCAACGAAAGAAGCGAAAGGACCGTTAACGAACGAGGCAAGGGCTCTGTCGGTAACACGGTTGAGCCTGTTGCTAAGGCGGATGAACAGATTTTCCTTTGGCCTCCTCTTGGAAGACAAATGGGCGGGCAGGATTAGCAGGGCCTCAACCAATGAGACAACCAGCACGCTGCAAACGACAATCGGCAGCACCCGAAGTATTTTACCCATGATTCCACTGGTGTAGGCCAGCGGAATGAACGCAAACATGGTAGTCAGAACCGCTAAAACCACAGGCATCGCCATCTCTCTGACGCCCTTAACAGCCGCCTCGGTCACGTCCATGCCTTGCTGTCGATAGGTAAAGATGTTCTCGCCGATGACGATAGCATCGTCGACAACTATCCCCAGCGCCATGATGAACGCAAAGAGACTCATCATGTTAATCGAGACATCGAATTGTGGTATGATGTAAAAGGCGCCGAGAAAGGAGATGGGAATGCCCATTGTGGTCCAGAAGGCAAGCCTGATGTTGAGGAAAAACGTCAGACAGAGAAATACGAGAACCAGGCCGATATAGCCGTTGCGCTTGAGCAGATCCATTCGCGCGTTGAGAATAAGCGTGTCGTCCTCCCATAAAGCAAGCGAAACCCCGTCGGGCAGATGCATCTGCTTGTCCTTGATGTATTTCTTGACGGTTCGCGCAATATCCACTGCGTCCTGCTCGCCGATCCGCGAAACCTGGACAAAAGCGGCGCGTTTGCCGTCAAACTTCGCATAGAGATCGAGATCTTCGAAGCCGTCCCGGACGTTGGCAATATCACTCAGCAGAACTTTGGTCCCATCGTTTCTGGTCAGAACCACAATCCGTTCGAACTCGGGACCGTAGTAACGTTGTCCCTTGGTTCGCACAAGGATTTCTCCGCCCGTGGTCTTGACCGAACCAGCCGGGACATCGAGTGACGAACTCCTTACTGCCATGGAGACCTGATCGAAACTCAGATTGTAACGCCTGAGATTCTCCTCCGACACTTCAATGGATATCTCATAAGGCTTAACACCCGCAACACTCACCTGACTGATATTGGGCATTGCAGTGAGGTCATCGCGGATTCGGTCGGAAAGCTCCCGAAGCGCTTTTTCAGACACTTCGCCGCAGACAACTACAGTAATAACCTTGTGGCGCGTCTGCACCTCGGCAATGGTCGGTTTCTCAGTCTCTTCAGGGAAGGTTGTAATTGTATCGACCTGTGCCTTTACGTCGTCGAGAACATCGGTGACGTTTTCATTCTCCTCGACTTCTATGACCGTCGAGCCGACGCCTTCGCTCGCCGTCGAGGTCATTCGCTTGATCCCTTCAACAGCGGCGACAGCCTCCTCGACGCGCCGACAGACACCTTCCTCAACATCGGCTGGAGAGGCGCCTCGATACGGCACCATGACATTGATCATGTCCAGGCTGAACTCCGGAAAAACTTCAAGCTTCGGATCCAGAATCGACAACAGACCGGCCGCTACAATCAGCAGCATGAGCAGATTGGCCGCAACATGGTTAGAGGCGAACCAGCACAGAATACCCTTCTTTTCTTCGAGGTTCTTCACTTAGTTCGCCTCCGACTCAGACGGCTCACCAGAATCTTTGCCAGGCAACTGTACAACTGATTGCTCGTTGGGCTCCGTGCGCACCTGCATGCCATCTACGACTGCATCGAGGGAACTGGTAATAATTGTTGTATTGTCTTCGAGTCCGGAGCGAACGTAGGCAAAATCCTTATCGGCACGTACAATATCGAGGGATATAATGTGCAGACGGTCATCATTTACAACCCACACTTTGTTGCCATCCCGTATAGCATCGCGAGGCACAGCAACAGCCCCGGCGATAATCCTGCCCTGAATGGAAACTTCCGCAAATACTCCTGGCATCAACAGGGGCCTGCCTGCCGACGTATCGAAAGGCTTAGGCACCTCGATAATCACCGAGATCATTCGCGAAGTCCTGTCCACCTGGCCTGTAGTGCGACTGACATAACCCTGCCACGTATGCTCCGAACCAGCGGAATTGGCCGTGACCTGGGCCAGCGTCCGCTTTTCCTCGGATGAAGCGCCATCCAATTGAATCGAATCTCCGAGAACATCAAACCAGGCAAGCTCCGAATCCTCAAATGGCACTTCGATTTCCACTGTCTCAATGCCATAGGCCGAACCAAGGGACTGGCCAACAACAATGTACTGCCCGAGATCGACTTGCTTTCTCGTAATAAGAGCATCGAACGGCAAGGAGATACTCGTGCGGTCAAGCTTCAGTTGGGCTATCGCCAACTGCGCCCTTGCCGACTCTATAGCCGCTTCGGCCTGCCGAATCTGAGGCTCGCGCAGAACCAAAGGGGAATCGGGCTCTGTGTTCGGGTGGAGCTGACTCCATTCTCTCCGCGCAACATCCGCCTCCGCCCTTTCCATGTCAAGAGCAACCTGGGCCTGTGCAACCGCAGCATTGGCCTGTTGAACGGCCAGCTCGTAATCCCTCGGATCGATCTTCAGTATCTGCTGCCCGGCAAGAATGAGCCCCCCTACTTTCAAATCGGGATGAATGGATACTACCTTGCCCGGAACTTCAGGCACTATGTCAACTTCAACCTTGGGCTTGACGGTTCCGTAACCGCTGACAACCATCTGTATGTCTTTAAGATGAACCTGCTTAGTTTTCACTAATGGAGCAAGAACCGCCTGCTCTATTTTCTCCGGCGGCTTTCTCATCTTAATGAGCAACACAGCGCCAACAACACCAGCCGCCAACAACACCAAAACCATTAGTGTCTGCAGCACGCCTTTGCCTTGTATGCGAGTGTGCCTGTCATTTTTTTCAGCTTCAGTCATTTTTCGATCCGTTAATTTCTTCCTCGTATTGTTTGTCCCAGTCGCCACCTATTGCCAGATGGAGGTTCACCCTGGTGGTCCATATTTGACCTTTAAGAATCGCCAGTGCCTCGTCCGCCATTCTAAAGCGTCTCTCGGATTCAAGAACAGTCAGTATGCTCTCCACGCCCCGTTCGTATCGTTGTCTGGACAACTGTTCGGCGGCCTTGGCCTCGACGAGTCTCAGTTGAGTGTGCTTAAGCTGCTCCTGCAGGAACAGTTCTCCTGCAAGCGCATCCTCCACTTCCTGCATCGCCCCGAGAACAGTGCCCGTATAGTTGGCCGCTAACTCGGCGTAGCGGGCTTTGGCCGCGTCGATCTGCGCAAACAACTGTCCTCCCCTGAAGACTGGCTGAGCCATTCTCATTATAAGTGAATAAGTTTCGGAATAGTGCTCCCAGATATCTCTCCACCTGTCGGCGCTGGCGCCGTAGGATGAGGTAAGATTGAAATCAGGAAAGAGCTGTGCAATGCTGACACCGATCCGCTCGCTACTCGCTCGCAAAGACAATTCGGAAGCCTTTACATCCGGCCTACGATCCAGCAACACCGCAGGAATGCCAATCGGCACAGGCCTCAGATCAGGCAAATCCGAAAGAGTCTCAGGTAGAAACTCTGATGCCGCCGGCTGGCGACCAAGCATTACATCCAGCGCATTGTGGGCCTTTGCAAGGGATAATTTAATGGCCGGCTCCTCCGCCTTCGACGCCTCAAGATTCTCTCTGGCCAACCTGACATCGACAGGACCAACGAGACCTTTTTCATAGCGTCTTTCAACGATCTCCAGCGTACGCCTTCTGCTCTCTGTATTGGCGAGAGCGATTGCCAGACGTCGCTGAAGAGTCGCAATTTCGATTCTGGAGGTGATGACCATCGCGATTGTGGCATTCACTAAGGACTGCTCGGTAGCCTGCGCAGACAACATATCCGCCCATGCAGCCCGTTGCGAGCGTCGAAGCTTGCCGAAGAAATCGAGCATGTAAGACACTGAAAGGTCCTGCGTCCATGTTGTGCTCATTACTGTGAATCTACCGCCACCGAATGGCCCACCGCCAAGATTGAAAGACTGCTTGCTTCTGCTTCGAGCTATATCGTACGAGACCTGAGGCATGCGTGCCCCTCGTGCTTCAGCAAGCACCGCCTGGGCTTGAAGCACCCTCGCAGCGGCAGCGATGAGGTCAGTGTTGTTTTCGAGCGCCAATCGGACAAGCTCAGCCGTCGTTGTATCACCAAAGGATTCCCACCACCTATCCACCTGGTTCGAATCGTTCATATCCTGCAAGTGTTTCCCTGTACGAACGTAACCATCAGCAGTCTCAGCAACGGTCTCAGGCCTCTTATAGTCAGGCCCGACCATACAGCCCGCCAGCAGGCATAAGCAAAGTAAACACAAAAATACTTTACGGTGTACGAATATATTAATCATTCCACATTCTCCCGACAGCAGGCCCGAATACCCGCCGAACTGAATTTCACGATATGAGCTATAACCTCCTCCATCTCAAAAATCAGTTCCTGCTCTACGTGAAAATCCTTCATCATTATCCGGAAATGCAAAGCGTGCATAAGCTGGCCAATGATAGATAATATTACCAATGGTGTGCTTGAAGGCTCCAACCTTGGACAGGCTTCGAGTAAGGCGCCTCCTAAACTCTCCAGTGTGGGTTTAACTAATTCATCAAAAAGGAGATTTCCTGGCAAATGTCCATCGAGCATTTCCCGCCCCATCAGCTTCGCAAAGTTGCATTCTTTTTCAAAATCCACGAGCGGTCCGATAAAACTATTTGCAAAAGAAGTAAGAATACTCTCCAAATCATCTTTCTGGGTTGCTGAAGACATGACACTCTCAATGCTTTTAAGCCTCGACTCTCGCATTTGTATCAAATGCCGTCGCCAAATACCTACATAGAGATTTTCCTTACTACCAAAATAGTAGT
Source organism: uncultured Pirellulales bacterium (assembly GCA_964649005.1). GTDB lineage: Bacteria > Planctomycetota > Phycisphaerae > Sedimentisphaerales > Anaerobacaceae > CAZGMJ01. The sequence continues at coordinate 20,940 of CAZYMD010000018.1, forward strand.
TCACTGAAGCAACATTACAATTTGCCTGAGCTGCAATATCTCTTATGCTTGTTGCATCGAAACCTTTCTCGCAGAAAAGCTCTTCAGCCGCATCAAGAAGCCGCTCCTGGACTGGCTTGTCGACACATTTATCAGTGCATTGTTTCTCTGGAACCATAGGCTCAACCCTTAAACACTTGTTTAATACGATAGCTTAAAACATGTGTTTTACAAAACCAAGCATTTTTTTAGATTTCATTGAAAATTGTTTGTTTCCAGGGCTTTCCGGCATTGAAAATGGATTTTCTTCTGTAATGAAAAAGCTCCTAAATGAAATACATCTCAAGTATCTTACAATATTGGGCAATCACATGGATATTATAGGACTCTTTCTTCGTAAGCCTGCGTCTATCACAAGCAAGACTTTGGAATGCTTTGTGAGGCAGCGTTTATTCAGAAAACGCCAGGCAGGGGACATAATAGACACAACAGACTAACCCTGATATCATGGAACTCCCAAAATAAATCAATAGGTGTTGGATCACCCTTTAGAGTGCAGATACATGCTCGACAGAAGAGAATTTCTTCGTTCGATATCTAAAGCAGCATTAGGAACAATACTGCTGGATTCAGCGAGGGCACAAGTACAACGTGTAACCAAACCGAATATTATCTTGTGCATGGCGGATGATTTAGGATGGGGCGATACTGGATTTAACGGCAACACTGTTATTAAAACTCCCTGCCTGGATGTAATGGCGAAATCCGGTATGCGTTTTGAACGCTTCTACTCGGCTTCACCGGTGTGTTCACCAACCCGAGGAAGTTGTTTGACCGGTCGTCATCCCTATCGATATGGAGTGTTCTTTGCCAATGTAGGGCACTTGCGAAAAGAAGAGATAAGCCTGGCCGAAGCCCTCAAGACACAGGGCTATGCAACAGGCCACTTCGGTAAGTGGCACATTGGGACGCTGTTGCCCAACTGGTCTGGTAAAGGAAAAAATAGAAAACCTGCCGAAAACTATATGACACCGGGGATGAGCGGCTTTGACGAATGGTTTTCAACCGAATACGCCGTAGCAACATGGAATCCATACGATCCTGACAACGCGCATGGTAAATCCGATGTACGCACACTATATTGGCACAACGGATGGAATGTCACAGAATCATTGGAAGGTGATGATTCGCGCATTATCATGGATCGTGTTTTGCCGTTTATACGAAATGCAGCCAAATCCAAAAGGACGTTTCTGGCGGTTATATGGTTTCACGCGCCGCACGCGCCTGTTGTGGCGGGTCCTGAATATCGGGCGATGTACCCGAAGTACAGCGAAGAAGAGCAGCACTATTACGGATGCATCACGGCCATGGACGAGCAGATAGGCAGATTGCGTCGGAATATTCGGGAACTTGGTATTGCTGAAGATACTATGCTATGGTTCTGCAGCGATAATGGCCCCGAAGGCAAAGATGGCAAGAGCGGACGGTCTCGCGGATCGGCCGGGCCTTTTAGGGGACGCAAACGAAGCCTTCTCGAAGGTGGTGTGCGCGTGCCGGCGATCCTGGAGTGGCCTGCACACGTGGAAGCCGACACAACCTCCAACGCACCTTGTTGCACCAGTGACTATTTTCCTACCATCATGGACTTGTTGGGCTTTCGTATTAAAGGCCAGCCTGAACCAATCGACGGTGTGAGTCTGATGCCATTGATAAAAAAGAAACCATTTGAGCGTCCACATCCTATTGGCTTTCAGTCGCGAAACCAGCTCGCTCTAACTGGAATGCAGTATAAGCTATACAGCCAGAATGGCGGCAAGACGTATGCTCTTTACGATCTGCTTGAGGATCCGACCGAGAGCAAAAACCTGGCAGAAAAGAAACCACAAATCGTCAAGGCAATGCAGCGAACTTTGGAGAAATGGCGAGAAAGCTGTCAGGAGAGCCTTGCGGGCAAAGATTATCGCGGTTAGTGTTGACGAACTATTCGAGGCCAATCATGCCATCGTGAAAAGGCATATGGAAGATAGTAACATAAGCTATAGACTATTGAGTCCCCTGTAATACTAACATCGAAGTTCTGACAAGACCTGAAGCAGTGCGAAAGGAATGGCCATGATAAAACAATCGAGAAGGGAATTCTTGAAAACAATGGGGTTTGTGGCCGGTTCAGCCATCGCCCTGCCGATCTTGCCTGGATGCACGACAATGGGCGAATCAGCAGGCGGGATAAACAAGCGACCGAACATCATCTTCATCATGACCGATGACCATGCCTCTCATGCTCTGAGTTGTTACGGCAGCAAGATCAATGAGACGCCAAACCTCGACCGCATCGCCAGAGAGGGCATGCTTTTCGAGAACAGCTTCTGTACAAACTCGATCTGCGCGCCCTGCAGGGCGGTAATTCTTACAGGCAAGTATAGCCACATCAATGGCGTTAAAGATAATCGGCTCAAATTCGATGGCAGCCAGCAGACTTTCCCCAAGCTTCTTCAGAAAGCAGGCTATCAAACAGTAATGCTGGGCAAGTGGCACCTAAAGACCGACCCAACGGGATTCGACTATTGGAATATCCTTCCGGGACAGGGGGCTTATTACAATCCCGTTATGATTGAGATGGGCCAGCGCAAAAAACATACAGGCTACGTCACTGACATTATTACAGACTATGCCCTTAACTGGCTCAAGAATCGCAACAACGACAAGCCCTTCTGCATGATGTTTCATCACAAGGCGCCGCACCGCAACTGGCAGCCAGACGCCAAACACCTGACGATGTACGACGATGTCACTATACCCGAGCCGGATACGCTTTTCGATGATTATGCAAATCGGGGCCGAGCAGCCAAAGAGCAGGACATGAGTATTGAGAAAACGATGAACCAGAACGATCTCAAGCTTGTACCGCCACAGAACCTGACACCTGAACAGAAGACACTTTGGGACGCAGCCTACAAACCTAAGAACGAGGCATTCCGCAAGGCAAATTTACAGGGAAAGGACCTGGTCCGCTGGAAATATCAGAGGTACATCAAGGATTACCTGCGATGCATAGCCTCGGTTGACGACAACGTCGGGCGCGTTCTGGACTACCTCGATGAAACAGGGCTTGCCGACAACACCGTTGTGGTGTACACCGCGGACCAAGGCTTCTATCTCGGCGATCATGGCTGGTTCGACAAGCGCTTCATGTATGAAGAATCGCTGCGAATGCCGCTTATGATACGGCATCCCGGTGAAATAAAGGCCGGGTCGGTGAGTAAGGATATTGTTCTGAATCTGGACTTCGGGCCGACGCTCCTGGACTTCGCTGGTGTTACCGCGCCTGAAGACATGCAGGGACAATCGTTCCGAAAGGTTCTACAGCGCAAAACACCGCGAGATTGGCGCAAGTCGATGTACTACCACTATTACGAGTATCCGGGCGCCCACAGCGTCAAGCGTCACTATGGAGTGCGAACCAGGCAGTATAAGCTGATACACTTCTATAACGACATCGACGAATGGGAACTATATGACCTGAAAAAGGACCCCCATGAGATGAAGAATGTCTACAACGACTCCGCCTATACCAAAGTAGCCAAAGACCTCAAAGCCGAACTAAAGAAACTGCGCGCACAATACAAAGACGATACCGGCTCGCCTGTGTAGCGTTTACAGGCATGCCGGGACAAGCGGTTACGATACGCAGTCTACTTGCCCTTGCGAAATGGCCGGAACCGCTTTAGGAAACTCAAATTACGCCATCTTCTTCGAATTGGGTACGTGCCCATTTCGACGCTGTTCACGTCGCCAATTGTATAGAATGCCCTGGGATTGAACCGTTTGATGATTCCAACGATATTCGGGACCTCACGTCGAGGCACAATGGTGAAGATCACTTTGACCTGTCCTCGTGTGCCGTGGCCGTCCACACTGGTGATACCGTAGTCTTCGCTCTTGAGATACTCCACAAGCGGTCCTGCATCCTTCTCCGTAACCACACGAATCAACACCATGCCCAGCGAGAGCCTCTCAGCGATAACGATGCCTACATAGTTTCCCGTTGCAAAACCTGCTGCGTAGGCAATGTAACAAAGCGGATTCGAGAGATTCTGCATGATCTGCCCGATCACAATGATCCATATAAGAACCTCGAAGAATCCCGCTATCGGCGCCAGATATTTCATGCCCCTTGAGACAAAAACAACCCGCACGGTCCCGATGCTGACATCCGCGATTCTGGCGATGAAAATCAGAAAAGGTAGGACAATCCATGTCGTGGGATCAAAAGCCGCCAATAATGTCAGTGCCACTTTGCCTCCTTTTAGGATTATGGCATACTAAAGGAAATAACACTCCAACACTTCTTGCCCTGACTGTTCAATGCAGCAAATTCATATCCGCATCGGCCAACAGACTAACGTGGCGTCCCGGAGCTTACAGCCACTTCTTCTTTCTGAAGTAAAGCACCATCATTGTCCCAACGCCAAGCATGACCAGCCAGACCATAAAGTATCCGTATCGCCATTTCAGCTCGGGCATGTTCTCGAAGTTCATGCCATATATACCTGCAACAAACGTCAGCGGAATAAAGATAGTCGCGATAATCGTCAGCACCTTCATCACGGCATTCATCCGGTTACTGATGCTGCTGAGGTATATATCAAGCATTCCCGAAACCATATCGCGAAAGCTCTCAACCGTATCTATCACCTGGATTGTATGATCGTATAGGTCTCTCAAATAGACATCGGTCGTATCTGATATGAGCCCCGATTCACAACGTTCCAAACTGCTGATAAGCTCTCGCAAAGGCCAGACGGACTTGCGAAGAGAGAGCATCTCACGTTTCATAATGTGAATCTGATGCAATGTCCTTTCGTTGGGATCGGCGAGCAAATCTTCTTCCATAGTCTCAATTCTCTCGCCGATTTTCTCGAGGATCATAAAATAGCTGTCTACGATTGCATCCAATAGTGCATACGCCAGGTAATCAGGCCCTAACTTTCGAATCCGCCCTTTGGCGTTTCGGATGCGGTCCCTGATGGGATCGAAGACATCGCCTACCCGTTCTTGAAACGAAATAACATAATTAGGGCCGAGAACCAGACTGATTTGTTCGCTGTCGATTGCCTGAGTCTGCTCGTTATAGGCCAGCATCCGGAGCACAACAAAGGCGTATTTGTCGAAATCTTCGAACTTGGGCCTCTGGCCCGTGTGCAATATATCCTCCAACATAAGCGTGTGCAGCTCGAACTCTTTGCCGAGCTTCTCAATCGTTTGAACGTCCTTCAAGCCATCCACGTTTATCCACGTCACTGTCGGAGTGCTTTTGAACGGAAAACATTCCTGGATGTTCGGAACCTGTTTCTCCAGGAACTCCTTCTCGTCATAATCCATGCAGGTAATCCGCACAGCCTCAGCTCGTTCGTCTCCAACATAGACAAGCGTTCCAGGCGCTAGGCCCGCCTTTTTGGAGTTTCTCTTATTCGTCAACCTTGGCTTCTTGACTGCCATCTTGTTCTCCTGTAAGTTCGGACATCAGACGTCAGATGTCGCCATGCAGATTGTCATAATCCACGTCCAGTAGGTATTACGATCATTTTGCGGCCCAATTCATTCGAAAGACAAGCAGGACTCCAACAGCCTACAATAACTGATCGGTCTCGGCCTTCGCAAGCACAAGCCTCGCTTTGATGAATTTATCATACAGATGCATGAGTTTGGCCGAGTCTTTGGCAACGGCGGCCTTGAGTATATCTCCTTCTATCTCAGCAACCTCAAGACGACGGTAATAATCCAGTGACTCCTTGAAGTGAGCCAATACAATTTTCCCGGTGAGGATTGGATGATTATTTGTCACGTTAGCATCCTTGAAGCACATTCCGTGTTCGAGCTCTATTTCGAGGCCCTGACGGAAATCCTCAAGATTGATCTGCATATCTCCAACATCAATCTGCTTCAGAATCGCACCGGCTTCTTCAGCATCCACGCTGGAGTCGGTTAATGTGGTCCAGTCACTGATGCCCAATTCCCTGCATACCCTCTTGACTTCGTCAACCGTAACATATTCCGGAATATCCATATTTGCCGCCCTTCATTCTTTACTCGATTCCCGATGAGTTTCACAGAACATACATGCATGGAACTTCAGAACCGTTCGTTTGCTTTCGCAACGCCCCCGAAGCCACGCCTTGAAGAATTTTACGCTATTTCGCAAAGTTACTTGACAGGCTTGGCTTTATTGGATTTCTTGACCGCATAGCTGGCAATCAATCCCGTTGCAAAGCCCATGATGAACGTCATAATTAACAGCAGCGCCCTCGACATGGTTACAGTAACAAGCAGAAGTTTGGTCTCAACCGATGCAGTATTCTGCAGGATAACGATCAGGGTCAGTATGGAAATGACAATGATCCCTATTATTTTCCACTTCTTCATGGCGTAACTCCTTTTATAGCCTCATTTACAACTCATACTTACCTTGAAATTTAAACATCGAATTGACCACAGTCGAGCTTTGTGGTCATTTATAAAATGAAATCAGTAGATAAAAAGTTGGATTTTCGCTCGCGAACAATCCTGGTTATTATTTCTTTATTAATATTCGTCTCCTTAGCAGCCACCATAGTCTGAATAGAAAAAACCTCCAGAGCATCTGAGACTGAGAGCGTTCCCTCTGCAGAATCTTTTCTCCCCGTAAACGGAAAAATATCCGGACCTCTCTGGCACTGACTATTAATATTGAGCCTTGAAACCTGATTAACTAAAGGATCGATAAGGTCTGCGATGACATCCGGATCACTTCCAAATATACTCATCTGTTGCCCATATTCGGAGGAAACTACATATCCAATAGGCTCTTTGATATCATCAAATGCGCAAACAGGAATCACAGGTCCAAATTGTTCCTCAGTATAAAGTCTCATCGTATCATCTACAGGATATACCACTGTAGGATGGAAGAAAGTATGACTTCCAGTTCCACCACCATCATTAATTACTCTCGCTCCTCGCTCCTGAGCATCCGCAACGAGATCGGACAGATATCTAACCTTACCTGGCTCCGGTAAAGGTGTTAGATTTACTCCGTCTTCCCACGGCATGCCAACTTTCAGTTGTTCTATCGCAGCAGTAAACCTATCAAGGAATGTATCAATAACCTGCGAATGCACAAATAGTATTTTTAAGGCCGTACATCTCTGTCCGTTATAAGAGAGCGATCCAAGAACGCACTCCTTTATGCATTGATCCAAATCCGCATCCGGCAATACAACACCCGCATTTTTAGCCTCCAGGCCAAGCGTACAACGCAAACGATGAGGCTGCGGATGCTGCTTCTTTAATATGTTGGCTACTTTGTGACTTCCAATAAATGCGAGCGAATCGACCTTTCCTGACGACATCAAAGGAGCGATCACCTTTTGACCATCGCCATATACTGTGTTTACAACGCCTTTCGGAAAAGAGTCTCGAAAAGCATCCAGAAGCGGACGATGCAGCAGAACCCCAAGTTTAGGAGGTTTGAAGATAACGGTATTACCCATAACAAGGGCCGGTATCAATGTAGTGAAGGTCTCATTCAATGGATAGTTAAACGGCCCCATACACAGAACAACGCCCAGAGGAGCACGACGAATCTGGCCTATTACACCCTGTTCGATCACAAAACGAGAGGCGCTGCGATCAAGATCCTTCAAAGCCAGGACCGTATCTCTTATATATTCCACTGTTCTATCAAACTCTTTTTCGGAATCCGAGTAAGACTTACCTATCTCCCACATCAAAAGGTTGACAACTTCGTTCTTCTTCTCCTTCATTCTATGTGTAAAATCTTCCAAATGCTTAATTCTACCCTCTACAGACATCGTAGGCCATTCGCCTCTCCCATTGTCATAAGCAGCAACTGCTGCATCCAAAGCCTTAAGCGCTTCCTTCTCTGTAAGAAGCGGATAATTACCAATCACAACCTGTTCCACGCCCGACTTTGTTCTCAAACATACAGGCGATAAAACTTCCTGCAACGGCCCATCCCATCGGCGCAATTCTCCATCAAGCAAATACTCGTTCTGCTTCACAGGAATTTTTAATCTAAATTTCTCAGGAATTCCCGACTCATTCGGCCATACGATTGCCAATCTCTGCTTAATACCCATTCAACTAACCTCCATCTACTTCGTCAGCATCTGTATAACTATTCGTCCTCGTTCTGGGATTGAGACTTCTGATTATCGAAAGAGGGAATGTCACCATCTGTCGCAGCCCCTCAATCGACGACAGGATGCGAACCTGAGTCCGAACTTCTGCAACCAGTTCCTGGGCAACAATCTTCTCTGACACTTCACCGGCTTCTTTAATCATGGCCAGACGATGAAGTGAGTATAGTCCAATCAGGAACGCCAAGGCAAAGAAAAAGTCCCACTGCTGGAGATCCAGCGTGGGCAGTGTGAATTTGCCACCAGGACTGGTGTACTCAAGCGTCCAGGTGAGCTGTCGCCCGCTGAAGAAATCTGCAAACTTCCCGCCCAGAATGGGGGCCACTCCCGCCGCGATAGAGTTGGCTATTGTATTGGTCGCAAGGTATGCTGTGGCCTGTCCCTCGGGGGCGAGCTTCATGCTGATATTGCCCGAGGCAAGGGACACTCCCGCCGACGCCAATCCCATGACTATGTGGATAACAACAAGAAGCGGTATCGTAAGAAAGTATCTTTCAGGCATTGTAGTAAACGTCCAGGCCAGAATCGAGAGAATAAACAATGGCCCGCAAATAGCAAGAACGGACTTATTACTGAAACGATCGGTATATCGTCCCCATACCTTCAGGAACGCAAAGTTCATCACCTGGCTGACTATCGACAGGCCTATAATAAAGGACATGCTCAGCCCAAGTCTCTTCAGCATGTACACCATAAAGAACGGACCCGCCAGATTCACCGCGAAGTTCCACGAACACATAAACGCGATCAGCTTGCGGAAGTTCTCGTCCCTGAAAGGCTGCAACAGAATCTTCATAATCGCAGGCTTTTCAGTAGAAACAGGCATCTTTTTCTCAGGCGTCTTCGCCAGGAAATAGACGCCAAATGCACCGGCGACAAGACCTGCAAAGAACAGTATCGAATAGCCCTCAAGCTCATGCTCAGGCATTAACTTCTTCCAGTAGTCCAGGTAGACCGCCGCCAACAAACTCAGCACAATGCCAACACCAGTCGAAATTCTCATCCTCTTCGAGAAGAATGAACCGAGCATATTCTGTGGAATAAGATCGCGCATCCACGAATTCCAACTGCACCCTCCGATAGCACCCAGAGCTGAAACCAGAACCAAAGCAATCAACAACACTGCAATCCCGATTTTCGCCCCAAACACGAATGGAATTAGTGCAACCAACAACCAACATACTCGGCTCATCGCTGCAGCTACAACTGTGATAGCCCGACGGTTACGTATTCGCTCGACAAGGAATATCGAAGGCAACTGAAGAAGCTGCGACAAAGGACCAATGGCAGCCAGAAGGCCTATCACAAAATTCGAAGCCCCCAACTTTACCGCAAACGCCACAAGAAACGCTCCCCCCGTAAGTATCCCCATGGCCTGCGACATTACGCCGTCATTGATCACTCGCTTGAGCCCGGCCTGTATGTCCTGCTCGGTTAGGCTGTCTTTCGCTTCGAATATCATCGCTCTTCCCTTTCAAGAACGGTTTACATGATATAGGGAACAACAAACGAAGACCACAGACACAGACTGCCAAAACAACACACGTCAAGGCGTGCGGTCTCAATCACACCATCCTCCGCCAATTGCCATCAAACCTGAGATCAGCGGCGCCCCACAAAGCTCACCTGAAATCACGAATCCAGACCTGCCTGCTCCTCCTGGACTATCCGCACCGGGAAGGGCTGCGTAGCCGAACCTGCATACAGCGTACGATGTGGGAACGGAATCTCGATTCCTTCACTGTCGAAACGTTCTTTTATTTGTTCCATGATCTCATTGTTGAGCTGCAAATAGTCTGCCTTCACACACCAGACCGCAAACATAAATTCCAAGGCGGAATCACCGAAGCCCGTAAAACGAACCATCGGTTCAGGCTCATCGAGACACAGTGGGTGCATATAGGCAATCTCTAACAGAACCTGCCGTACTTTGTTCACGTTCTCCTTGTAGGCCACGCCGATTCTAATATCCACCCGCCGAATCGGAAAACGAGTGATATTTGTGACCTCGCTCTTTATCAACACCTCGTTAGGTATGCGGATGTACTGATTGTCGAATGTGCGAAGCTTCACGGATAGCAGGTCTACAGAAAGGATCGTCCCCTTCGAAGTGCCCACTTTAATGATATCGCCTACCTGAAAAGGCATCTCACATATCAGAAACAGGCCGCTGATGATGTTCGAAAAACTCGTCTGCGATGCAAATCCAATGGCGATACCCGCAATGCCCGCCGCACCTAACAGAGCTGTAAACTTGAACTTGAGTTGATACAGAATTGCGAGAATAATAATGATGCTGCCTAAGTACAGAATCCCTTTACGTATCAGCATACTGCCTTGGGCCGAGACGCGTTTTTTCGATGCCCGCCCCGCTATCGAAGAAGCGAACACCAAAAGAGGAAAACCAACAGTGACCAGAACTGTAATACGAAGCGCAGTCTCAATCGTGCCACGAGTCCAGACTTGCGACCAATCAAACTCTGCAATGAACGAACACATCATCAGCTACCCTCCGGATTATCCCAAAAGCCTTCGAAAAGACCGAAACCGCCGATGCTTCTCTTCAAGATAGGCTTTTTCAGCGGTATTCTCGGCTCGCTCAATATCCGCTCTATCGGCTCAATTTCTGGAATGCTTTCCGCATACGCGACCTGGCTGATTTCATTCTCACCCTCGAATGTAATCGTCACACCATTTGTCCACAATCGACTCTGGCCAAGATAGATGCGAAGATGCTCTACACGAACACAGAAGCGACTGATCTCGACCCCCTTCGTCGCAGCGTTCTGAATCGTAACTGGGCACACAGCCCGATGTGGATCGGTCTGAACATCCATGATCTTCCTGCGAGCACGCGTTTTCAGTGAATAGCACAAATCCCCCGACATCGGATCGCCGAACCATATATTCGACACAATAAACGATGGTTCCTCGCAAAGAAGCGTCGGTTTCGCCTTGCCAACAGCGATACCAACCCAGATCGGCATACTGACAAAGAAGACAGCCTTTTGGCCCGGGGGCAGGTTTATCGGCACTTCCTGGCGAACCACAACTGGTCGATCGGGAGTCTTAGGCATCAATTGAACGGTATCCACATCAGGATCGCATACCCAGCGGCTCCAATCCAGCCCTTTTGTGCTTGCTTGATCGACAAGCGTAGGGACGCTAATAACAGAACTACTACTCTTATCTGTCAGACGCTTAACAGCAATGTGTATCTCATCCCCTTTTTTACGCAACCAGAGCTTCAGCGGTCCTATCCGGGTCTCAAAGCACTGGTCCTGCTCTATCTTGAAAGGTTTCCAAACGTCCATGTTCAGCCTGTCATATTAAGCTCATTCTTCGAGCAAACCACTTCCCATATTTACAACCTTATGAAAAAGTCTTATCTGGAGTCTACCCGCCATAGAATGTTGAGTCAACACTCACAAAATGAAATGCATCCGCCTATAGGGATATTAAACCATCCTATGATTCGCACTCTATCAAGGTGTTTTCAGGCTCGCGCAGCGTTGCATCCGCTTCTGCCAATCCCGAAGATAATCGGCTCGCCATTTGTTAATCGTTCGCGCCCCGGCCTTGTCACTCTCGCGCAAAGCAGGATCGGGATTATCCATCCACCAGTTAGGCCGATCGGCTCTTCTGATGAACTGACCGCCCCAACTTTCCTTCGTCGGATCTTCGGGTGTGCCCCGCAGCAACCAGGATACTGTCGGAGTATCGCCCATTTTGATGCTGCCGCCCTTGAGTGGCGCAAAGTACGCCCCTAACGCCCCATATCCCTTGATGTGCTTTTCGACAAATGAGCGATTACCCAGATCGCCAGTCTGCTCGCCGCCCATGTACCAGCCTCGAAGGGTCGTATCGTTATGAATCAGCCACGTATCAGGATGGTGCTTGTCGATGTAAGCGAATGCGTTTTCGTCGTTTCTCTGGTTCCACGATGCGATGAAGTGTACGCGAATCTTGCTCTTGATGCCCGGATCATCGTGCAGCGCCTGCGCCACATCCGTAATGCTCCCCCAGACCAACACATACAAGGGCCGCTCATCTGCCTTCTTCGCACATTGAATAATCCAATTCGAACCTTCCGTAGGCTCGCTATAGCCTTTCTCATGAGCCGGATCGATAGCCCCCTGCTTCGCTATCGAACGTAAATATTCAGGTTCGGGATATTTTTCCGACCAGCTTTTTAGATTGGGATAGTCTTTTTCGTAGATATCTATGACCTTTAGAATATCCTCTTTACGGCCCTTCTTGGGTGGCGACGAAATTATCCCCTCGGTATCGAACAAATCGCTGTAAACCAGATAGTGAACCATCGACTGAATATCATCTTCATCATCGCCCCCAATGTCGCTGCTTATGACTACACGATATCGCTGCCCCGCTAAAGCCCCACCACCAAGTGCAGATGCACCACTGGAGACATTAACCGCCAAGGTTAACACACACAGATAACTCCACAGCTTCAGACTACAAGACATACCGAACCTCCAAATCATTCAACTCAATGCACCTGAGCGTATATGTTATCACGCAGCAGGGAATCTTCTATCAGAAATCTTTCCAACAGCCTGCAATGCGGAAATTTGGTTATGGCTTGAATCCAACAGATCAGATGTATTCGACCGTCGCGGGCGGTTTTGGGGTCAGATCATACAGGCAGCGGTTGACATCGGGAATCTCGGTAGTAATACGGCTGCATATCTTGTTCAGCTTATCCCAAGGCAATTCTGTTGCGGTTGCCTCTCTCGCATCAATGCTCTCTATGCAGCGAACTACGATAATCTGCCCAAACTCACGTTTGTTGTTTCTGATCCCCGTCGCGCGGTCGTTAAGCAAAACCGCCAGGTACTGGAATGCTCCCGTTTCGCAAAGCTCTTCTTCGACAATCACCGTAGCTTTGCGCACCGTAGCAAGCCGCTCTCGTGTGACTTCACCGACAATACGGGTCGCCAGAGCAGGGCCCGGAAACGGAATGCGCTCGCTGATTCTGGCAGACATTTCAAGGTATCGGCTGACCTCCCGCACGCCATCCTTTCGCAGCGTCTTGAGCGGCTCGATTACCTCATATCCATACGTCTCCTGCGGATCGATCCCAAGCTGCTCCAGTATATTGTGCTGCCTTTTAATACCTGCAACAGTCTCTTCGATATCTGTAAGAATCGTGCCGTGCATAAGAAACTTCGCACCCGATTCCTTCACAAGTCTGCCGAAGACCGTGGAGTAAAACGTATCGGTAACAGCGCACCGCTTTTCCTCCGGATCGGTCAGCCCCGCCAGCGCCGCAAGGAAGTCCTCCTGTGCATCGACCAGTTCGACAGGTACCCCCATATCAGCAAACGTCTTGACCACTCGCTCCGGCTCGCCTTCGCGCATCAACGCACTATCGACAAAAACGGTCTTGAGCTTTTCTCCCAGCGCCTTATGGGCGATGACTGTAACAAGCGAGCTATCCACCCCACCACTAAGCGCATTGATCGCTGTCCCGTTTCCAACCGTTTTCTTTATCTGGGCAATCTGATCTTCGACAAACTTCTTACAATCCATTCAGAACCTCCTTGCTCTGTACTGTGATATGTATAATAAGCCAACAAGGCCAAAACTCTAACGCAGCTACAAACCGATGTCAAGCCGACAACTGAAAGCCTCAATGCTTGTTGCCGGTTTGTGTGGTGCCGGACGTTCCCTCGAATATCTCAGCGGGCTTGATTTTCTCGACAAACCGCCGGTGCATCCGACCCAACTCGGCATCAGTTGCAGTTAATGCGACCCCAGGATAGAAAGCGACAGGGCTTAAGACTTCTCTCTTTAGTCGGGACACATCTCCGGCGTATTGCCGGAACTTACGCCCCCACACCTTGACCGCAAAATCATCCTTAACGAGGCCCGCATACAGGCTGATATCCCTCGATGTAGGCGTATCAGCGAAAGGCCACGATAGCCACCCATTCGCCAAACCACGCGATGCTTCGATCTCTGCGCTGAGCCAGTCCGCCTGCTGCTGCTCGCTCAAATGCGGATGATTCTGCGGAGCTCCCCCGCCGTACCAACCGTACTCACCCAGCACGACAGGCTTGCCCAACTGGCAATAAGCCAACACACTCCGCAGGTAATCAAGATTATTTTGCCAGTTTTCTTCTGACGCGAAAGGCGACCCCATCGTGGGGTAGAAATGGATTGTCATGAAATCACACCACTTCGCCTGCCTGTGCGGATTGAACGCGGCATACCGCGAAGGATTGCCGGGCCGCACAAGTGGATACGACCACTGGATGTAACCAACTGTCACCAGGTGCGTCGGATCGGCCCGCCGAATAGCCTCGGTCTGCCTGCGAACCCACTCATCCGCTAAGTGCTCCCTGAAAAGCTGCCAGTCCAACAGTCTTGGATTACCCTCATCAGGCTTGTCCTCAGGGATAGAAACGTTGCCCCAGACATCCTTCTCGCCAAGCTCATCACCCCACTCGCCCTTAAGGGCTTCCCATGTATTGTACTTATCCTTTAGCCAATCGTTCCACCTCCCGCGCCATTGCTCGACAAACCAGGGCATGTGTGGCTCGTTCAACAAATCCCAGGCGAAGATAGCCCCCTCGCCTCGATACCGCTTTCCGAGAACGCCCCACAAATGTTCCAATGCTTGTAAAGCCTGTTCTCCTGCATAACGGTCCGGCCGCCAGTAATCAGGTGAACCCTCCCAATGATCGGGCCCTGTGAGTATTAGTCGAATCTCAGTTTCTCTCGCTATCGCAACTACTGAATCAAGCTTCTCTAATACCTCCTCTTCGACCTTGTCCGGTGTCGGCTGGAAACTCGCAGCGGTAAGAAATATCCGCGCACAATTAACTCCAAGCTCCTGCATCAACTGAAAATGTTGCCGAACCGCCTTCTCATCGAACTGTTTCCAGAGCTTGGGCGCCCAGCCCACGTGAGGATCGAAGTAATTCGTACCAAAAGGAATGTATGGCTTGCCAGAATCCTTTTCAAGAAATCCGGCGCCATCTGCAGAAACAATGACCTGCTCCAACTGTGCACCCTGCGCCGCGCAAAACAGAAGAACGGTTACCATCATGATTCTTAGCCGCCAGCGCATCATAAATAATCCCCATAACTCCCATCAGGCCACTACAGCCTTCAAACTTGGCGCTCCATCTCCTACAGACCTGCATCGAACCTCAATATGCAGTCCAAAGATACAGCACTTTGGGCGAGCTCATTTCGTAAATAGTCGACTTGTCCAGCTTGAGCTGGCTGCTCTTGCCGTAGGTGAGCACGTCGGCAAGTGTAAAAGGCTTGCGATACTCGATCACCCTTGCTTTTTTGATGCCTGCCATTGTTTTGATTGACTCAACCGCATCATCCAGATAGCCAATATCATCTATCAGCTTTTCCTTGAGTGCTTCGGCGGCGCTATAAATGCCGCCATCGGCCAGCCTCTTAACCTCATCCGGACCCAGCACAGACGCGCGCCCCTTGACAACCACTTCGAGAAACCGCTCGAATGCCGGCTGGATCAATCGCTCGTCCATATAGGCGAGTTCTTCTTCGGTCGGAGCCCTGAATGAGCTGGGCCAATCCTTCTTCAGCCCCGATTTGACGGTGACCGGCACGACGCCCAGCTTGTTCTCCAACAGCTCCTGCACAACCAGCCACCAACTGATCACTCCGATCGAGCCTGTGATAGTTGTAGGCTCCGCCATGATCTTCTCGCACGCAACCGATGCATAGTACCCACCCGAAGCGGCGACTCCCTGCATAAAAGCAATCATGGGCTTGTTGTTTTCCCGCTGGAATCGTTTGACAGCATTATAGATACCGTCACTGCCCGATATCGTCCCGCCAGGCGAATTGACTCGCAGGATAAGGGCTTTCACGCGTCTGTCCTTAGCCGCGGCCTTAAGTTGCCTTTCGACATCGGCTGCAAGATTGCCTTCAATAACTCCCTGCACGTTAATCACTGCGATCTTGCTACTCGACGGCCCCTCCCGCACGATTGCTTCGTTGAGGCCGGGTCGGGACCCTGTAGCAGAAAATACGAACATCATCCCGATTAATACGAGAAACAATCCGACGTTGGCGACCACCGAGAAGAACAACAGTATCCCCAGAAGGATTCGCCAACCGCTGCCCCTCTTCCTTGGCTCGGGCGAAGCCGCCGAACCCTGTACCGGTCCGGGTGGTGGAAATCCCGCTGCATCAAGCTTCTGTGGTTCTACCGGCTTTGAAATATCCTGGTCCCGTTCGAATTCCATTACAAATCCCTTTCAAATCAAACAGGCTGCATTCTAAGCTGCCAACCACCCAGGGTCAATCTTTCTGCCGGATAACACTCAATTGTATAGCTTCGGCTCCTTGCGCCAGTCTTTGTCCTTTTCGTGCCCGTACTCTTTTACACGAGGCCTTCGCTCGCGCAGCCGAACCGACTCGATCCCTAAATAATAACCACTGGACTGCGGATTCTTACCAATACATTCCAGTCGAAGCGTATACTTGCCCGGCTCAGGCCAGAAATCCAACAGATGATACTCCCAGCTCCCAACCTCATCGCTATACAAGTCGATTACTCCGCCAAGTTTCACGCCATTGAGAGAAGCCTGATATTTCCCGAAATCGTAGGACCTGGTCATATTCAAAAGCAAGCGCTTGGGCTCCTTGACCTTCACCTCGAAAGGAATCTCCACCCATGCCCCTTCCTGCTCCTGGGCCTTGTACAATAGATGCCCATCATTATAAATACTCAAATTCTGCCCGACCGCCTCGCCCTCTCCATGATATTTCGAATCCGTAAACGCCTTAGCAGCAATGATCGTGTCCAGGTTAGGCAAGATTCTTTCTTTGCCGTGCGGCGCCCGTGCTGTAAATGTGGGCACGCCCGTCTGGTACCAGAACGCAACACTTGAATAGTCATCCTCCCGCTCATTCCAGCTATGTGTCTTATAGTCTGGATTCTCATCTGGTGACATCCAGCCGTAATGCTCGAATGTTACTTTTATGCCCTTCTCGAACACAAACGGATCTTCGATATGCCATCGATAAGCACTGGTGTAGCCACCGACGATCCCCCATTGATCGAAATACGGCACGCCGAAATAGGGTGTGAGTACTGTCTTTA
>CAZYMD010000019.1:0-19849 GCA_964649005.1 uncultured Pirellulales bacterium
TAGCCCCTGGCATGTGTAACCAGTAAACTATAGTTAGTACAAAAGATAGATTGAGATGAGTCCAGGAGGCTCTATTATGAAAACCAAAGGTATGAGTCGTCGTCAGTTTCTCGGAGGGGTGACTGGTACATGCGCGGCTGCTATTGGTTTTCCGTATATTGTCCGGTCTTCGGCGCTCGGCCAGGGAAGGTCGATTGCACCGAGCGAGCGAGTTGTGATGGGCTGCATAGGCCTTGGCAGCCAGGGGGAAAACAACTTGAACGCATTTATCGAAGCTCCAGATGTCCAGATTGTTGCCATCTGCGATGTAGAAAAAGGCTCCGACCTTTATTATGACGGTGAAACCTACGGTCTCGAACGGGCCAAGAGGAAGGTCGATGACTATTATGCCAAAAACCAAAGAGTTTTTGGTCTGGGAGGCTGTCGGGCGTATGAGGACTTCCGTGAAGTGCTGGAACGGACGGATATCAACGCAGTGACAGTTAGTACGCCGGATCATTGGCATGCTCTCATATCGATTCTTGCCGCCAGATCGGGCAAGGATGTTTACTGTGAAAAGCCTCTGGCCAATTCTGTTCTGGAAGGTCGCGAATTATGCGAGGCTATCAGGCAAAGCGGGCGAGTCCTGCAGACAGGCAGCCTCGAACGCTCCAACGATAGCGTGCGTTTTGCCTGCGAATTAGTGCAGAATGGCCGAATCGGCAAGCTGCATACAATCCACGTCAACATGCCCACCAGTGACCCACTCCATCAGCAGGTACGCGATATGGCCGGGCGGCATCCTGATATGGCTGCCCCGAGCAGTCTCAACTACGACATGTGGCTTGGACCGGCTCCAGAAGCACCATACACTGAAAACCGGACTCATTTCTGGTGGCGGTATATTTTCGATTACGGTGGAGGTGAAATCTCGTGCCAGGGAGCTGACCTCCTGGATATTGCTCAGCTTGGTAACAATAGCACCGAGACAAGCCCCATTGAGATCAGCGCCAAAGGCAAGCGGTTGCCTGAAGGTCTGTTTGATATTTTTATGGAATATGAGTTCGAGTTAAAGTACGACAACGGTGTCAAGCTGATAGGCTCTGATAAGGGCGTGCGGGGAGTGAAGTTCGAGGGCGAGGATGGATGGATATTCATTAATATTAACGATGGCGTACTTGAAGCCGAGCCGGAATCGTTGCTGAAGGAAGTCATCGAGCCGGATGAAATCAAGCTTGGTCGCAGCCCTGGACACCACCGCGACTTTCTCGATGCTGTCAAGAACCGTACGGAAACCGTCGCGCCGGCGGAAGTCGGGCACAGGACCGCAAGCATCTGTCACCTTATTAATATCGCAATGCTGAGACAAGAGCGTCTTGAGTATAATCCGCGAATGGAACGAATAACAAACAGCTACGAAGCTGATAGTTTTCTTACAAAGCCTTTTCGTAGTCCATGGTACATATAGATGAAATAGCATAATATCGTTTATGGGTAACCGAACAAAAACCCAGCCGTATCAATCGCAATGATGCGATAGAGAAGTGAACCGAAAGGAGCAAAGATGAATAAAGGGTTGAAAGTCGCTAATGTTGTCGTTTGCGGGTTGGTCCTGATGTTTGTGGCCGTGACGAGTCTGTTGGCAGAATCGCCGCCTGCGGACAAGTTGCGTGTACTGTCCGATCAGGATATCCAGAAGATTACGGATGCTATGCCGTCCAAGCCAACCGTCAAACCTGCGAAAGACCGTAAAATCCTTGTCTTTTGGCGATGTGAAGCCTTCTATCATGGATCTATTCCCGTCGTGAACAAAGCAATGGAGATCATGGGTAAGAAGACCGGGGCGTTTGAGGTCACGATGTGCACCGATGATTATTCTGTCTTCACCCCTGAAAAGCTCGCACAGTTCGATGCAGTTCTTCTGAACAACACGACCCACTTGAAGTTTAATCCGAAAGAAACACCCGATCGTTGCAAAGCCCTGATGGACTTCGTCAAGAATGGGAAAGCCATCATCGGCGTCCACGCCGCAACGGACAACTTTTACCAGTGGCCGGAAGCAATGGAGATGATGGGCGGCAAGTTCACCGGTCATCCATGGGGTGGCGGCGGCACCTGGGCCTTCAAGATCGACCAGCCGGATCACCCGCTAATGGCGGCTTTCAAAGGCAAGGGATTCAAGGCCAGAGACGAGATATATCGAACCGATCCACCTCTCTATTCGAGGGAGAAGCAGCTTGTCCTAATGAGCCTGGATATGAGCGATCCGTCCACGAAGGCAAAAGCTGAGAAGCCTGAAGATGCCGATATCGGCACCTCCTGGATCAAGACGTGGGGCAAGGGACGGATCTTTTATTGCTCGCTCGGACATAACGACGAAATCTTCTGGACTCCCGCTTTGCTTCAGCACTATCTCGACGGGATTCAGTTCGCACTTGGAGACTACAAAGTCGATACGACACCAAAGCCAATTAGTACAGGAAAGGGAACAGGAATGGACGAACAACTTGCGCAATTGAAGGCTTACGATTGGGGCCAGAGCCGCAAATCGTTGACTCAGTTGGAAGAGGGCATCCGGAAAGCACATGGTGACGTTGGCATGCTGAGAAGCTTTGAAAAGGGCTTGCTTGACGTGGTTACCTCAGATGCCAAGCCGGCGGGAAAGCAGTTCGCATGCAGGCAGCTCAGCCTCATTGGAACAGAGATTTCCGTACCGATTCTTGCCACGATGCTGACCAACGAGCAGACCTCAGATATGGCCCGTTACGCCCTCGAGCGCATACCCAGTAAGGCTGTGAACAAGGTTTTACGCGAAGCGCTGCCAAAGGCCACAGGAAAAATGAAGGTCGGCATTGTCAACTCACTGGGCCAGCGTCGCTGCCCGAAGGCGGTTGAAGCTCTCGGCGAGATGGCGGGCGGTTCCGATGAAATGCTTGCTGAAGCGGCTCTTGCTGCTTTGGGCCAGATCGCCAACGACGATGCGGCTAAAGTTCTCGCAAAAGCCAAGGGCAAGGCGAAAGGCAAGCTTCAGATGGTGGCTTTGGATTCTTACTTGAAGTGTGCGGATCAGATGGTCGCAGATGGCAAGAAAGCCCAGGCGCTCGCTATCTATAAGGAACTCCAGGACAAGAGTCTGCCCAAGCCGATCCAGACCGCCGCGCTGCGAGGAATGCTTGACGCCATGAAGGGTAAGTAATGATAGCAGGTAAGATTTGGATAAGATTGGCAACTGTCGCAGTTCTTGTTCTGACTGTGGTGGGCTATACCGCCGCGCAAGAAGCAGATGATGCCGCTTCAATCGTGCTGGATATTCTCAGGAGTGGCGATCAGGAAATGGCGGCTGTGGCAATTGGGATGGTCAAGGAAATGCCGGGCCCTGAAGTAACCAAGGCCCTGGCTGTGGAATTGCCCAAGCTCTCTGCCACGTCACAGGTTCAACTGATCTCGGCGCTTGGCGACAGGGGTGACGCTTTGGCGTTGCCTGCGGTTACTGTTGCTGTTAAGTCAACTGATGAATCCGTTCGCATAGCCGCGATTAAAGCGATTGCCCAGCTTGGCGATGCATCAAGTGTGATACTATTGGCGACAATTGCCGGTGAGACTTCAGGTCAAGAGCAGAAAGCTGCGCGTGAATCGCTCTCTCGCCTGCGAGGCGAGAAGGTTGACGATGCAATCCTGGCCGCTATCCCAAAGGCGGAGCCTAAAACCAGGGTCGAACTCGTCAGCAGTGTTGGCCAGCGCAATATATATGCCGGTGTCCAGACACTAATGACCTCGGCAAAGGACGCAGACCGAAAGGTCAGGGCTCAATCGATCAAGACTCTTAAAATCATCTGCGGACCGAACGACCTTCCTGCACTGGTTGATTTGCTAATCGGGGCCCAAAGCACATCGGATCGCACTGAGGCCGAAAAGACCATTGCTACTGTAGCGCACAAGATCGAGGACAAAAACCACCAGGCGCAGGCTGTTCTAACTGTCCTGCCTAAAGTTACCGATCTTCAGAAGCGATGCTCGCTTTTGAGCGTTCTTGGGAGGATTGGTGACAGCACCGCCTTGCCTGTTTTGCGAAAGGATCTGGCCGGCGACGAGACAGACATACGCACTGCTGTCATACGTGCGCTGTCCCAGTGGCCAACAGGCGAGCCGGTGAAAGATCTTTTCGAAGTGGCTAAAACATCGGAAAACCAGTTGCATCGTATTCTGGCGCTTCGGGGCTTTGCGGTTCTGTTACAGCTACCGAGCGATCGGCCCTCGAACGAAACTGTTTCTATGTACGCTGAGGCGATGAAGCTGGCTCCGAATGATATCGAAAAGCGGCGTATCCTTTCAGGTCTGGGAAATACCCCGTCACTTGACGCTTTGAATATGTCGCTTGGCTATATGGAAGATCAGACGTTGAAGGCCGAGGCTGAGGTCGCTGCAATGCGCATTGCCCAGGCGATCGGCACCGACCATCCACAAAAGGCAAAGGATGTGCTGAACAAGATTATCCAACATACGAAAAACGATTCGACGCGCGCGCAGGCTCAGGAGGTCCTCAATCTGATGGATAAGAAGCCGGATTCTGTAGTTCAATGAATGCAGCTTGTGTGCTCAGGTGATTTTAAAGTTAGTGAATGATAGTTATCGAAAGTTTGGTTGGCTGCGACGCGGCCTTAAAAAATGTGTATTGTCCACCGATTGTTCTCATGGGTGGAGGTTGGTGTCAGGCTGGAACAAGACCGGCCGTTTTATAGGAGATGAAGATATGACTTTGGATTCGAGAAGTAACTCGATGTGTCCCGGACGACGGACATCTTTTTTCATGCTATTTATTTTGGTTCAATTTCTGGCATTTCTCCCGTTTGCCGCTGCTGCAAACGA
The DNA here is from genome assembly GCA_964649005.1 of uncultured Pirellulales bacterium. Lineage (GTDB taxonomy): Bacteria > Planctomycetota > Phycisphaerae > Sedimentisphaerales > Anaerobacaceae > CAZGMJ01. The sequence goes on from CAZYMD010000019.1 coordinate 4,846, forward strand.
TTCGAAGGTTGATCCTTTTATGGGGGACTGGCAGGGGGAATGGACTCTTTCCGATGGCTATGATTACGGTCAGCTTGTCGCTCAAGTCGTCGCTCTTGGCAATAACGAATACAGTGCGAAATTGATCGAAGGTTTCGACATGACTGTAGATCCATACGGCACTCTCAATGGCCAACGTAAAGGTCAGAGCGTAATTTTTTCGGGGAAGGTTTCCACGCCTGACGTTGATTTGAATGTCAAAGCTGTGATCGAAGGCGACAAATTCAAGGGCGCCTTCGAGGGCCAGACACCTGATGGCACTCACGTTACGGGCACTTTCGAGTTGGAAAGCGTTGTTCGCCTCTCACCAACCCTCGGCGCCAAACCGCCCAAAGGCGCGGTGGTGCTGTTCAATGGTACAAATTTCGATCAGTGGGAAAACCTTGGCGGCTTCAGTGGGATTATCAATATTGCAGAGATTCTGGGAAGTTCCGACAATTCCGTCGCCTACCTGCGTGGGGGCATCCTGTCTGAAACACAGCAGGATGCGACGCTCGAAGTGGGCAGTGACGATGGTATCAAGGTCTGGCTTAATGGCGAGGTTGTGCACGCTAACAACGCTTCGCGCGGAGTGTCACCAGGCCAGGACAAGATAAAGGTTACACTGAACCAGGGTTACAACAGGTTGCTTCTCAAGGTTAACAATGGTGGTGGCGACTGGGGCGCATGCGCCAGACTGGTCAGCACCGACAACAAGCCGCTAAGAAATATCCAGGAGACAATATCGAGAGAGGAAAGAACCGACAAGTACCTCAAGGCGAACGGTGGCTATCTTACAGTCTGGCGTGTTGCAGGGCCCTTCAAAGAGGATGGCAAAGACGGACCGGGGCTGTTCGATGTAGTTTTTCCGCCCGAAGAGAGCGGACGCCGGGGTGATATAGAATGGAAGAGGACTTCTCCCGATGGAGACGATCCAAAGGCTGTTAAGTGGACGCTTGTTAACGGCGCCATGCAGTGCAAGCCTGGCAGTGGGTCAATTGTTACAAAGAAGAAATTTAACGATTTCAAGCTGCACATTGAGTTCCGTTCACCGTTCATGCCCACAGCCCGCGGGCAGGGGCGAGGCAACAGTGGTGTCTATCTGCAGGGCAGATACGAAGTGCAGGTACTGGACAGTTACGGGCTGGAACGACTGGACAACGAGTGTGGAGGAATCTACCAAATTGGCACCCCCGCGGTAAATATGTGCGCACCGCCTATGCAGTGGCAGACGTATGACATTACGTTCCGAGCACCGCGTTTTGAAGGTGGTGACAAGAAAGAAAATGCAGTAGTTACCGTCCGGCACAATCACAATGACATTGTCATCCACGACGAGCTTCCAATCCCGCGTGTGACAGGTGGGGCTCTGGATTCAAACGAAGGCCAGCCAGGCGCAATATACCTGCAGGATCATGGCAATACGGTCCAGTTCCGCAATATATGGCTCGTGGAGTTGAAGTGAGCGTGGATAGGATGCAACAGAAGAGCAATGGTTTAGCATCCAGTGGTTAATAATGTAATGTGACGGAAATAATTTTCTGATTTGAGGGATAAAGTGATGAACGAGAAGAAATCAGCCATATCAAGACGTGAATTACTGGGCGCCGCTGCGGCTGTGGCAGCCTTTACGTATATACCCAAACGAGTTCTGGCCGATCCGCCCAGCGGCAAGCTGAACATAGCAGGTATAGGCGTCGGTGGTCGCGGCGCCTCTGACATCGACGGTGTCAGCAGTGAGAATATCGTTGCTCTTTGTGATGTCGATGAGAGCAGGGCCGGCGGAACGTTCAAAAAGCATCCGAAAGCGAAGATATATAAGGATTTTCGCCGGATGCTGGACAAGGAAGCAAAGAACATCGACGCCGTGGTTATTGGCGCCCCTGACCACATTCATGCACCCGCCGCGATCAGAGCCATGAAAATGGGAAAGCACGTATATTGTGAAAAGCCCATGGCTCATACTATATACGAAGCCCGCAGGATGACTGAAGTCGCTCTGGAGACGGGCGTCGTCACGCAGATGGGCAACCAGGGTCATGCAGGCGAGGGCCTTCGACTCACATATGAGTTCATTCACGACGGCGCAATTGGCACGGTCAAGGAAGTTCACGTCTGGAGCGACAGGGCCAAGGGCTGGTGGCCACAGGGTGTAGACCGTCCGTCGGAAGCGCAGCCTGTACCGGGAAATCTTGACTGGAACCTGTGGCTCGGACCGGCAAAATGGCGATCGTACAACTCGGCGTACGTTCCGTTCAAATGGCGCGGCTGGTTCGACTATGGCTGTGGCGCGTTGGGTGACATGGCCGTACACAATGCCGATCCGGCCTTTTTCTGCCTTGGACTCGGCGCACCTGTTGCCGCCGATGCTGAGTCGAGCCCCGTCAATGATGAGACATTCCCCGAATGGGCGATCATCAATTACTACTTCCCGGCCAAAGGCAAGCAGCCCGCCGTGAAGATGACATGGTACGATGGAGGCAAGAAGCCTCCGAATCCGCCGGAGCTAAAAGGCAGGGATCTGGGCGGCAACGGCATTCTGTTCGTTGGCGACAAAGGCAAGATCGTCTGCGGCAGCCACGCAGGCTCGCCCGCGCTGATGCCTGAAGAGCTGAGTCGCTCTTACAAGAAGCCTGAAAAGACGCTCGAACGCTCGCCAGGCCACCATAAGGAATGGATTGAAGCGTGCAAGGAAGGCAATCCTCTCAAAGCCAAGGCCGGCTTCTGGTATTCAGGCCCGTTCACTGAGGCGTTACTGGTCGGCAACCTCGCCGTCAGGCTCGGCAAGAGAATCGAATGGGATACCAAGGCTCTCAGAGCCACAAACGCCCCCGAAGCGGATAATCTGGTTAGCAAGTTTTACCGCGCAGGGTGGGAAATTTGATTATGTCGCCCGATGCTGTGTTTCTGATATATCTCGTGACATGATGTTTTGTAATTAATGCTGCTCCTCGCAAAAGCGGGGGGCAGCTTTAGCGTTATCATACTTATACGTTTATTTCTGTTGCGATGTATTCGATGGCTGCATGTCGAGCAGCAAAGTTGAACAATACTTGTTGGGAACTGAAGCAGGTTAGCAGTTTGGAGTATGGAAATGAGTATACTCAAGAAAAAAGATAAAACAACCAACAGTTTTTCACGCCGAGACTTCTTAAGCAGCGCCGCTGCCGTCACGGCCTTTACATTTGTGCCAGACCGCGTTTTTGCCCAACCTCCGAGTAACAAGCTCAACATTGCCGGTATCGGTATTGGCGGAATGGGGGCCAGCAACCTGAGGAATTGCGAAGCCGAGAACATCGTTGCTCTTTGCGATGTGGATCAGAAATATGCGGCGGGCACATTCGGCAGGTATCCCAAGGCAAAGACGTATCTTGATTTCCGCGACATGCTGGATAAAGAGGGTAAGAACATTGATGCGGTCGTCGTGGCGACGCCCGATCACACACATGCCGTAATTGGCATGGAGTGCATCAGGAGGGGCAAGCACATTTATCTGCAAAAACCCCTTGCCCACTCGATCTATGAAGTCCGCATGCTCACCGAGGCTGCCCGAAAATACAAAGTCCAGACGCAAATGGGTAATCAGGGCCATTCCTCCAACGAAATTCGCATTCTCTACGAATGGATACAGGATGGGGCAATCGGTCCGGTGCACGAGGTTTACGCATGGAGTGACCGTCCGGTCGGAGGCGATCCCTGGTCGGACTTCCCAATTATGGCAAGGCCGAAGGAGACTCCCCCCGTACCCGAAACGTTGGACTGGAATAGATGGCTCGGACCAGTGCAATATCGACCCTACCATCCGATTTACTGTCCAATGTCATGGCGGGGCTTCTGGGACTTCGGCACCGGCGCACTTGGTGATATGGGCTGCCATATTCTCGATCCTGCCTTCTGGGTGCTCAAGCTGGGCCAGCCCACGCGAGTGGAAGCAACCACGACGCATTACCAGCCCGAAGTCGCGGCTGAAACTTATCCGCGGGCGGCGATCATCCGTTACGAATTTCCCGCACGCGGTGACATGCCCCCGGTGAAATTGACCTGGTCCGATGGCAGGCTGCTTCCGCCTACTCCCAGGGATTTCGAGCCTGGCCGGCGATTGGGAGGCAACGGTGCTTTGCTGGTCGGCGAAAAAGGCACAATCATGCATGGTTCGCACGGTGCAGGCGGCGTCCGCATCGTGCCAGAGACAAAAATGAGAGCGTATAAACGCCCCGCACAGATGTTGCCCCGCGTACCCCGTGGCCAGGGCGGCCATGAGCAAGATTGGATTAGAGCCTGCAAAGATGGCAAACCGGCAAGCTCAACGTTTGATTACGGTGGCCCATTAACCGAAATGGTTCTGCTCGGTGTTTTGGCTATGAGGCTCAAAGATACGCCGCTGGAGTGGGATTCCGAAAATCTCAAAGTCACCAATAATGATGATGCCGACAAACTCATCAAGCCTCCGTTTCGCGAGGGTTGGACACTGTGATTTGTGTTTCCGGATGAGGCGTTTGAGAAGTGAGGTACATGATGAATAACACAGTAATCACAAGGCGTAAATTCCTCGCGAACGCCTCCGCCATTGCTGGCTTTACAGTTGTACCCGCTCGTATCTTCGCCGATTCTCCCAGTAATAAGCTTAACATCGCTGGTATCGGTGTTGGGGGGCAGGGGGCCGGCGATATTAACAATGTTAGCAGTGAGAATATTGTCGCCCTTTGTGATGTGGACCAGGCACAGGCCGCTCAGACATTCAAGAAATTTCCTAAAGCGAAACAGTACAGCGACTTTCGCCGGATGTTGGAGGTTGAAGATAAGAACATCGATGCTGTGGTTATCGCAACGCCGGATCATACCCACGCACCCGCAACGATGATGGCGATAAAAGCAGGCAAGCATGTCTACTGCGAAAAGCCGCTGACCCATTCGATCTACGAGGCGAGGCAAATCGCCGAAGCGGCGCGAAAAGCTGGCGTTGCAACGCAAATGGGCAATCAGGGTCATTCAGGCGAAGGCATTCGTCTGATTTGCGAATGGATATGGGACGGCGCGATTGGACCTGTTCGTCAGGTGCACGCCTGGACGACTCATGCTGTCTGGCCACAGGGAATGCAAAGACCCGGGGAGACGCCGCCCGTTCCCAAGACGCTCGATTGGGATCTCTGGCTTGGCCCTGCGCCTGAAAGGCCTTATCATCCATGCTATGTCCCCGCCTTTTGGCGCGGCTGGTGGGATTTCGGTACGGGCGGTCTCGGTGACATGGGCTGCCACAACCTGGACCCTGTCTTCTGGGCGTTGAAGCTCAGCCACCCGAAAAGCATCGAGGCAAGCTGTTCTATTTTTGTTCCGACGATAACATGGGACAAACCTTTCAACACAGACAGCTATCCAAGGGCCTCGATTGTGCGATATGAGTACGAGCAGCGTGGTGACATGCCTCCGCTTGAATTGACCTGGTACGATGGAGGCCTGATGCCCCCAAGGCCCAAGGAAATCGAGGACGGGCGTCACCTTGGCGACAAGCTCGGCGGTGTTATTTTCATCGGAGACAAGGGCAAAATCATGTGCGGCAGCTACGGCAGCAATCCCAGATTGATACCGGAAACGGCAATGAAGCAATACAAGCGTCCGTCGCCGAGCATTCCGCGTTCACCCGGTCATTACGTCGAGTGGATCCAGGCGTGCAAGTCTGGCAAACCCGCCGGCTCTAACTTTGACTACGCCGGCCCGCTCACTGAAATGATACTGCTTGGTAATGTTGCTGTTCGCATGAGTCTAAAAATGCAGGAAAAGGGAATAAGGCTTCTTTATGATGGGCCGAATATGAAAATTACAAACCTTCCTGAAGCGAATAACTATTTTCGCAGAGAATATCGGAAGGGGTGGATGCTGTAACAAATATATTAATATCGGTTGGGCGTTGGTAATTATTATGTTGGGATCGGGAGCATGGATATGAATAAAACAACAGAAGAAAAATCAGGCACTCCAGTCAAAAAAGTCGCAAGTTTGTCGCGAAGGGATTTTCTTGGCGGGGCGGCCGCCGTTGCTGGGTTCACATTCGTGCCCAGTCATGTTTTTGCCGATCCGCCGAGCAATAAGCTCAACATTGCAGGCATCGGCGTTGGAGGTCGAGGCCAGGGCGATTTACACGAAGTGCGCAGCGAGAACATCGTAGCGATTTGCGATGTGGACTGGAACTACGCGGGCAAGGTTTTCGACACCTACCCGAAAGCCACTCGCTATCGAGACTATCGCAAGATGTTCGACAAGGAAGACAAGAACATCGATGCGGTCGTTATAGCCACGCCCGACCACGCCCACGCACTCATAAGCCTGGCTGCTATCGAGAGGGGCAAGCACGTTTACTGCGAGAAACCTCTCGCTCATTCGATCTACGAGGTTCGCAAAGTAACCGAAGCGGCCAAAAAAGCAGGCGTCGCAACCCAGCTTGGCAATCAGGGCCAGGCATCAGAAGAAACCCGTCTTGCCTGTGAATACATTTGGAACGACGCAATAGGTCCCGTTCGCGAGATTCATTCGTGGTGCAATCGTCAGATCTCACCACGTGGGATTGGCAGGCCAGGTGACGTTCCTCCGGTGCCTGAGAATCTTGACTGGGACCTTTGGCTTGGTCCTGCGAAGGTTCGCCCCTATCATCGGTGCTATCACCCATTTAGCTGGCGAGGCTGGTGGGACTTTGGCACAGGGGTTCTCGGTGACATTGGCTGTCATCAGTTCGCTCCGATCTGGAGGGCTCTTAAGCCTGGTTATCCGTTGACGGTTGATGCGTGCACAAGTAATGTCAATTACGTAGGCCCTGCAAATAATGAGACAGCGCCACTGTCTTCGATTGTGCGATATGAATTTCCGGCCAGGGGTGATATGCCTGCGTTTAAACTGACGTGGTATGACGGCGGGCTCATGCCTCCGCGTCCAGATGAATTGAAGGAGGGGCTGCGGTTCGGCAACGCGGATGACAACCTCTTCATCGGAGATAAAGGCAAGATGCTTGGCCATCGTTTGCTTCCTGACGAGCGAAGCAAGGAGTACGGCAGACCTCCGAAGAAGATCGAACGCTCGCCGGGGCATCACGCCGAATGGCTTAACGCATGCAAGGGCGGGGAGCCTGCGGGATCGAATTTCGATGTATCCGGTCCGATGGCGGAAGTCGTTCTGCTTGGCAATGTTGCATTGCGCATGGGGCAGGTGCTCTACGAAAAGGGTGTCAAGCTCCACTACGATGGGCCTAAAATGGAAGTAACCAACCTGCCTGAAGCGAACAGGTTTATCAACAGCGAATTCCGCGAAGGCTGGACTTTGTAAATCGAACCAATCAGCCTTGGCGAATAAATAATGTTAAGGCCCATTTGGTTCAAAATTAGGAGATCAGTTGTGAGTGACAAGAAAATATCTCGACGTGATTTTATGCGTGCAGCAAGTGCAGTGGCTGCCTTTACCGTAGTTCCTCGTCACGTTCTTGGTGGCCCAAGAAATATACCCCCGAGTGAGAAAATCAACATTGCCGGCGTCGGCATCGGCGGCCAGGGCGGCCATGACATTAATCAATTCAAGGATCAGAATATCGTGGCGCTATGCGATGTGGACGCGGCACACGCGGCCCGCATGTTTCGGCAATACCCGAACGCCAAGCAGTACACAGACTTTCGCAAGATGCTGGACGAGCTGGATAAGGACATCGACGGGGTAGTAGTCGGCACGCCGGATCATTTGCACGCTATCGTTTCTATGGCCGCCATCAAGCGGGACAAGCATGTATACTGTGAGAAACCGCTGACCCATACGGTGCTTGAGGCCAAGATGCTGGCTGATGCCGCCCGCGAGCATAAAGTCGCCACACAGATGGGCAACCAGGGCCAGGCCTCGGAAGAGACCCGTCTGACCTGTGAAACGATCTGGGACGGGGCCATCGGGCAGGTTCGCGAAGTTCACATCTGGACGGACCGGCCGCTCAATGGGATCGACAAGTGGTACTGGCCACAGGGGATTGGCAGGCCGAATGGCGAGGATAAAATCCCCGATACGCTCGACTGGGACCTCTGGGTGGGTCCGGCACCGATGCGGCCATACGTGGGTAACCGGACGTACAATCCGTTCGTCTGGCGCGGCTGGTGGGATTTCGGTACCGGGGCGCTGGGCGATATCGGCTGCCACAGTATGGACCCGGTGTTCAGGGCGTTGAAGCTGGGTTACCCGATAAGCGTTGAGGCCTGCTGCACGCTGGTTAACGACGAGACCTACCCCGTGGCGTCGCGTGTGACCTATGAGTTCCCCGCGCGGGGCGAAATGGCGCCGGTGAAGCTGCATTGGTACGATGGCGGGATGAAACCGCCTCGTCCGCCAGAGCTTGAGGACGGTCGAAAATGGGACACGAACGGCCAACTCTACGTCGGCGACAAGGGCAAGATGTTAGGCTGCCGGCTTATCCCGGAATCCCGGCGGCGAGAGTATGGCAAACCGCCGCAAAAGCTGGAGCGTTCGCCCGGCCACTACAAAGAGTGGATTATCGCCTGCAAGGGCGGCAAGCCTGCCGGTTCGAACTTCCCCGACCACGCAGGTATGCTGGCGCAGGTGGTTCTGATGGGAAATATCGCCATTCGTCCGGCCCTAAAGGGAAAACTCCTCAGTACGAAACTGTTCTGGGATGCCGAACAGTTCAAGTTCAGCAATATGCCCGAAGCGAATCAGTACTTAACCAAGGAATATCGCGAAGGCTGGACTCTCTGAAAGTTTATGTTATGAATGACAAGCTCAGATCATAATTCAGTAGATATCTTTGATGAGGATGAAACAATGAAGAATTCGACACTAACCCGCAGGCAGTTCCTTAGAGGTCTGACTGCTACCGCTGCGGCTTTTACAATAGTTCCAAGCCATGTGCTTGCTTCCAGGCGAAGCGTACCACCGAGCGAAAAGCTCAACATCGCTTGTATAGGCGTTGGCGGCATGGGAGCCAGCGATGTGCAGTCTGTCAGTACTGAGAACATCGTTGCATTGTGCGACGTGGACCAAAAACACGCGGCCGGGACTTTCAATCGCTATCCGAACGCCAGGAAGTATAGCGATTTCCGCATAATGCTGGAAAAGGAAGATAAAAACATCGATGCGGTTACTGTCTCGACGCCCGATAATCTCCACGCCGTCGCGGCGATGGCGGCTCTGAAAATGGGCAAGCATGTTTACTGCCAAAAGCCACTATGCCACGATATTTTTGAAGTCCGCAGCTTGACTGAAGAAGCCCGAAAGCAGAAAGCTGTTACACAGATGGGCATCCAGATTCACGCCGAGCAGACTGTAAAGCTCGCGGTAGAAATTATCAAGTCAGGCGTGATAGGGAAAGTCCACAAGGTCGACATCTTCAGCAATAAGAACTGGGGCGGAGGTGCTCGCCCGACAGATACCCCTGCCGTACCTGAGACTCTTAACTGGGACCTTTGGCTTGGCCCTGCCCCGTATAGGCCATACCATCCTACTTATTTGCCAGGGCAATGGCGTCGGTGGTGGGATTTTGGTACTGGGACGCTTGGTGATATGGGCTGCCACATAATCGACCCGGTTTGGTGGGCGCTCGATCTTACCTATCCTACCAGTGTGGAAGCCAATCCAGGGCCATTCAATGAAGATACTTACCCAGAGGCAACCGTTATCCGTTGGGAATTCCCAGCACGCGGGGAACTGCCGCCTCTGACACTCACCTGGTGTGATGGCGCTAACAGGCCTCCGAGGCCGCCGGAACTGGAGGAAGGACGCAACCTCCCGGGGCAGGGCAGTGTCTACTATGGCGAAAAGGGCACGCTTATGGCCCCGCATATGGGTAATCCAAGGCTCATACCCGAATCGAGCATGAGGACTGCCAAACTGCCCGAACCTTTCCTTGAAAGGGGTATAAACCACTATCAGGACTGGATCAGAGGTTGCAAAGGTGGGCCGAAACCTTCGGCCAATTTCGATTATGCAGGTCCTTTGACCGAAACGATCCTTTTAGGCAATATAGCAGCCAAAGCCAGCCAAAAGATTGAATGGGACGCCAAAAACTTGAAAATAACCAATATCCCAGAGGCGAATAAGCTACTGAAACGCAATTATCGCCAGGGATGGCACTTGTAGTATATCAATTGTTACTGAAACAACGTCTGAACTAACAGCAGGACCATGATTTGTAATTAGGAGAAATGAAATGAAACTAACGAGAAGTACACTGGCTCTATTGATATTGGCGATGCTCTTATGTTGGCTGCCAGCGGCAAGCGCCGATTCCGATCCTGTCAAGGACTGGAAGTTGGGCATGCAAGCCTATAGCTTCAATCGATTTACCTTCTTCGAAGCGATTGATAAGAACAAAGCCCTCGAAATGAAGTACATCGAAGCCTATCCCGGCCAGAAACTCAGCAAAGACTACAATGGCTCATTCGACCATAATATGTCTGCTGAAGCGAAAAAATTGACTAAAGCGAAATTGAAAGAAGCTGGCGTTAAGCTGATCAACTACGGCGTTGTCGGATTGTCCAATAACGAGGCTGAATGCCGCAAGGTCTTCGATTTCGCAAAGGAAATGGGCATTGAAGTAATCGTTTCAGAACCGCCGGAGGATGCTTTCGAGCTAATCGACAAGCTCTGCAATGAATACAAAATCAAGGTGGCTCTTCATAATCACCCCAAACCCTCTCATTACTGGAACCCTGATACGGTTCTCAAGGTTTGCGAAGGCCGGAGCAACATGATCGGGGCCTGTGCTGATACCGGTCACTGGACCCGCTCGGGGATTGATCCTCTTGAAGCCGTGAAGAAGCTCGAAGGTAGGATTGTTAGCTCTCACTTCAAGGATCTCAATGAATTTGGCAATCGTGGTGCACATGATGTCGTCTGGGGTACGGGTGTAGGTAAGGCCGCAGCAATCCTGGCTGAATTGAAAAAGCAGGGCTATAAAGGCGCCTTCTCCATCGAATACGAGTACCATTGGGACAATTCCATGCCGGAAATCTCAGGCTGTGTGGCATTCTTCAGGAAGACCACTGCGGCCCTGAGTGACGCACCATACAAGGACCTCTTCAAGAAAGACGCAAGTGGTATCCCCGATGCCATTATGCCCGGAGATTCGAAGTGGATTATTAATGACGATGGCGTCCTCACGCCGGCAAAAGATGGTCATGGCGACATCTGGACCAAGGAACGCTATGGCAATTTTATTCTCGAACTCGATTTCAAGGTACCAGAGGGTGGCAACAGTGGTGTCTTCATTCGCACAGGCAGCATTAAGAACTGGATAAACACTGCCATTGAAGTGCAGATTCACGCCACAACCGACGGCTCCAAGCACGGCCAGTGCGGCGCAATCTACGATTGCCTCTCACCATCGAAGGTCGCTACGAAAAAGCCGGGCGAGTGGAACCACTACATTATAACATGTCTGGACAACAAGATTTACGTCAATCTCAATGGCGAAGATATCATTGATATGGATTTGAACCTCTGGACCGATGCAGGCAAGAATCCTTCGCTCAAGGAAGGAGTCCCTGGAACCCAAAACAAGTTCAGCACCGCCTACAAGGATATGTCGCGCGAAGGCCACTTTGGCTTCCAATATCATGGCAACCCGGTCTGGTTCAAGAATCTCAAAATCAAATCACTCGACTAAAACCCAGCCAGTAAGGACAATTGAATATGAAAAAGAATATTTCTATCTTACACAGTGTAGCCATTCTCGCTTTGGCGATAGTGGCTCTGAATCTCCTTCCGATGGTCGGATGCAGCCAGTCTGCTCTTGCCGACGATGCAGGCTGGACAACCATTTTTAACGGCAAAGACCTTTCCGGCTGGGATGGCGACCCTCGCCTCTGGTCGGTAAAAGATGGCGTAATCCATGGCGAGACCACACAGGAAAATCCCGCCAGGGGCAACACTTTCATCGTCTGGAAGGGCGGCAATCTCAAGGACTTCGAGCTTAAAATCAAGTTCCGCCTCCAGAACGGCAACTCAGGCATTCAGTACCGCAGCAAGCTGATCAGCAAAGAGACCGACGCCAACAGGTGGGTAATCAGCGGCTATCAGGCCGAAGTTGAGAACAATCCTGGCAAGGTAGGTTTCCTCTACCACGAGGCCGGTCGTGCCTGGCTGGTCAACGTTGGCGACCTGATGGTCATCGAGAAGGGCAACAAACAAACTGTTGTGTCCAAGGTTTCCGATGTCGAGGAATTGAAAAGAATTGGATACTACAAAGATAAGGATTGGAACGAGTACCACATCATCGCACGTGGCAACCACCTTATCCACTACCTCAATGGTTACAAGACGATGGAGCTGATCGACAATGATCGTATCACGAATCCTGATGATCCGGGCGACCGCAACGGTTCCATACGCGAAGGCGTCCTCGCCCTGCAGATCCATGCAGGCCCGCCCATGATTGTTGACTTCAAAGACATCAAGATCAAAAAGCTCGAACCAGGGAAATACGGCGACGCACAAATGGTTTTCAATGGCAAAGACCTGGATAACTGGAAAGGTGGCTCAGGTAAGGCAAACTTATGGGTTGTTGGTAAGGCTAAAGTGTCTTTCGCAGATCCTAAAAAGCTTGAGAATGCCGGTGGTGAAGGTGAGATGATTAACCTCACGCCTGCTCATGGCGAGAGTCAGGATTTGCACTGCAACGAGAAGTTTGGCGATTGCCTCGTTGAGGTCCAGGTTATGGTTCCCAAGGGCTCTAACTCAGGCGTATACGTCATGGGCGAGTACGAAGTCCAGGTTCTCGATAGCTGGGGCAAGCCCGACAACAGCATGAGCGCCGGTGATATGGGCGCAGTCTATGGCGGCTTCAAGCCACCGTTCAACGCCTCAAGAAAGCCTGGCCAGTGGCAGCAATATGTAATCGAGTGGCAGGCTCCGAAGTTTGATGCTTCAGGCAAGAAAAAACCTGACGGTAAGGCTGTTTTCCGCAAGATCGAGCTTAATGGTAGAGTTCTCCAGTCAAATCTGGAGATGGAGCAGCAAACCCCCGGTGGTGTCAATGGCAAAGAGGCCCCGACTGGCCCACTGATGTTCCAGGGCAATCATGGCCCGGTGGCGTATCGGAACATCATCATAACGCCCCTGAAAAAGTAGTTTTTATCGTTTTACGCAATGCATTGTGGTTGTTTATTGAATAATTGAACGAAACAGACGTAGTTTGGTCCTTCGTATGGATTGCACAGGCTTCCTGTGTGACGAGTGCAGATTGGGCCGAATGTGTCCTTGACAGTGGATTCTCACGGTGTTATATTCCGCGAAATCCGTTTGACGAACAGTTTTTCATTAAGTGGAGCATACGAGATCAAGATGAATAAGAAATCTACCAACAAAATGATAGATAGACGTGATTTCCTGCGTTCTTCGGCTGCGGTTGGCGCTGGTCTTGCTATTTCGCCAATGCTTTTCGCCCAGACAGCCGGCGGCGCCAATGATATCAATGTCGCACTGCTCGGTGCAGGAGCGGAAGGGCAGATACTCATGGAGTCCTGCCTACAGATACCAGGTATTCGCTTCAAAGCGGTCTGCGATATCTGGGCTTCTTACAACCGAAAACGTGTCTCCCGCCAGCTCAAGGCATATAAGCAACCTGTAAATGAGTACGAAGACTACCAGGACATGCTGGCCAATGAGAAAGACCTCGATGCTGTTTTAGTGGCGACTCCCGACTTCTGGCATTCCCCACATGCTTGTGCATGTATGGAAGCTGGCTTGCACGTCTACTGCGAAAAGGAGATGTCCAATACCTTAGAAGGCGCCAAGAAAATGCTCGAGACTGCCAAGAAAACGGGCAAACTCCTGCAGATTGGCCACCAACGACGGAGTAATCCTCGCTATCTGCATTGCTACAACAAGCTGATTAAGGAAGCCAAGATTTTGGGGCAGACGACCTGTATCAACGGCCAGTGGAATCGCAGTAAAGCCTCTTGCGAAGACCTGACATTCCCTGCCAAGTACCCCGTTCCTCAGGCAACGCTCACGAAGTACGGCTTCACGGACATGAAGCAGTTCAGAAACTGGCGATGGTACAAAGGTTTGGGCGGTGGTCCGATCGTGGACCTCGGTTCACACCAGATCGACATCTACAGTTGGTTCCTGGGCACAACCCCCAAGGCGGTAATGGCCAGCGGTGGCATCGACTATTGGAAAGGCCATGAATGGTACGACCACGTTCTTGCAATTTATGAATTTGCAGTAGGCGACAGCACCGTCAGGGCTTTCTACCAGACGACAACAAGCAACGGCGCATACGGTTACTTCGAACGTTTCATGGGTGACGAAGGGACTTTGGAGATTTCCGAAGCCGGTAGTAGCGGCGCCGCCTACAAAGAAACGTGGGTCGAATCGGCCAAATGGGATGCCTGGGTTAAAAAGGGTTATATCAAGGAACCCGCGAAGGAAGAAGAACCCGAAAAGCCCGCCGCCGGCACTGTACTTGACGTTCGCGAGTCGCCCAAGCCACCGAGCTACGACATTCCTGTCGATATGGGTGGCAAAAAATACCATCAGCCGCACCTTGAGAACTTCTTCGAGGCTGTACGAACCAATGGCAAGACCAAGCTTAACTGCCCGGCTGAAGTCGGATACGAGACTGCTGTTATGGTCCTGAAAGTTAACGAAGCTGTCGCTGCCGGCCGAAAGCTGGAGTTCAAACCAGAAGACTTCAAGGTGTAAATGTCCATTTCGGGGGCACGATTTCATGTCGTGTCCCCTTCGAATATTAGCTCAGAACACGTGTTAGGATTGGCAGTAAATTGAGTAAGAAACTGACGATAATCGGCTTTGTGTGCCTGCTGGTGCTGGCTTTAGTCGCTGTTGCTGTTGGGGCTGATGAGACTCACGAGAAGCTGTTAGGCGACGAGAGTGACGGGAGCAGGGCGCATCCAACCCATGTGATTCCGCTGTACTACAGCGATGAAGATGGCAACATGAGCGAAGAAAAGATCGCCCCGGATGATGACCCGGCTATGCCTTTTTC
>CAZYMD010000019.1:19949-37779 GCA_964649005.1 uncultured Pirellulales bacterium
CAGATAGTCCGCGAGAATTTCCGCTGGGCCGCGACGGGCAGTTGCGAATTTGCATCTGTCAAGGGTTCAGCCAAGGACATGCCCACTACGTTCGACATGTTCTTCCCTGAAGCTCCTGCGGGCAAGACGCCACCGACTGTTACGTACCGACCGGAGGCGTTTGACTCTGAGCAGCAGATTTCTTTCAACATACTCAGAGAAGTGCCTAACCAGCGCTGCTATTTCTGTCACTCCAACGTGTACTACGAATCGCAGCACACTGAGAAGTGGTCCTCGGACGAAGACATTCATCTGACTGCAGGCCTCAAGTGTGTCGATTGCCATCGAAATGGAATCGACCATAAGACAACCCGTGGGTATCCATCGGAGACTGCCGATCCGAACGATCATTTTGCGGTGCTTTCGTCATGCGAAGGTTGCCACCTTGGTTCGCACTCGGCTGATATTCCCGGAGCCGGGCGGCTTGGAGCCCCGATACCGAAGCACGTCGGAATACCGGTCGTGCATTTCGAGCGACTGACCTGCACGGCATGTCATTCAGGCCCTTGGCCGGGCAAGAAAACAATACTGGCTAAAACCGCCAGAGCGCATCGCCTGGGAACTCCAAACGTAAATAAATCAGAAGAGATGCTCCCGCACATAGTAGCCCCCGTGCTGGCAAAGCAAGCCGATGGGAAGCTTGCGCCTCATAAAATGGTCTGGCCTTCCTATTGGTGCACCATTGAAGACCAGAACATCGCGCCGATTGCCTACGATACAGTAACGAATATTGTCGGATCGGCTTTCGAAAGCAAGGAGCTATTAGCCAGCGGAAATTGGCCCGAATTCACAAAAGGCGATATCAAAGCCGCTCTAACAGCCCTAACTTCAGATGGAGAGTTGGAAGGCAAAGTTGGATATGTCACTGGAGGCAATCTGTATAGCCTTGATGAATCTGGCGAGTTAGTCGAGCAACCGAATCATCCTTCGGCAAAACCCTATTTGTGGCCTATCGGCCATGATGTCAGGCCGGCCGCACAGTCGCTTGGGATTCGTTACTGTACTGATTGTCACGCAACCGACGCGCCGTTCTTCTTCGGCGACGTTATGGTCGATTCGACAATCACCACAGATCGTGCGAATATAAAGCGGATGACGGATTTCCAGGATATCAGCCCAACCTATGCATGGGCGTTTGCCGCTTCGTTTGTCTTTAGGCCATGGTTTAAAGTTGTGGCCCTTGGCTCGTGTGCCTTGTTGGCCGTCGTGCTGTTGCTTTATGCCTTGAAGGCTCTTGCCTGTGTCGTAAAAATACTGACACAGCGGGATTAATTTACAAAGTTGAGAGTGTGTGAATAGCATGTACAGAGAGATTTCGATAGTTGTGCTTCTCGCCACGTTTGGCGGTATCGGCCTGAGTTGTATTATTTCTCCCTGTTGCCAATGTTGGCGACATCCCATAAAGAAACTGGTCCAGCTTCTGTGCATGCTCTTCGTCGAGCAGAAGCTTAGTCTGATGGGGGGCTTGCGTAAGCTTGTCTTCCTGCTTGCCTTGCTGTGCTTCGTTGTGCTGGCCATAACGGGCTTTTATCGGCCGTTAGTCTCCGATGAGAACATTTCGGGCTATCTCATGATGATACACGCCACGTTCGCGCCGGTCTTTGCGATCTGCCTGGCTGTTCTGGCGGTTATGTGGGCTCGGAACTGTCGTTTCTGCAGTTGCGACTGGCCCTGGCTGCAGGGGCTTATTCGCCGGGCGACACTGGTTAAGACCGAATGCAGCGAGGAGCAATGTTCAGGCGGAGTATTGCCTAAGATCACTTTCTGGTTGATTATGTTCCTTGCTTTGCCGCTTGTTCTGTCAATCGTTTTGAGCATGTTGCCGTTAGCCGGAACCCACTGGCAGGAGCTGCTCATGGACGCGCATCGTTACGTGGCGCTGGCTTTTGCTGTTGTAGCAATAGTACACATCCATTTGCTGACTCGTGCTCAAATGAAGTAATGATCGCAATATCGATAACTACCGTGTGACCAAACGGGGCCTGCAAACGCTTGGATGCGTTGTGTCAGCCCCTTTTTTCATGGCCCCGGAAAACCTGGGTTCGCCTAAAAAAACTGTTCACAAAGCCACAAACATGTTATATTTTCCCTCGATATTCAGTGATGTTCCTGGGAAGTATTCAGGGTAACTTTATTAGGAGACGAGAAAATGAGTAACGGAATGCTGCCAGGCTATGTAAGCATGGCCAAGCCAAATCCCACAAGCAACCGAGCCCCCTGGTATAAAAACACGGCTCCGACCTACGCAGGAATCTTCCTGTGGTTCGTGTTCTGGAGTCAGATGGCAAGCGGTGGAACTGCAATACCTGGTGGTGTGCTCTCCAAAGGCGTTGGAGTGGCATTGCTGGGACTGATTGTTGCCTGCTTGCTATGTCACTTTCTGTTTTACTTGGTCCCGGGTCTTCTTGGTATGAAAACAGGCCTGCCGCTTTATGTCGTAGGCACTTCGACCTACGGTGTCCAGGGTGGTTTTCTTATGCCGGGTTTTCTTATGGGTGTCCTCCAGTTCGGATGGCTCGGTGTCAATGCGTACTTTGCTTCACTGGCTCTCGCTCCGCTTTTTGGTGGTAGTCTCGCTGCTGCTAAGGTCATCGCAGTGATATGGGCGATCATTGCTGCATTTGTCGGCTTAAAGGGCATTCAATATGTTGCCAAAATCGCAACGTTCCTGCCTCTGATTCCCATAGCGATTCTCGTCATTATGCTGGCCAAGACTCTCGGTAGCCTCGGAGATTTCGAGGCTGAGAAGCTCGTTCTTGCCGGCCAGGCCGCCGGGTCTACTACTACCGCTGGTCTAAGTGCTTTCGGTGTAATTGCACTATGCATTACTTATGTTGTGGGATTCTTCGCTACTGCAGGAGCCGCGGGTGTTGATTTCGGCATGAATAATAAAGATGAGAAGGATGTCCAGATGGGCGGCCTCTTTGGTGTCGCATTGGCTCCCTTCGTAGCAGGTGGAGCTGCCATTCTCATCGCAGCAGGAGCATTTGCCGCCAGCGGGAAGTACGGTCTTAACGCTGCTGATCCCGACTTCATGGGTGCTCTTATGGGCTCCGAAGGTGCAGGCAAGACCATGGCGCTGCTCTTGGCTGTTGCAGCTTTTCCCTCGGCCTGCTTCTCTGCCTTTATCGCTGCGAACAGCTTCAAAACAACTCTGCCCAAAGTCAACCCATTCATCTCTGTTGGCATAGGCACAGCCGTCAGTATTTTGCTTGCTCTGACTGGCTGGGCTGGCGATGCTGCCGCTGTCTTTACGGTAATCGGAGCTTCCTTCGGTCCAATTTGTGGCGCTATGATGGTGGATTACCTCCTCGCGGGTAAGAAGTGGGCCGGACCGCGTGCCGGTTGGAACATTGCCGGCTGGGTTTCATGGGCCGTTGGTTTTGTCGTAGGCATTGCCCCACTCGTGGGATTGGCTAATATTCCCGCAGCACCGCTGATGGCGTTCATAGTCGGTGCGGTTCTCTACTTCGTTTTGGCCAAGATGGGATTGGAATCGAAGGTTCTTGAGATGCCTGCCGCTTCTAAGTGAGATTCGAAGCGTGTAGGGCCTTTATATGGCTAAATTGAATACTTATTCGATTTTTCTATAGCACGTGAAGTTATTTTCGAAGCAGGGATGCGAAATTATCGGATCCCTGCTTCGTTTCTGCGCAGAGCTTTTGTAAGGTGTTGTGGCCCGGTCCTGGACAATCACCGGGGATCATTGGCAATTGTAAGAAGTTCCAAGCGACCCCCGTGAAGAGACATTATCATGAGAGTACACAGCAATTGGCCTGCTACCGGGCGAATATATTCCATCCTGTCGAAGAAACTGAGCTTTCTATGCTCTTGTCGGGGCACATTGCCTGGGAAAAATATACTTTTCCACGGGTTGACAACGTCATAGAAATAGAATAGGATGCCCGTTCTGTTTTTGGGCAGGTGTGACCGGCGTATGGGCAGTCCGGAACGCTGCTGGCAGTATGCAACTACAAGTATTTGAGGTTCAGAAAAATGATGAAAAATAGTATCAGTTCAATTGTTAAACTCTGTGTGTTGGTGTTGGTTGTAGTATCTTTGTGCTTTGTCTGTTCTTGTAAGAAGGCTCCCGAACAGGCTGCACCGAGCCAACCGCCTGCCGAGAAAAAGGCACCGGAAACCGCGGAAGAGCAGAAGCCTGCTGTCCAAGAGCAGCCCAAGGTTGAGGTCGAGGAGCCAAATAAGCCAGCGGAAGAGCCAGTTGCTGACGCTGAGCAATCCGAACCGGCCCCAGATGAAAAGGCGGCTGCCGGCATGGTTCCAATCAAGCTTGAATTGCCCAAGCCCATGTTTGTTGGTACCCCGCAGGACACTCGGGTGCCGAATTTGGAGAAGCCTTCGGGTGGGCCTCGAGCGCCATTTCTTGCTCCCGAAGGGACCGTAAACCTTGCTCTGAACAAACCCGTCTCCAGTAGTGATGAGGAGCCCATTATTGGTGAACTCGAGATGATTACCGACGATGACAAAGAAGCCGCCGACGGCAGCTACGTTGAGTTGGGGCCTTTCCTACAGCATGTAACGGTCGATCTGGGGCAGATGAGCGAGATATACGCTGTTATTGTCTGGCACTATCACAAGCAGGCAAGGGTGTATTTTGATGTTGTTATACAGGTCGCTGACGATCCTGATTTTGTTACAAACGTTCAGCCCATCTTCAACAACGATATCGACAATTCATCCGGGCTTGGCGTTGGTAAGGATATGCACTACACTGAGACCAACGAGGGCAGGCTCTTCGATTGCCTTTCAAAGGGTGTCAAGGGTCGCTATGTTCGTTGCTACAGCAACGGCAACACCGGTAATGATCTGAACCATTACATTGAGGTGGCTGTTTACGGTAAACCGGTAAAATGAAATTAACAGCCAAATGTTGCGTCCTTATTCTGGCCGCGACTGTGATATCGATGACGCTGCGCGTGCCTCGGCTTGCGCAGCGTCCTTTACATGGCGACGAAGCCGTCCACGCCGACAAATTCGGCACACTGCTTGAAGAAGGTGTTTATAAGTACGAGGCCACTGAATACCACGGCCCCATCCTCAATTATCTGACATTGATCTCCGCTCGACTGGCCTCAGTCAACAAACTCAGCCAGGCAAGTGAATTCACGATTCGGATCGTGCCCGTTTTCTTCGGCGTGGCATTGGTGCTAATGCTGCTTCTGGTCATTGATGCGTTGGGGCCCAAGCCTGCTGTCGTTGCGGCCTTCCTAACCGCTCTCTCCCCGGCGATGGTGTTCTACAGCCGGTATTACATTCAGGAAATGCTGCTGGTCTGTTTATCGTTTGGAGTTATCGTCTCAGGCTATCGGTACTCTCGAAGCCGTAACATAGCCTGGGCTATAGCAGCCGGTGTTTTCCTGGGACTCATGCACGCCACCAAGGAAACATGCATTATTGCATATGGGGCTATGTTCATGGCCCTGGTCCTCGTCCTTCTGTTACACCGGCGCAGTGTCGGGTCTCTTTCTGGAACAGTCAAGCTTTCGCATATCATCCTTGGCATTGCCGCCGCCGCAGTTGTTTCAATGCTATTATTCTCTTCGTTTCTGAAAAATCCGGCGGGTATTCTCGATTCAATTCGCACCTACACGACCTACTTTGACCGGGCACACAACAACAATCTCCATAATCACCCGTGGTACTATTACCTTAGGATGTTGTTGTTCTTCAGGTTCGGTGGCGGCCCAATTTGGACCGAGGCCCTGATTATTGTCTTGGCGCTTATTGGATTTCTTGCTGCTGTTCTGGGTAGGGGGGCCAGGCAGAACAACCTCCATTTTGTCCGGTTCATCGCGTTCTATACTGTAATCATGACTGTGATGTACTCTGTAATACCATACAAGACCCCCTGGTGCGCTCTTGGCTTTCTGCACGGCATGATACTGTTGGCGGGCCTTGGCGCTGTTACGCTCGTTAGGCTTGTGCCCAATGTCTTGCCTCGCCTTATCATAATGTTGTTTCTGTTCGAAGCCACCGTCCATCTTGGCTGGCAGGCGTATCTGAACAGCTACAAGTACTGTGCCGACAGCCGCAATCCGTATGTCTATGCTCACCCGACAGAGGAAATCTTCACAGTTGGACGTCTCCTTGAGAAGTACGCCGCTGTCCACGAGCGCGGGCGTGAAATACCTGTAAGTGTCATCTGTGATGAAGATGACTATTGGCCCATTCCGTGGTATCTGCGTTCTTTCACTGCTGTAGAGTATCACAATACCGTCCCCGACAATGTAGCCACAGCTTCAGTAATTATCCTTTCTCCACAGTTTGAAGGTAAGCTGGCGAATAAACTTTATGTACAAACGCCACTGAAACAGCGCCGCATGTACATGTATGTATTCGACAATCCTTATTACATCTGGTTGCGCCCGGGCGTTAAGCTGAGTGGTTTTGTCGCCAAGGATCTTTGGGACGCACTCCAGCAAAGCCGAGACAACGAACCTGAACCTCCGCCATCAGGCAGCTCAACGGACAAATGACTGAACCGTCACCGGAAACTTGTTTTATGGATGGCGACTGCTCATCCATACCGAATATGAAGCGTTTCACTCATGAGGCAATGGCCACGACGTTTGAGGTCATTGTGGTGACACAGGACGCTCAATATGCACAACAGGCCGCCAGAGCCGCTTTTGATCAGGTAGATCGACTTGAAAGGGATCTTAGTCGCTTCATTGAGAACAGCGATATCTCGCGAATTAATGCTCTTGCCGCCGATACGCCTGCAATTGTTGGCCTTGAGACCTTCGAGTGTCTCCAGTTGGCGCAAAAGCTATATCATGAAACCAATGGCCTGTTCGATATCACAATAGGTTCACTATTCAAGTGTTGGAAGGATGGTAAGGGAAATCCCAGGATTCCCACGGAACAGGAATTGGAAGCAGCTATACAACACACCGGCGTCGACCTTCTACAGTTTAATGAATCCGAACATACTGTGTGCGTTTCGGTTGCTCCGCTGTACGTCGACCTTGGCGGTATCGGAAAAGGCTACGCTGTTGACTGTATGGCGAAAATGCTGCAAGAATGGGATATCAACATTGCGCTCATTCATGGAGGCTACAGCTCAGTCTTGGCGCTCGATCCACCGCCTGATATGGACGGCTGGCCATTGACTTTCACTCATCCACAGGAAAAGAAAATCATCGCGCGCCTTAGCCTAAGCAACCGCGCCGTCAGCGGCTCAGGAGTTCAGAAGGGTGGACATATCATAGATCCTCGCACAGCCAAGCCGGTCAAAGCCAGACTCGCGGCCTGGTCATCGACGCCTGACGCCGCCTCAGGTGATGCACTTTCCACCACGTTTATGATGATGTCGGTCGAGCAAATTAAAGCGTTTTGTTCCAGTCATCCTGATGTGATGGCGGCGCTGATACTCAGGCCGGATGAAACCGAATCTGAATCTGAGAACGAGCAACTCCTCCACTTTGGCAAATGGAATGGCGTTGCAGAGTTCCAGTAGGATTTTACAGCCTGCAATCCGGAGGGACGCAAGTCTTATTTTCTATTCAACTCCCGTCTGATTTTCATCAATTCCGAAAGAACCTTCCCCGAACTGCGTGTAGGCGACAGACGGCTGTCACGGTCGCACGTCCAGTCTACCGGGAATTCCTTGATGTGATAGCCCTCTCTCTGTGCTCTCATTATGATTTCGATGTCGAACGTGAAACCGTTTGTAAAGGCCTCGCCGTACAGATGCCTTGCGACATCGCCCTTATAGACTTTGAAACCGCACTGAGTGTCGGTGAATTCCGCCGGTATGCCCATATCGTAAATTGCAAACCAATGAAACATTTTCGAGCAGATACGTCGATACAGGCTTTGTGCTTTTTCTATATGACACCCTCTCATCTTCCTTGAGCCGTGTGCGATTTCACACTCGCCTTTTTCGATCAGTTCCCTGCCTCGCAGCATATCATCGTAAGGCACGCAATTGCCGCTGTCGGCAAACATGACAAAGTCCCCCTTTGACTGCTGCATGCCCATTCTCACAGCATACCCCTTGCCGTGGTGTTGCTCGCACCGAATGGTTTTCACTGATACTCCAGGAGGGACCTTGACGCTCTTCGCAGCCTGGCAAGTATCATCTTTGCTGCCATCATCGACGACTATGATCTCACCTTCATAATTGGCGTTCTTGAGAAAAGACGCTGCATCCTTGATGTCACGGCCGATCTTGCTGCTCTCTTCATACGCCGGTATCACTATCGATAAATCCATCGTTAGATTATATACCACAGCGTCCCACCCGACCAGCGCTTCTATAGAAAATACTGCTCCTCCAAGGCTCGCTTTTCTGTGATTCTTGGTTTTGGCCCCCTCAGTGCTCTACTATTGCAGTTACATCCTCACAACCGTCTTGTCACTTCTGCTGCGAAATATTCTGGTCGGCTCGGCGAATTCTGTCTTCGCCAACAGAGGGCTCAGGTGTGTGCGGATTGTCGGGACCATCGTCCCCTTCCGGCCAAGCTGCTTCTTGGCCTCCTCGAAAATATTTTTCTTTAGCGGGCAGGAAAGATCAGCATCGCTGACAATGCTTTGAAAACGTTCCTTATGACGGCCTGTGAAGTCAATGTCCTCCTTGAGCGTGAAATAGACTTCGTACAGCGCAATCAGATAGATCACCGCAAGTTCCACCGCTATGCGATAATACTTTAAATACTTTACATCCTTGACATATTCTTTGAACATCTCTGAATCATGGCCCTTTTTCTTATAGTCTTTTGCCGCATTCTTATACGGTCCGAATGTCTTGCACGCTCGAAGGGTAAGAAGCAGATTATCCACAGAGTTCTCGATCTGGTCCTCTTCAGGGCACAGCCCATAGGATTCCATGAATCCCCTCTGCAGAAAATAGCGGAACCAGTCTTCAGAGTTCCTCGGCGTCCAGCCTCTCACGCAGTCGGCCCACTGGCGAAAATCCTGCTCGAAGAAGTCATATTTGCTCCCCGTTTTTTCCTCCAAACGATAAACTTCTTCATAAAGGTAGTAGTCCTGAAAAACCTCGCACTCGCGATGCTTTTTGCGATTGGCTCCACTGCGGTAGTAGGGCCCGGCGACGCTGTTGACGACCGGATGAATGATCTGATCGGCTGCAATATGCGTCAAGTGGCCGGCTATATAAGCGAGCTTGCGAAAATCATCCTGGTCCAACTTAGCTTTGCCCTTCTTTCTCACAACATCGCTAAACATGATCTCGATCAGCTTTAACGGAAACTCGTTGGGCCTTTGCGAATGAAGGTGGTACGACCACGGCGTTACCCCTTTGGCCTGAACGAAACCTTCCGAAAGCATATCCTTGGCCGAGCTGCTCAGCTTGGCGTAATAGTACAAGTCGGGCCCCATACTGCCCAGATTCACATATGCTTTGTAGTTCTTGCCCTCGGAGCTGTCGTCGAGCATCTCCGCAAACTCCCTGAACGCGGCCGATTCCGCGATTTTTTTGCTCTTGAGTGTTTGAATCGCCTTGTGTGCTATGAGCATGTGTGCAATATTTGCAGGCATCGCAATACTCCTTTCTCTCCGGCGATCCGACTGCTCCGATACACTTTGCCTAAGCTGTCCGATCACTTCCACTAATTGTCTAACTCGCCGAGCCAACTTGGCCTTCGAGTCGCCCTTGCTGTCCGGCGAACATTACTGAATGTTCACGAATATACTGTTTATCGGCCCAAATCCTTAAAATTCTTGTTTAAAACCTGTTTGCTTCTCTATCGAATTTGACTGAATCAACTCCCAGCCATGATTTTATCTGCTGGAGATTGAATCCCAAAAAGGCAAAAAAAGTCCCTTGTCAAATAACAGTTTGGTACCAATAATATACTTTCAACAGGGTCATTATCTGGCGTTCACGTGAGATGTGCTATATGTTGTGTTTGTTGTGGGTTTTCATGCTATATATGCGGTGTGTCGCTCTTGTTAGGTAAGTTCTTTTTTGCCTTTTTCTCAGATTTTTATTGTTCCCCAGAATAGTTAAGTTATAATTAAACTATTGGCTTGGTAATGACGAATAGGTTCTCAATAAGTTATCAAGACGATCCACTGATAGAAGGGGAAAATGCAATCGTGGCTTACGCTCGCCGTAAGAACGGCAATAGGCCTGCAAAAAAATATCTCGAAGACTTACAGAAGGAAGATCAAGCCAAACTGGCAAAGTTGTTCTCAAAGATTGTGGAAGTGGGAAAAATTATCAATACTGAAAGGTTCCGGCACTTAAGCGGCAAAATATGGGAGTTCAAGGTGCATACAGGAGTGCGTATTTTATGTTTTCAGGAAGGCAAGACTTGGTTCTTAACGCATGGCTTTAATAAACAGAGAAGAAAGACACCACCGAAAGAAATTGCCACGGCCGAGCAAATAATGGATGAACATCTCGCTTACAACCAGCGTTAGCATAGTAGAGGTGATAAAAATGAGTAAGAATTTCATACAAAACCTGTTGTCGGACGATGAGGGCCGAAAACTATATTTTCGTGAAGACCTTATGTTCGAGGTTACAGAGGCGATATGCAAAGTGATGCAAGAGCAGGGGATGAATAAGGCAGAACTTGCGAGGCGTTCTGGCGTTACAAAGAGTAATATTACCCAGCTTCTGAGCGGAGATCACAATATGACACTTGTGACGATTTCTGATCTGCTCTTTGCGCTTGGATTCAAGCTTCAAGTGTCTGCGGTTCCTTTGGATATAGATCAAGTTTTTGGGTTGGCCTCGACAACTCAAAATCAAGAATGGATCCCTGTGCAAAAAGATTATAGTGCAACAAATCCACAAAGGACTTCGGGAATCAGGCAGGTGGCATAGCAATGGCAAAAAAGAAAGCGACAAAGCAAAAAAAAACTGGGAAGAAATCTTCTATTAGTGATTTGCCCGGCCTGCTGGTTTCGGACAGAGTGCAGCTTGAGGATGTTCGACTAATTGAATGCCAATGCAGCCAACAGCCTTGCCTTACAAAGGGTAAGAAAGCCTTCAATATCGAACACTCTGCGCAGGCGCAAATTGACAGTGTTGGTGGGTATCTTTTGGTAATAGCAAAGTTTCTTTTTGAAGGTTTTACTGAAGGCCAAATGGACAAGCCCGTTGTGAAGATTGAAGCCTCTTTCCTGCTGACCTACAAGCTGGACAACTTTGAAGGCTTGACCAAGGCTGGATTTAAGCAATTTGCAGATATGAACGGAGTCTACAACGCATGGCCGTATTGGCGGGAATTCGTCCAGAACACGATTGCTCGAATGAACCTGCCTACCCTAACTATTCCTGTTTTCAGGATTGTTGAACCACCGAAGGATAACAAGGCTGCTAAGAAGACAAGCAAGAAAAAGGTGAAGAAGAAGGCCTTTCCTAAGAAGAGTAGTATGTAAAAGAGCTATAAGTTGGTAAAATAAGTAATGAGTATTTTCCAATCTCTTGACAAGTGAATACGGGGGCGAATGGCTTCGACCGGATGGCGGATCGATAGGTTGCATGCCCAGGATGTCGGTTGGCCTGGTTAATCATCCGACGCTTAAATCTTAATTGGCAACTCTCAGTTGCGAATGGCTGCCTAAATTGGCAACCCGTCCTGTTTGACTATGTCTGTGAGTTAAATAAGGGCGCCAAATAGCAGACTGGCACTAAAGGTTGTTCGGGCCGGCAGTGTGAGATCTCTCCGAAATAGCTGACTTAAGAGCCTGTCGTTCGGCGCTTAAAGACGCGAAATTCCAATAGATCGACTAAGCATGTAGACGCCTGTCGTCAAGCATCACGGGACGGGGGTTCGAATCCCCCCGCCTCCATTCTCCTTCGCTCGTATATTGCGAGCTATGCAGAATGCCCTCTGTAGTCATAATGCAGGATGGCCTTTGCTAAGAACCGTGTGAACGAGTCTGAGCTGATGAAATACGTTTACTTTTCGATGGTATCTCTCATCCGGGCAAACGCTACATTGGAGCTACTCGTGCTCTGCGAGCGGGTTTCAAAGGTCACAACACAGGCAAATTACCTCATGTCGGCCGATTCACAGCGTGGTGAGTTTTCGTGGCTATGGGTATCGCCGATAATGAAAAGGTCGATAATTTCGAGAGATGTCCTAAATCCGGCCCAGGCTGTGCCTTCACCAGACGCCTTCTCTTTTAGCTGCAATGCCCGTATATATCTTTTGCCCCTACCCATATCAAATGGCTGAATACAGTAGAAACAATTTGCTGAACAATCCTCTCTTGCCTGTCGACGTTGTGATGGGGCCTGAATGGTGGCACAAGCACGCCGGGATCTGTTTTGATCGGGATTTCTTTTTTCATCCCGCTCGTCGTGTGGAAGATGAGCGGCGAATGGAACAGGTGCTCTACGACAAATGGGGCCGTTTCGGCCTGGGGAAATATCACGATCAAACGCGTCCCGAACTCGGCGCCGTACATTTGGCGGCGGGCTTCTTCATTTCCGAGATGCTGGGCTGCGAAGTCAGGTATAGCGAAAAGCATCCGCCACAGGTAGTCCCGGCCAATGAGTCGAAGCTGCAAATCGACCCTGACAAGGCGTTCACCAGCAAGGCCTATTCCGATTTCCAAAAACTCACCGAGAGGCTGCGTAACAAGCATGGCGGTGTCTGTGGCGATGTGAACTGGGCGGGCATACTGAACGTGGCCCTGGACCTGCGCGGACAGGGCGTATTCGTGGATATGTTGACTGCCCCCGACGCTGTCGAGAACGGTTTTGCTCAGATCGGCAGGGTGATCGAACAGTTTGTTCGCACCGTCCAGAGCGAGACGGGAACGAGCAGCATTTCGGTGAACCGCAATGTGAGGCATTTCGATACGCCAGTTTTCCTGCACTCGGAGTGCTCGCACACGATGATCTCTGAAACGCATTACGAGCAGTTCCTCATGCCGTTTGACGTTGCCTGGAGCCAAAGCCATCGTCCGTTCGGAATCCATTACTGTGGGCCCGATCCTCATCGATATGCCCTCGTCTTCGCGCGACTGCCTCATCTTGATTTTCTCGATGTAGGCTGGGGTGGAGACATCGCGATTCTACGACGATTTTTGCCGAACACGTTTCTGAATATTCGTCTCAGCCCTGTAGAGATTGCTGAGCAGAGCCCGGATCAGATACGTCGGACAATAACAGATATGGTCGCTCAATCGAAAAATCCCTATCTGACCGGCGTCTGTTGTATCAACATGGATGATCGAGTAACCGATGAGCAAATCACCGCTGTCTTTGAGACAGTCGACGATCTGTGCCGGTACTACCAAAGCCTGGACGGCGCAGAGACTTGACCGCAGGTGTTCAGGGCGTTTCGAGACCAGCCGTCGAAATTGACTGAGAACGGGATGTGAAAAGGATGGCTCAATGGGACTTCACCCGGCCGACTATTGTGTCTTGCTGTTTTACTTCGTGATTATTGCGCTGATCGGTGTGTGGTCTGCCAGGAGGATTAAGAGCAGCAGCGACCTATTCATGCCCCGGAAGTTTGGGAAGATCATGATGATCATGTTCACCTTTGGGACGGGGACGCATTCGGACCAGGCCGTCAGCGTAGCCTCCAAAAGCTTCACAAATGGTCTTTCCGGCATCTGGTACCAATGGCTCTGGCTTCCTGTCACCCCGTTCTACTGGTTGATTGCCCCGATCTTTCGTCGCTTTCGAGCCATTACGACAGCCAACGTATTCGAGGCTCGCTACAATGCCGGCGTCGCGGTGTTATTCGCCATCGTCGGCGTAATGAGCCTTGTGGTCAATATAGGTCTTATGCTCAAAGGATCCAGCGAAGTGCTTGCCGCCAGTACAGGCGGACTTATCAGTGCGAACTGGGCTGTATTTCTGATGACGCTGATCTTCGTTGTCTATGGCGCGGCTGGAGGATTGTCGGCTGCAATACTGACTGATTTCATTCAGGGATTGCTGACTATTGTCTTTTCTTTCCTGTTGCTGCCTTTTGTGCTCAATGCCGTCGGAGGTTTTCAGGGCCTGCGGGAGGGTGTTGCAGATTCGCGGATGTTCTCATTGGTAGCGCCGGCAGACATCGGCATCTTCTACATTGCGATGATTTCTTTCAACGGATTAGTAGGCATCGTGACACAGCCCCACACTATGGCCAACTGCGCCGCCGGCAGGACGGAGATGGAAGGGCGTGTCGGCTTCATGGTGGGCTCTCTGATCAAGCGTCTGTGCACTATTCCCTGGTGTTTGACGGGAGTGGCTGCAATTGTGTACTTTTCGGGGCGGAACATCGAGCCGGACAAGGTGTTCGGAGCTGTTGCAGGCGAATTCCTCCCCGAAATCATGCCTGGGATGCTGGGCCTCTTCATTGCGGCCGTCCTTGCTTCGGTGATGAGTTCGTGCGACGCTTTCATGATCTCGTGCTCGGCGCTGTTCACTGAGGATGTGTACAGACGCCTGGCGCCCAACGAGAAGCCGGCGCACTATCTCCTGGTCGGGCGGATTGCATCTGTGGTGGTGGTTACTGGCGGTGTGCTCTTTGCGTACTGGCTCCCTGGCGTCGTCGCCGGCCTGGAGATTTTCTGGAAGGTCGCCCCAATGATGGGCATCGCCTTCTGGCTTGGATTGTTCTGGAGGCGGGCTACTGTAGCCGGCGCATGGGCTGCCACGTTGACGGCTTTTGGTATTTGGTGGCTAACGGCGCAAACTTTCTTCGCCTCGTGGTTGGCCGGACTGCCGCTACCTGAGACACTGTGTCTTGTACGAGGACAGGGCGATGCGTTGTATGTCTACCTGCCCTGGCAAATGGCTCTATATTTGACCGCTGGGACCGTGATGGGGATAGTCGTCAGCCTTATGACCAGATCAGTCGACAAAGAGAAGCTCGACAACTTCTATGCCTTGGTGCGCACCCCAATCCAGCCTGGAGAGATAATCTCCACTCCCTGTCGATTGCCGGATAATGCCGTCGTTCCACCGGCAAGGAAGCTTCTGCCGGGCACGAACTTTGAGATAATGGCGCCTTCCGGAACGTCAATTGCAGGTTTTTTCATTGGCTGGTTGTTTGTGGCGGCGATTATATTGATAGTGTATCTAATCGCAGGCTGCGGCCGCTGAGAAGTGCCGCAGTGACGGTCTGAGAAATGTTGCGAGGCAATAGAATGAGTAGATTGATATTGAACATGATTGTGCCGGGGATTGTTCTGGCCCTGGCCGTATCGGATGCTGTGGCAAAATCCGTGCGTGTCTGGATCCCTGGTGAAGCATCGCTGCGTATCGAATTCGGAGCCGAATGCCTGACACAAGCCATCCACGGTGCGAAGATCGAGTGCAGTGTTGTCCGCGGCAAGTCAATGCCTGCCCGAATACGAAAAAGAATTGTAGAATCTGAAACAAAGAATCGTTCGGGTGAAAACACCTTCACAGCAGTGAAACACGCGGATATAGATAACTGTAGCTGATCCGTTTTGACCAGGAACCACAAAAGTGGAAAGGCTTTTTGGATTCTCCAGGAATTCGGTCTTCAGCCGTTTAAGTGCGCATCTCAATCCACGAACAGTCGATGCCACAGTTCCAGAGAGACAATCTTGTCGATCTCAGTCGCATGATTGGCCTTGCCTGCAAAGTGGTGAGATGCCATCTTCTGTATGTAGCTGCGATCCAGGTAAGGCCGTGACAGAGTGCGTTCGTCAGATAGTACCGTCTGAAGGTAGTCTCGCAGCTCGTTCCTGATCCACCTTCTGTATGCGACGAGCATCGAATAGCCCAGAAATGCGTGTTCGAGTCGTGTGTACTGCATGAACGAATCGAATCGGACGAGCGAGCTCGGCAGGCCGATGTAAAGATATCCTTTGTCCAGGAATGTAAGGCTCCGATTGACCGCCGCACGCAGTGCTAGCTTCGTATTTCTCGACCAACTATCCGATTTGACATACACACCTTTGTCCGAAGGAATGTTGCACAGCACGGGATAATTCCTGCCGATGATCGCTTTCTGCAAAAACGAGCCTGCTAACTGCTGCCTCGGAACTGCAAAGAGTAGTGAGGTCAAATCGTTGTCGAGATATGGTGTCCGTTCGAGTACCTGCGAATTCTGGATGGCCGCGAAGCCACTGGGCCACAACCAGCGGATTACGTCCATTGTCGACTGCCAATCGGTGAAGTCGTGATAATATTGACTCAGACCTCCGAGATTGCGGAGAAACTCCGGGCTGAACAACTCCTCGCAGGGACGATATTTTGGCAGGAGCACGCCGCCGGACATGATTTGCGTTCCGCATTTGCCCGTCAGCCGTATGGGAGCGACGTTTCTGGACAGACCGCTCAGGTAGACTTCGTGACTTTGGAAAATACTTGCCCCTCCGTC
Organism: uncultured Pirellulales bacterium; assembly: GCA_964649005.1. Taxonomy (GTDB): domain Bacteria; phylum Planctomycetota; class Phycisphaerae; order Sedimentisphaerales; family Anaerobacaceae; genus CAZGMJ01. The sequence continues at coordinate 36,290 of CAZYMD010000019.1, forward strand.
AGAGACATAGATCGCTTTGTTTGCGTATTCGGAGAAATTCTCAAAGAAATCCCTACCTATCCTTATGACGTGAAATTCCGTTCCCAGGGCCTGCGTAATCTCTCTGGAGATTCTCACATCGAGACTTTCTCGATAGGCGCCTTGCCACGTGTAGGACGGAATAGAGCTGCCCTGTTGGGCGGCTACTGCAAGTATAGCCCGAGTGTCCCACCCACCGGTAAGAGAGAGCGCGACCTTGCCCGACAGATATCTTGGCACGATTTTTGTGAACACCCTGTTTGTCTCTTCCTCAAGTTCCGCCCGGTTGGTTCCGCTGTCCACCTGAACCTTAGACAAATCGAAGTACTGTTTTTTGGTCAATTCTCCTCGTTCGTAAACCCATATCGAAGCCGGCGGCAATCGATAGATATCCTTCAATAGCGTTTCGTTGTTAAGTACGCCCCCATATAAGAAGTACTCAGGAAACTTCTCCTCATTTGGTCGGCACGATAAGCCGCTGCACTTCGAGATGCTCTTGATTTCAGAGGCAAGAATAAACGTGCCGTCACGCAGCGTATAAAACGCCCGATATGTTCCGAGCCGGTCGTTAACAACAACAGTTCGGTTTCTTTCGATATCGTGAATCAGCGCCAGGAAGCTACCGTTCAAATCGTCAACAAAGGCAAGCCCTTTCTCTTCGTATAGGTGTAATAGAAGCTCTGCGTCGCTGTCGGTCTTGACATCGTGTCCCGAAAGCCTCAGTCTTTCGCGCACGTTGTCCCGCGCGTAAAGCTCGCCGTCCATTAGAATCAGAACTGATTGATTCTCATTATAGGTCGGCTGCTGCTCCGTGTTCACTGCGTTCAGGTGCACACGAGCGGCCAGAAATGGACACGGCTCTTTGTCGAATATTTCCGTGACGTAGAAATCCTCGTGGCGCATGGCCGAAGCCATCTCTCTGATATTGTGAGAAAGCGACTTGTCGTGCTTGGGGGCGAGTATCGATGCTAAACCAGGCATACATATCCTATCAATTCAAAACTGATTACGTACTCTCTATATGGGTCAGGCAACTGCATCCTGACATATGAATCTATCATATTCTACCCATAAATGTTATGAGTTTTTCGATGTTGTTCTTGGATCAGCCCACAAGACATTTATGTTTGTCCCTCTTCGTGGATTTTGTGGCAATCTTTTACTCTGTCCATAACCAATAGCTTGGACTTCCTGGACGCTTTGCTCACCAGCCAATTCGGTCGCGAGCACGCAAAATCACCTAAATTCACTGTGCCAAAAATCGCATTCCTGTAGGGCTATGCGGAGGCCTTGAGACCTGTGAACCTTGGACCTTCTTGCCTTTCCCGCATCCAGATATAGGAATGTGCTATGCTCCGCGCCATGTTTCAGATCGTATTTAGTTAAGGGATGGTATACGAGGGTGTTGGTTTACGGGCTGTGAGCGCTGCGCTTGCAGCCCATTTTCGCTGGATCGGCAAATGCGAAGACAC
>CAZYMD010000020.1:0-20851 GCA_964649005.1 uncultured Pirellulales bacterium
CACTGCCGATGCAGCTTCAAACCGTAAAAAAACTCGCTTGTTTTGGGACTAGTGGGATGGGCGCGTGCTTGGGATCAAGGAGTTGTGCTTCAGCAAGGACCACTGTTGCCTCGCTATGTTTATCCTCTATAGCGTTGGCAGGATAAACACGTATGATGACCGCGCAGTCTGCATCGCTTTGTTGTGATGAGTGGCATCCTGTGATAACAACTGTTGAGAGTTTGGCGCCTTTGAATACTCGCTTGTTAGGATTGTCTTTCTGTGGAAAACAATCAGCCTGAAGATCAGACAAGTGTCGAATCATGTGCATCCTTGTCCGCGAGCAGCTTATGTCTCCCAGCAGTGCAAGAGGAACAATCATCCCAAATCTACCTCCTGACAGCAATAGATCGAGTGATCTAACTAGGAAGAAACGGAATAGGTTAAGTTTGCCTCCCAACGCTTCGGCGTATCCCGCATGTATCTTGACATACTCTGTCAAATCAACATGTGGCCACGAAGCCTTTTTCCTGTCCTTTTCAAGGACATCGTAAGGTGGATTTCCTATCACTGCGTTGAAGCCACCACCTGTGAAGATTTCGGGAAATTCAGCGTGCCAATCAAATGCATTGATGCGATATCTTTCATCGTCATTGAACATCTCCATTTGGCGGGGCTTGTAGAAGTCGGGACCGATTAGCGAGTTGCCGCACTTGATATTATCCGCCAAATCGGGCAGCGCCCGCTCTTTGTGGAATAGGACAAGGTTCTTCTCGCCTTCTAACACTCTCAGCAACAGTGACAACTTTGTCACCTCCACCGCCTGTGTGTCGATGTCCACGCCATAGATGTGCTCTAATAGAATGCGTTTTCGCTCTGCGGTTGTCAGCTTCCATCCCAAACTTCCCGACTGGCAGATGGGCGGATGTTTTGTTGCTGCCCATTTCTCTGGCTCATTTTCTGTATAGTAATTCAGATACCATTCCAGAAGAGCCTGATATGCTCCGATTAAAAACGAGCCTGATCCGCACGCAGGGTCCAGTACTCGCAATGGCTTATCCATCTTGGCTGGCTTGGTCTTGAAAAAACGCACCGATCTTTCTTCTAACAGCTTGCCTACCGTATGCTTGACGATGTAGTCCACGATATAGGAAGGCGTATAGTATACCCCGCCCGCCTTCTTGACCTCAGGCTTGTCCTCGACCTTCGCATGATGCCCGGCCGTCAGAGTAATTACCTTGCCCAAAAACTGCTCGTACACCTGGCCCAATATCTCAGCAGGCAGCACCTCAAACGCATAAGGGCTGTCAGGATAGTACAAACAGTGCAGAATCTCTTTGAGAGGCTTATCGTCGATAACCAATTCAGGCGTCAGCTCGTCTGGCCCCTCGGCCCGATCCTTTTCGCGCACGAAGTGGAACAGCCCGGAATTGTAGCGATCATCCGCCTTGCGAAAAAGCGCCATCAGCCGCTGATAAACATCCGAGCCATTGAATAGCCCCATCAATTCGCCATATCGCTCAATCCCGCGGTCTTCACAAATTCGCAGAAAAATGATCCTGTCAATGGTGATCTGCACCGAATAGTTAAGCTGCCGATTGTTCAGATCGGGATTGCGAATCGCGATATTTCGTGCCAGAACTTCACGCCACCGCTCGATCTCGGCCAGAAAGGCCGCATCAACCTCCGCCGTCCCATGCTTGCGTTTTTCCGTCTTGGCGTATTTATCGAACGATCCCTTTAGAATCGCCTCCCTCGAAAATATCGAGGCTATTTCGTCCCAGCGATCTGCGTAGTCTTTGTAAGTAAAGTACATCACACGAGCTTTGGACGCTTTGTCTGTCTTATGAGGTCTGACCCGGCAGTCGTAAACTGCGAATTCTTCGAAATCAGTTAAAATCGAAAGTGGCAATTTCGCCGACCACGCGTACCGACGCAGTTGATACGCCGGTTCCTGTCGCTCCTTCAGGTTCACCGCCGGAGTCTTGGCTTCAACAAAGAACTTCCGTATCCCTCCGATACGAAAGCAGTAATCAGGCGCTTTCATAGCCGAACCAATGCGAATGGCGTCCTCGTGAATAACATCCTTGTAAGCCTCCGCCCAGCCGCGAGTGTTGTCTACATCCCATCCCATCGCTTTGAAGAAGGGGTCAATGAACTCCCGCCTAACTTGTGTCTCGTTGTACCCGCTCTTTAGATACGACTCTTTGTTCTGCTCGAACAATTGTACGAGTCTCTCAATCTCACCAGGCAATCCCATTAAATTCAGCGTCCTTTCTTGTCTATACTGGGAACCGGCGCATTTTCCGCCTCGCTAATTATATCGTCAATTAAGCCCCTTTTCGTTAATCCCGATCAATCCCCCCGTCACAGGATCAACCATCTCGAACCTCTCTTTCATTTTCGCCGCCGCTATTCGACAAACCAAATCTAATATCTCCTCCCGGCAGCATCTCCCATTATAACAACTCCCCAATCCCCGCAAAGCTCTTTTTCACCGTGTTAACGAGACATATCATGTTTGGGCTCTATCAGGCGTTGGCTCCTCAGGAGCAGTGATCGAATGTCAGGGCTCTCGTCCCGGCCTTGCCAATCCTGAACGCCCCGCACCCTGACACAGGGTCTTAATAATGATAAAAACAGCCAAGGTCGGCCCTTAATGTGGTATGCCCATACCACGGCGGTCGCAAGGAAGGTTTCTGAAGATGCTGGCATCGAAAGGAAACCCTCCGATGCAAACGCCCGCCCGACCCGCTCTATGCTTTATTTTCTTACATTCTCTGTGATTGGAGCTTGTCCTGAACTCGATTCAGGATGAACTCTGTGGCAAAAAACAAAATCTTGTTAATCCCGTCTAAATACTTTTAGTCGTTAAATCCTGTCTAAAAATGGATTACCCTTGACTTTCCACCCTCTGTTTTGTATAATACCTACCTAACATAGACCATGACAATAACATCTCATACTTCACATTGTAATACGCACAGTAGACAACTCACTCACAACCAAATAGTCATTACAAAATCACATCTATTTGTAGGATGGACTTTAGCCCATGCGAATCTTTACCTACATGCCGAAGGTCCCGATCCAGCTTGCCCCCAAGGGGCTTGCCCCTCAGGGGCGTGAGTCCAATACGTCACATAGGTCCTATGCGTCAAATATGTCCTATTTTATTATCCGTCAGTAACGACAGTTTTCGATCATTTTCAGCAAAAACAGGCTCAAAACAGCGCAAAAACGAGCAAAAACAGCTCAAAACAGACCAAAAATGAAAACCCGCAAAAATCGCCTTAACTACTTACAGAATAAGACCTTATGCCAATTTCACCTGCAAATCCAAGAAAAAAAACAAACCCAATTCAAACCCAATTTTATCCTGGGCTCGACCCAGGACACCAGCATCCCGGCAAAGAACCGACACGTACAAAAATGACTAAAACAAATTATGCAAAACAACTTGTCCCGATCTACTGGGGAACCCAATACCGAAGGCACACCCCAGGTGGATCACATTAGGCAAATTAGCACAAATGCGCAATCCCCCGATATCTCATGATTCACTACAACAAACGCGCACCCAACTCGGAATCAAAATTGCGCAAAACAAACCCAATCTCGAAGATCCCGATCCCTTCGGGAGACACCGTTCCACAGTCAACTCGGCGTCGTCCTGAGCGAGTCCCGGCTCGCCGGGAAGTAGAAGGATCTCCGCTGCGAATATAGTCAACAACACGAACTAAATACTGCCCTTTTATACAAAACAAACCCAATCTCAAAAAGACAAGAAATAACGTAAACAACTATTAGATAAGGAGATATGATGATCCGCCCCGCGCAGCGGAGTAAAAAACAAACCCAATCTCGAAGATCCCGATATAGCTTGCCCCTCAGGGGCGGGAAACCCAATGCCGAAGTCGCATCGATCAACATCAAACGCGATGCCTTCGACATATCATTCGTCATAACATCCGGCACGAATGGTGCGGCTTACATCGACAATCTTCAGGCAAGCATAATACCCGAACCGGCAACACTTCTGCTGCTAACCTTCGGTGGCGCCTTTATTTACGTTCAACATGGAAGAGTAGCCTTAAAACAAGGCTATTCCATATTCAACAGAGAATTTACTTGACAGACCGATAATGTATCGAGTAATATGGTAAAATCGTCAGGAGGACGTATGTAGTAAAGTAGCATAAGACAAATTGTCGGAGTATATTTACTACGTCAAAGGGATTTGGTGAAAAGAATGGATTCTATTATTTTTGGACGTGCGGTCCTGTCACTTATATTCTGGGCAATGCCTGCTATGGCATTATTTCCGGTGGAGAGCCGCGCGGAGACCGTTGCCCTCGTTCTGAAGCAATCGTCATTTCTTGGGGGCCAAATCTCTCCAGAGCCCGGTTTGTACTACTTCGAACAGAATACCGAGGTTAAATTAACTGCAAATGCCAGATCAGGTTACATGTTCGTGGGGTGGCTCGGCAATGTGTCCGATCCGACTGCAATAACAACTGTTGTCTATCTGGACCAACCGAAGGTCGTTGTCGCCGTTTTCGAGCATGTTATTAGTGAAGTACAGGGAGAAGACACAGAACGCGCCACAATAAGCGGCGGTTCTTCCGGCGGATTTGCCAGGCGATACGGAGGAATAAGTGTAGGTGCTGTCGGCGGCGGTTCATCTTATTCCTATGCGCGGCCTTCTGACAGAACAAGGCCGTGCGTTGTTATTCCGGAGCCTGCCACGATAATCCTGTTCGGCCTGATAGCTATCAAAATTCGACGCAGAAGCCCGCATCGCACCCGATAAGCCAGACATCGTCAGTCGAAATACAGAGGCATTTCTCCTCGCCTGCATTCGCAGCGTACTGTCTACAGAAAGTGTGAGCCACTTAGAGATTGTCGCTGCTGTTAACCACCCGGGCATGAAAGGATGTAGTCCAAGCTGTCGCTAAGCTTCGCTGTGGCCACTGCAACCGTACTATCAGCAGCACCATAGTAAAGGTGAATCTGGTCCGTTTCCTTTTGCACTGTGAGTCCCGATGGGAAGACGACATCACTTACGTCGCCGATGCGCTCGTATGACTCGTGGGGTCCGAGCACCCATTCGTCGCTGCGTCGAAGCACCTTCCACGGCTCCTCCATATCCAGAAGCGCCATGCCAACCCGATAAATCCCCCCGGCGGTCGTATTGCGCACGCCATGGTAGAAAATGAGCCAGCCTTCCTCGGTCTCCAAAGGCTGGCAGGCCAGACCTACACGATGACAATCCCAGTATGCCGTGCGCGTCATGATAAGCGGTCTGTGGTCCCCCCAGTGCTTCAGATCGGGCGAGAAACTGATCCACATGTGAGCTTCTCCTCGTACAATCGGCCTGTGGATCAAGGCAAAACGCCCTCTGAACCGGCGCGGAAAGAGCGATGCGTCCTTATCCTCCGGCGGAAGCAGCGCACCAAGCCTGGCGAAATTCCTGAAGTTCTTCGTAATCGCAAGCGATACGACGGGCCCACCCTCGCTAAAAGAGGTATAAGTAACCGCGAACTGCTTTTGTTCTTCAAGCCAGACGATTCGAGGGTCTTCCAGCCCCCATCTTTCTTCTCTCGAACTTTGGTCCGCTTCGAGAGTCGGTTCGGGATCTATTTCCCAGTTTGTGAAACCGTCGGCACTGCGGGCGACGGTCAGGTGCGAAAAGCCTCGCTTGTCTTCAACTCGAACCAACAGCAGAGTCTCTGAATTCAGCTTTGCCGCTGCCGGATTGAACACAGCATTCGTCGGGTAGGGCCATTCGTCCGGCGAAAGGATAGGGTTGCCCTCGTATCGCACGAACAATTTGTGTGCCTTTTCTTGTCGCGTAAGATCTGCCATTACCGGAACCTCAAAATACTATAAGAAATCTGTAAAACGAAGACAATAACACGAGATGACTCTATCTTCAACTATGCTTTCACCAACTGTGTTTCATAGAGGCTCTGATACAGTTTACAGCTTTCAATCAATTCGCTGTGCTGGCCCTTGGCGATAATCTGCCCGGCGTCCATTACGACAATGACGTCGGCGCTTATGACGGTGCTGAACCTGTGGGCGATTACGAAGCTTGTTCTGTCCTGCATTACCTCTTCAATAGCCTTGTGAATTTTTGCCTCACTATCGGCATCGACCTGGCTTGTCGCCTCATCGAAAATCAGGATGGCCGGGTTCTTGAGAATCGCCCTTGCGATTACAATTCTCTGTAACTGCCCGCCGCTGAGCCCTGCTCCCTGCTCGCCGATCATGGTGTTATAGCCATTCTCCAACGGCTCGATGAATTCGTGCGCAAAAGCACGTTTGGCTGCCTGCACTACCTCTTCTATCGTTGCATCGGGTTTGCCATAGGCAATGTTGGCGGCAATCGTATCGTTGAACGTTGTGACGTTCTGGGTCACCATACCGATTTGAGCCCGAAGGCTGTGCAGAGTCGCACACCTTATGTCCTTGCCATCTATTAGAATGCGCCCTTTGCCTGGATCGTAGAACCTGGGTAGCAGGCTGGCGAGAGTTGTTTTACCAGAACCGTTCGGGCCGACGATAGCTACGTTGTGGCCGGCCGTAACCGATAGAGAGACTCCACTGAGAACCTCTTTGTCCGTACCGTTATAGCTGAAGTGTATATCCTGGAACTCGATCTTTTCTCTCAACGGCTCAAGCTCGAAGGCATCCGGTTGTTCGACTTCGGGCTCTCTTTCTATAATCGCAAATACGCGCTCTGCCGCTGCGTTTGCCTGCTGTATGTTGTTCCAGACATCGCTGGTCTTTCGTGCCGACTCTGCCGCCGCTCCCAGAAGGACCAGCAGCGTAAAGAAGTCGCTGGCCTGCATTGTGCCGCCGTACACCCAGTAGGCACCAAACAGCAGACCGGTGGAGCCGGCGATCATGCCCAATATCTCAAGCACCGGCCCTGTCGCTGCATACACTTTAGCAATTCTATATTGTTGCTTTAAGTACTGACGGTTAATTGCCGTAAACTTCGCATCCTCGTAGTCCTGCCGGTTGTAGACCTTGATGACTTTAACCGCAGCAAGCGATTCCCTGAGCTTGCCGAGTATCTGCGCCGCACTGACGAGCGATTTCTTCGTGGCGCGTTTCATCTTCCTGCCCAGCTTGCCGATGACGAAAATCAATACCGGCGCCCCGCACATAAAAATCAGCGTCAGGTTCCGGTCGATCCAGAAAGCCACCACCAGAGCGGCTATGACTTTCATAGGCTCTCGCAGGGTTTTGCCAAGCAGCGTCTTGATACTGGCTCCGATGGCGACCAGGTCGCCTACGAGCCGGCTGACCGTATCGCTCGAACCCTCAAGATCGAAAAAGCCCACGGGCACATCCAACGCACACCGAAAGGCATCTTCGCGAACCTCCGCCATTGTCCTATTCATAATCGAATGAACCCCATAGACCTGGAAATAGCTCGCGATGCACCGCACCAGCGTCACAAACATCATCATTACGATTATGAATACAACCGCTTTTCTTCGGGCATCCCTGGTGTACTCTTCGGGAACATACGAAAGAAGTTTGCGCACAGTCCCCGTATAGAATGGCAGTTTGCCTGTTTGAATGTTCAAAACACTCGTTGTTAGTTTGCCTGTTCCATCGATGCGTTGGTACTGAACGCGTAGAGAAATATTTTCTTTCGCCCTGGCAAGCTCACGCAAAAGTCTGCTCGATGGAATACTAAGCTTGTCTCCCTCTATCAGGCCCGATCCGGCGCCTACGATATAATCGTTTTTCTTTAAGCCCACTTTCTCGAAGGGCTTGCCTTCCTTGGCAGTTGATATCGCGAGCCTATAGTTGGCCTTGGTGTTGTTCGGATCGGCCACTTCGAACTGGTCGGGCACGGAAAAGCGTACGCCATAGCGGGATTCGCAGACTACTCTATCGGCCCACCCGTGCAGGCCTTCCTCGCCCATCATCACTTTCAACAAAGGCAAAACTGTGGCGATGCTGAATGAGAATGTAATACCAATTACAGCAGCACCGAGAAAAACCATTAAAGCAGTGGGCCACTGGGGCAACATGTATTTATATAATCGACCGTAAACCTTCATTCAGTATTCGTTCTCCGTAAAAATGCCGAAAGCATTCCATTCAGAAATGCATTCCGTCCTCGACGGACCAAAGTCGTCCGTCAAAACGGACCTGCTGCGGCAGATCAAATTCAGGGCACATTAGCACACTCGGCAGGGTCGGTCAAGAACAAAGAGCGAGTTGACGAGACGCCGGGCTTCTGGTAGGCTATCGCATCCTATAAACAAGCACTAAGCTCGAATATTGATCCGCCGAAGGCGGAGTAAACAATCTCAAATGCTCAAAATCCAAATTTATATAATGGCAATGCTCACGTCGTTTCGGTTATTTGAACATTTGAAGTTATAAATTCGTTTCATCCGCTTTTGGTCCGCTGATGGCGGAAATTTGCCTTTTGTGGGGAGCACTAAATGAAGGTCGACAGACTCGTTCTTGGAATGTATGAAACCAACTGCTATGTCCTCCGTAAGGAGTCCCTAGGACTGCGTCAAAACGACGATGCCCAGGACTGCCTGGTAATAGACCCAGGTCTGGGAGCGGAACAGCTTTTAGACTTTCTCAGCCAAAACAACCTGAATCCCGTCGTCGTCGTTCTCACACACGGCCATATCGACCATATCGAAGGCGTCCGCTCTCTTCGCCGCGACTACCCCGACGTGAAGCTGGCAATTCACGCTCTTGATGCCGATATGCTTGCCGATTCTCAGGCTAATCTTGCCGCCATGATGGGAGGGGACTTTTCGACCGCTCCTGCTGAAATACTCCTCGAAGACAACGCACTGCTGGAACAGGCCGGGCTCGAACTCACTGTCCTGCATACCCCAGGCCACACCCCCGGCGGGATATGCCTGTACTCGCAAGCCTACGGCGTCGTCTTCACTGACGACACCCTCTTCGCCGATTCCGTCGGAAGAAGCGACTTTCCAGGCGGCAGCCACAACACACTTACCCAGAGTATCAAAGAAAAACTCTTCTCGCTGCCCGACGAAACAATCGTCTATCCCGGCCACGGGCCACAAACCACTATCGCTCACGAAAAGGAACACAATCCATTCCTCCGATAGCTATACGTATCCCCCGGCCGACCAGACGCCTACCGCCTATGACGAGAAGTGAGGTACAGATTGAAAATGAATCGTAACCATTTGCTCTCACCGAACGTATATTGAGGCGGAATGGGCCATAAACGCGTGTTTCGGCCCGCATCGATGCCTGGATATAACAAAAGGCCCTTTGCGGGCCAAGTGGCCGGCCTAAATTACAGAGAATCGATTTTTAGGCCCGAATCGGGCTGGTATCTGTTAGAATGACAAGGAGTAGAAAATATGAAAAAGTGCACCTCAATCCTGATTATTACCCTGTTGTTGACTGCGGGGCCGACATTCGCCAGCCCTCTGGCCAAATCCCGCGTCAGTGCGGACGCTGACTGGGTCGTTCACGCCAATATTAAGTTACTCACCAATACCGAGTTAGGCAAGCTCATCCGTGCACAAGCGGCCGAAATGGGTGCCGAAGAGAAGCTCACGAGTTTCTCGCAGATTTTCGGCTTCCATCCGCTCGACGACATTCAAAACGTTACAATCTACGGCGTCGGGACTGATGAGAATAAGGGGGTCGCTGTTATCGACGGCAACATCAATCCGGATACACTAATAACAGTGGTTTCCATGAATCCGATGCACGAGGAACTCACACACGGCGAGATCACTATTCACAAGTGGCTCGATGAGAGCAAAGAAGGCGACCAGGGCGTCCCGAAGAGTATGTACGGCTGCATCTACAAAGGCAAAACTGTTGTCTTAAGCAGAGGCCTGGATGCCGTTAAAAAGGCGGTCGATGTTCTCGATGGCAAGGTAGGCAATGCCGCAGGCTCGTTCAACAATCCCAACCTCAATGCCCCTGGAGCGTTTATTCAGGTAGCCGCGAATAACGTCGCCAAAATTGCAGGCCAACAGGGCCAGGCAGCGGTTTTCAAACAGGCTGAGACAATCAGCTTGGCCACAGGTGAAGTAGAGAAAAAGTTCTTTATCTCCGCCACGTTGACCGCCACTACCCAAGAGGCCGCCCAAAATATCGGAAAAATGGTCGAAGGCATAATTGCTTTCGCATCGATGGCCGGACAGGAACAGCCGCAACTGCCGCAGTTAGCCCAAGCCGTTAAGCTGTCATATCAAGGCAACGCCGTCAATCTGCGTTTCGAGACGGAATCATCAAAGGTCTTTTCACTGCTGAAGGAACAATGGCAGAAGAACGAAAACAAAAAGCAGAAAGAACCCACGCAGTAACCTGCGAGTTCGGCTCGAAATCTACCGATCTGCAAACGCTGAACTGCGAAGAGCTGGCCTGGCGCTGTCAGCAAGGCTGTCGGGCTGCGTTCGCCGAACTTATAGACCGTTATGGTTCGAGGTTGCTTCAGTTCCTCAACTACAGAACGAAAAACGTCCACGATGCCGAAGACCTCGTTCAGGACACCTTCGTCCGCGCCTATGCGAACATCCACCAATATCGTAACGAGTGGAAATTTTCTACCTGGCTGTTTACTATAGCCAGACGTCTGGCGAGCAGCCACTATCGCCGTGCCAACTATGCCCGGGTCGTAGATGAACCCGTTCCTGCTTCGATGGACCCGTTCGAGCTTGCAGCCGCTGAAGAGAACAGGGAAAACATCTGGTCTCTCGCCCGTAAACTGTCTGAGAACCAGTTCCGTGCCCTGTGGCTCAGATACACCGAGGGTATGTCGATCAAACAAATCGCAAGGGTGCTTGGCAAATCTCAAGTCAGCGCCAAGGTGCTGCTGTTTCGAGCAAGAACCAGCCTCGCCGGGCGGCTGGAATCGTCCGGCTGCTGCGATATTACGACCTGGCGACAAACACGTACTCCAAATGAAACCGAGGATCAGAAATGTTCTGCAGACTCCACAAATTCATAATCTCCAGCGCCTTTGATACCGGCAAGCCGCTTTGGCCTGCAACGAAAAGACACATCGCTCATTGCTCCGATTGCAGTCGCTTTCAAAGCCTCTGCAGCACAATGGATCGCCGTCTCAAGACGGACAAAGCTCCCATTGAAAACACTGTCACCGAGACCCTTGGCCGGCGCGTTCTCGACGATGCTGCAACACAACAAACCGGGCAATCATCCAGGCTTATTCCTCTTCGACCCACTCTGGCCGCTGCTGCCGTTATCGCAATGATTGCATTTCCCACCGTTGTCCTCCTGCTGAGGCGCTCGCACATCTCCCGCCAGAACCAATACGAACTCGCCGTAAACAGCGTCCGTGACATATACGCTTCCGGCACACTCGTTGCCGATCACATTACAGGCGACCGAGCCGCTCTGGCCTCGCTCGTCGACAAGCCCCTGGAAAACGAGATCAAGAACCTCACCGCCGACACCAAATCAGCAGTCCGCTTCCTAATCGCCCGCGTCGATACAGGCGCCACCACAAGACAGTTGCCAAACTAACGGGATCTGGTGCGTCGAAAAAGTGCCTTAACACCAATAGGAGTAGAGAGATTGCCTTTTTCGCAGCGACACACTAAGATTGATCTGTATTATCAGTCAAAATCAGAGAAATTGACTGTACTGTGACACTTTCATAACACTAAAGAAAGGAGCAAGGGCAAATGAACGAACAAAGAACCGGAGAAGTAAAAATGAGCTTGAAGAAGGCTACGCTCTGGGCGGCAGCAATCCTGGTAATCTGGGGCGGATCGGCTTTGGGCCAGCAGAGTTTAGGCGACCTCGCAAAAGGAGAAGGACTCGGATGGATCGCAGGGCGATGGACTGCCACGATCGATGACGGCCAGACGATCGATCTGATCTACAAATGGGAACTCGACGGCCATCTTGCGAGTATGGATTTCAAGATGGGCGAGTATGCATACAAGGCGATGATCTTCTACGATGCTACTGAAAGCAAGGTGGTCGAGGTTGGCGTTGACAGTAAAGGCGGACAAAGCAAGGGCTCATGGGATGTTGAAGGTGAGAATCTGGTTTCAACCACCAACAAGAGGGATAACGAAGGCAAAACGCAGAAGATAGCGATAGTTCACACGAAGGGCCGCGGTCGGACGATGAAAGTGGAAGTTTACTCGGTAGACGAGTACGGCAGCCGTGCCGCTGAGCCGTGGACTACAGTGGAGTTCAAACGCAAAGCTCCAAAGGCCGGCACCAGAGCGGGCAGGTCCAATGCCAAGGCTCAGAATAAAACCAACTGAGGATGGCGAATTCTCGTCCCGCGAGATGCAATCATGTCTCGCGGGACGTTTCGGGTATTCGAAGGATCAGGTTAGAATACAGCGTCATCGGCCCCTACGACAGAAATTCCGTTTGAGTTGTTGATTGGGGGCGTTGTATTCAAAGGATGTATTGTGCTATTATAAGTATGATAGCATTGGGGAGCACTGTTAATGGCATCATCCGTGACATTGCAGTTCAGGAATCCGAATTCTGTTAATTGAAAGGCAAAGCCCTTGATGATCACCGACTTCATGGCCGTACCGCTTAGCCGTCGTAACTTTCTAAAGGCCGCCGGCGTTTCTCTTCTGACAGCCATTCCGGCGTGGGCCAATTCCAATAGACCCAACGTTCTGCTGCTGTTCTCAGATCAGCATCACGCCGGAGCTATGGGCTGTGCGGGTCATCCGATAGTCAAAACCCCGACCATGGACCAACTCGCCGCCAACGGTATACGCTTTAGTCGGACGTACTGTCAGGATGGAATATGCGTACCGTCGCGAACATCGATGATGACCGGCCTCTACCCACGTACCACCGGCTGTCTGGATAATCCGAACAAGCCGGTCGAACCGGGCCGATACATAATGCTTCAGAACCTCTTCAAGCATAACGGCTATACGACCGGATGCTTCGGCAAGAGACATCTACCCAATAACGAAATGGCCATGGGCTGGGAGTCGTCTGCGACGACGATCAATCCCAAGCTCGATCCGTCTGACGAAAACTACTTCGACTGGCTCAAGGAAAAGGGCCTCTATGAGAAATACGGCGAGGCAGCAGGCGAGGCCATCAAGGACAGCAACCTCTTCTGCAGAATAAGTAAACTCAGAGCCGAAGAGAGGGACGCCGCCTATACAGCCGACAAGACCGTCACTTTTCTCAAGAACTGCAAAGCAAACGACAAGCCCTTTTTCTGCTGGGCCACATTCCACGGCCCGCACCATCCATACACCCCACCACAAAAATGGGCCGATCTGTACAAGCCTGAGGAAATGACGCTGCCACATAATATCGACGAGCCGATCGAGAATCTGCCCCACGAGTTACAGGGTTGGCGTAGAAACAAGAAGACTCCCTGGAACCTCGGCGCCGCTGCCGAAAACAAAGACCTCTACCGAACATACCTTGCATACTACTATGCCCAGGTCACCGAAGTCGATCACTACATGGGCGTAATCCTCGAACAACTCAATCGCCTGGGCCTCGCAAAGAACACCATGATAATATATGCAGCCGACCATGGCGATTTCACAGCACACCACGGCATGACTGAAAAATGCGCCCTCGGCCATAACGTCTACGAGGACACCCTCCGAGTGCCGCTGATCATCTCATGGCCCGAGAAATTCGCAAAAAACATCGTCTGCGACAGCCTCGTCGAACTGCTGGACCTCTATCCGACCCTGATCGGCCTGCTGAACCTCCAGGCCCCAGCCACGATGCAGAGCCTCGCCGGAATATCATTGAAACCCGCCCTCACCCAGGGCAAAAGCCTGCCCAGAAAATATGCCTTTTCGGAAAACTGGTCGCAAGTAACCATAATCGGCGAGCGCTACAAGCTCGGCTCGTGGATCGACCCCGGCCCGTTGCCCAAGTACAGAACCCGCGACAACCGCAAGAGATGCCCGGACATGCTCTTCGATCTGCAGGATGATCCCCTCGAAACCGTAAACCAGATCGACAACCCCAAACTCGCCGAGGTCAAACGTGAACTGCACAAAGCAATACAGCAATGGATAGCGAAAACACCCGCCACCGGACGAGACAAGTTCGTCCAATCACAGTTGAAAAAAACGAGGTGACACTCTCGGCAAAGCAGTAATCCGGATTGAAAGAACTAATTCAATTTCAATCCCTTTAACCGTCAACTCCTTCAACATCCCTACCTGAAAGACCAGGAAATTATGTCAATGTGTCCAACTGGTCGACCTGGCTATCCCATATATTGATTTATTCAAAGGATGTATTATGCTATTGTAAAGGCAGTAAATTACAGGAGCACACCATGAGAAATCTTACTACACAAACCATCGTATCGAGCTTGATTGCATGTTCGTTCTGTGTGCATTGTCCGGCCAACGAATACCATGCTGCTACAGGCCAGGCCCCCTTCTCATCAGGGATGTTTCGCTGGCGGACCGGGGTGCCGATCCTGTTGCCTGTCGATCTGACCGGTGACACTATATACTCCGTGAAGGATCCGTCGATTGTGCGATACGAGGGCAAGTGGCACCTTTTCACTACGATCAGAGGCAATAACCGAAGTCACGCTGTTCTCTACGTCGCTTTTGACGATTTCAAAAACGCCAACAACGCCCAGCGTCACGTCCTCAAGCTCCATCCTGGTTTCTATTGTGCGCCTCAGGTGTTCTATTTCACTCCGCAAAAGAAATGGTACATGATCTGTCAGGCAGCCGATGAGGCATGGGGTGAGCCGCCATATCGTCCTGCGTTCTCTACATCAGACAACATAGCCGATCCAGATGCATGGTCACCGTTAAAACCTATGTTTGAGAAGAAGCCCGCCAGCACAAATTCCTGGCTCGATTTCTGGGTGATCTGCGACGATGAAAACGCCTTTTTTTTCTTCACCTCGCTTAATGGCAAAATGTGGCGATCTCAAACAACTCTCTCTGAATTCCCACTATCCTGGTCTGAGCCCGTCGTCGCCATACAGGGTGACGTCTTCGAAGCCAGCCATACATACTGCCTTAAAGGGATGAATAAGTATCTAACACTCATAGAAGCCCAGAACGGTCACGGCTGGCGCTATTACAAAGCATATCTCGCTGAGAATCTCAATGGCCAGTGGACCCCGCTGGCAGCAGAAAAGGAAAAGGCTTTCGCTTCCATGAAAAACGTGCGTCAGACCGCTGAACACTGGACCGATTCGATCAGTCACGGCGAACTGATTCGCGATGGCATAGACCAGAAGCTCGAAGTCGATCCGGCCAACCTCAGGTTTCTATTCCAGGGTGTTACTGAAGCAAAGCATTCGGGCAAAAACTACGGCCAGATTCCCTGGAGCCTCGGCATCCTGGAGCCTGAGAATTAGCGGCTAAGAGTGAAAGTTCTTTGTGTCAGTTTGCCCGCTCGAACTGTTCGGCGAATTTAGCAAAATCAAGAAAGTCGATGATTCGATCTCCATCACCTGGTGCGATATCGACTGATTCTTCGTCTGTCAGCCAGTAACTCGTCAGTATCGCCAGGTCCTGCAGATCGACCAGGCCGTCGTGATCGAAGTCCGCCGTGAGAGCATATTCGGGCGATTGGCCGCTCAGGAAAAATGAATAGTGCTGTTCTCCATTGACAAGCGCGCCCTTGTATTCCACACAAGCTTTATATACACCATGAGTCGGTGGTGATTGAATTACGATCTGCTCGATATTATCGAGCGTGTTGTCACCCGTTGTGGCCGCCTGGTCGGGCTGCGACCGATCCAGAACAAACGGGTAATGAACCGCCTCACATGGATCGACGATCCGCAGATCAAGATCGTTTACCAGGCGAGGAGATGGATTGTCGAGTCCGTTGACGGAAGGCGCCGCCGGGTCAGTCCAGACCAGAGACACACGAATAGGATTCTCGCCATCCCAGACGAACGTGTATATCTGAAAAGTAACGTCATCATCCAGCACCCCTTCAACGATCATATTGGCACGCGGGCAATCGTTATGTTTTCCTATGTGGTCCACTGCGGCTTTCGCGTTCATCAGCCCCCACCCATACCTATAATCGGGCCCTGGATTACCAAGGTCGTCGGCTGTGTGAATAATAAGGCCCTTAAGTGTGCTGCTCCTCATCGCAGTACCCGGAAAATATTTCTCCCAGGATTCCAGAAGTAGAAGCGATGCTCCCGATGCGCCGGCGGTAGCCATACTCGTTCCGCTGAAAGAGCCGTAGCTCGAATCAGTACTCGCTGTCGTCGAGTAAACAGATGCACCGTTGGTGACAATGTCGGGCTTGATACGTCCGTCATCAGTAGGACCCCACCCGCTGAACTGTGTCATCGTCGCGTTGCCCAAATCACGCCCATCGCGCGCCACCGCATCTCCAACCGCGCCGACGGTCATTACGTTTTTTGCAGTGGAAGTGGGCAGCATCGTGTCGAAACCGCCATCGTCCCACCCATCGTCATACGGATCTGTCGAACTGTCGTACTCCTTCGTGACCCAGCCCAACCTAAATGTGTAATATTCGAACGCCTCCCCTTCAACAGGCGAATCTTCATTGCGGTCGTTACCTGCGGGAAAGAATGGAAGATAATAAGGTGCGTTATAACAGAGCCTGTCCCTGTCGCGAGCCTCACTGTCATATTTTCCAAACACATCGGATTCTCTGCTTCCCCATCGCCCATACCATTTCGGCGTCGACTCGTTATAGTCCCATCCTGAGACTGTGCCATAAGAATGATTAGAAACTTGTAGTTTGTTCGGCTCCGCGGCGTAGCTCATCGCAGCCAGAGTCATTTCCGACAGATCGTCATTGAAGTCATAGCCATCGATGATCGCCAGTGGGGCCATGCCTATGGAAGAATAAACAACGCCTGCAGCTCCTATGGTGCCTGCGACATGTGTCGAGTGGCTTACTTTATCAACGTCTTCCAACAAGTTGACACGTGCGCCGAATTCCTGATGTGTGGCCCTGATCGCACCGGCATCCCAGACACCTATTCTCTGCCCATCGCCGTCCAGATAGTACGGTTCGACCTGCCTTATCTCATGCACGTCAACTGAAATTCCGGCATTTAAGTTCAGAGTTTTGTATACGTAGACAAAATCATCATCGATGGCCATAACCTGCCAAATCGTATGTTCTGTCTGTCCTCTCGGTTGCCAATGCTGGCTTAGAGCCTTCTGGTGTGCGAATTGCCTTCTCGCCCGGCTGTGCTCTGCAAGCTCGAAGGCCATACGTCTACGTACGCCGGGTTTGCGAAACTCAACCCTGTCGGCTCTCTCCTGCGCATTACCCACTCCCGCCCATATTACGAGCAGAGATACAGCAAGTGAGAGATGGCTGACTACTTTCGAACCTGCCAATCACACCTCCTCATAACCTTACTTCTCCAAGCTCGCTTGCTCAGATCACCGATTCATTATCGGACAACGCCATGTCCACTCCACCCCTTCCATGTTATTATCGTCTTTCGCAGTTATTCACTTCACGATTGAATTATGTAAAAGGACTGCCTGTGTTGGCTATGCCCCATGGGTAGAATGGATCACAGGCAGCCCTTTATATCGAATCGGTCAGTTCAAATATCCCATTAGCACCAGCATTGCTTCCTGCTT
The DNA here is from genome assembly GCA_964649005.1 of uncultured Pirellulales bacterium. Lineage (GTDB taxonomy): Bacteria > Planctomycetota > Phycisphaerae > Sedimentisphaerales > Anaerobacaceae > CAZGMJ01. The sequence continues at coordinate 17,580 of CAZYMD010000020.1, forward strand.
GACGCTAAGACCCTGCTTCAGTTCCGTTTGCGCCTTGGCCAAATCCTGCTTGACCTTTTCTGTGGCCTGACGCAATGCAGTGAGCTTCGCCTTGATCTGGTCGGCTGTTGCAGCTTGATTGCCGAGGAGAGTCTGAAGTTCCTGCGTAGCCTTATCCACAGCGGTCAACACGCGTTCCTGCGGCGCTGGCTGCTGTTGTCCCCTGCCCTGTCCTGGGCCGCCCTGCCGGCCTGGGCCACCGAACATACCGCCTCTACCTGGTCCACCAAACCTGCCGACGCTCGACGCCTGCCGGTTCAGCTCCATGACCTTCTGAAGCCTTGGCTTGAGGGTGTTCCACTGAGTGTCCGACGCGCCAAGCTGCGGTTGAAGACGTTCCAGCATCATCGCCTGCATTTGTGCAGGGTCTCGCATCCCCATTCCGCGTTGCCCACCAGCACCCTGCCCAACACCCTGTCTTGCTCCACGCCCCTGTTGTGCTCCACGCTGCTGCTGCTGGGCCAGAGCCAGCCCGCCAATCACTACGGCTACAACACAAACAACAGCAATCCTTGTAATTCTCTTACGCATCCTTATTCTCCTTTCACCGAAAAACCTGCACCAGTCGGAACCTCCAGGATTCTACGCAGACCCTGTGTCCACTGTATAATAGTGTAAGACGTTTCAATATCGGTTACAGTGAAAAGAATTTTTTAATACTTTCATTTACAGCTTACAGGTCTGGCTGACTGATCCGAGTCCATATATCCAGGGATAAGGTGTTCGCCCTATGAACCCCCTATCGGAGATGACTCCAAGTTGTGTATATGGCCTTGTTGAAGTCCACGAAGCATTTCAACCGAAACCCAATTGCTTACACGCACAGTGTCCAAATGCAAGGCGCTGTAGCCATTCCTTTTAGTGGGCCATCCGCGCCAACCTTCCTTCAGGCCGCTGTTTATGAACAACTCCAAGTCTAAAGCAAGCTCCCTGGAACTCATTTTCTTATCTCCTTCGTTTTCTGCAACTTACAACCAAAAAAAGCATTCTTGTCTTTCATCCGGTCAGTGGCTGCATGTGCGTTGCGGGTTACATATAAATCCGCGTTTCTTTTAGAAATCCCGCCTCCTGCACGTTCTTCCAGCAGCAAGACCACGTTTTTACTAAGAGCGTCTAACAAAATGCCTCTGCATTCGAACAGCTTGTTCAATCGTCCGTCTGCGTTGTCAGGCCCGAATCGGTCCTCGACGATGCGTTGGCATCGCCTGTGGCGATTCGAGCCTTCCGCCACCAGTGGCGTCTCTATCGCAGAGCCGTTAGCCGGAATCCCATATCCGCCACTTTCTCCACTGTTCAACACACAAGTCTATACGTGCTGGACAAAAGAGATTCCGGCCGGTAAATTTGATCCTTGCAGCCAGTATCAGGTGGGTGCTAATGCAATGTTTCGCTAAGTGTGTGACGAAGATGTAAGGAGATATCGAATGAGATGTGTCTTATTAATCGCAATGCTGGCAGTCATGTGCTTTTGCTCCGTTGTCCCGGCCCTGGAGACAGATCTGCAGGACGATCCTGAATATCAATTGCAGCTTCGCACACAAGAGCTTGAGTTGCAGCAGATGGAAGCAAAGGTGGAATTCGAGCGTCGGATGCAGGAGATCAAGCTTCAAAACCAGCAGACAAACTCTGGCAGAGGAATCATGGACAAAGAGGCCGGCCAGAGAGCATTGCTGTTTTTATGTGCCGTGGTGCATGTTCTTTTGGCGGTCTGGGTATACCAGGACATTAAACAGCGAAATTCCGGCTCCGGTATATGGGTAGCAATTGCAGCGTTAGCGGGCCTGCTTGGCACGCTTGTCTATGCAGTCGTTCGCCTCGGCGACAAATGTCAGAGCGACACCCCTGAACCAAAACCGGAACAAACATAAGGATCGGCCACCCACTGGGCCTTGTCGATAGGATAGCTTCGCTCCTGTATCGTCGGGCTCAAGTTCGCAGGCAATCGATGGACGCAAAACGGAGAAAAATACCTATGCTTGTTCCAACCATGATAATGGCGGTGCTCGCGGTCGCTCTGATCATAATCGGCTATAGCAAAGGGCAGGGACAACACATAAGCGGCCTGAAATCATCCCTGCACATGACTGCTACGACCCTTCCCCTGCTGATCTTCGCTTTTATTGTCGCCGGGATGCTCCAGCACCTGATCCCCAGCCAGACGGTATCGAAGTGGGTAGGCTCGGAGTCCGGAATAAGAGGCATTCTCATCGGCTCTCTGGCTGGTGGGCTGGCGCCGGGAGGACCTTATGTTAGTTTGCCAATCGCAGCAGCTCTCGCGAAATCCGGTGCGAGCATTGGGACCATGGTCGCTTTTCTGACGGGCTGGTCGCTCTGGGCAGTCGCCAGATTGCCGATGGAGGTTGGAATACTCGGCTGGAGATTAACTCTCGCACGTGTTGTCAGTACGTTGCTGTTCCCGCCCATCGCAGGGCTTATCGCGCGTGCAATCTTTGGATAGAGTTTCGCATAAAGTCAGCGGTTAGCTAAAATCGGGATTATCTGACAAAGGCTTGGTGTAATATCTCGTGTTATTCGCATCATATTCGATATTTGACGAAGGAAGGCTAATATGAGCAAGAAGATATCGGAGGAAAGGAAAACCGCTTACTACATCGGAGGCGGTCTCATGGTCATCGGTTTGCTTTTATTCCTCTCAACTTTCGTAACCTTCGCAATGCACTTCGGCGACTTCTCAAACTTTGACTCACACGCGAAATCTGACATGTTTCGAGCTTTCGGTGGAATGATCCTTCTTATCGCGGGTTCAATGGTCAGGCAGATCGGCGCCAGGGGACTGGCGGGTTCAGGAGTCGTACTCGATCCCGAGAAGGCGCGCGAGGAACTTGAGCCATATACTCGCATGGCTGGCGGTATGGTTAAGGATGCTTTGGACGAGGCACAGATCAAGATCGGCTCGTCCGGCCCTGAAAAAGTCATAATGATAAAGTGCCCCTCCTGTGGCAAGCTCAACGAAGAGAATTCAAAGTTCTGCCAGGAGTGTGGAAAGAAATTTTAGAGCGAATATTAAGTCACACATATCACCGGTAACTTGTAAAGAAGCGGTAATTGAGGAAGAATGCATGAGAATACTGGCGCTCGAGCCATACTATGGTGGAAGCCACAAGGCGTTTCTCGACGGCTGGTCGGCGGTGAGCAGGCACTCGTGGACACTGCTGACGTTGCCTCCTCATAAGTGGAAGTGGCGGATGCGCCACTCGGCAGTGACATTCGCT
>CAZYMD010000020.1:20951-37652 GCA_964649005.1 uncultured Pirellulales bacterium
AAGATGCCCGACTGCCAGCCCACCGAGGCCATCGAACAGATTCGACACAAGGCCAGCATACATCCGCCAGGCATCGCAACGATTACATGCAATCCGCAACAGTCGCAAGGCCCATTGCGAATCCTCTGGGCCGCACGGTGGGAGCATGACAAGAATCCCGAGGATTTCTTCGCCGCGATTGAAATTCTAAAACAGCGATCAATCGAATTCAGGCTAAGCGTTATAGGCGAACAATTTCGAGATTCACCAAGCTGTTTCGAGCAAGCTCGACAAAAATCTGCCCAATACATAGACCGATGGGGCTTTCAACAAAGTAGGGCTCAATACGAGCATGCTTTAGCCCAGGCGGACGTGTTCGTCTCCACCGCCAATCACGAATTCTTCGGTATCAGCACTGCCGAAGCGTGCCTCGCGGGTGCATATCCTCTTCTGCCTAACCGGCTGGCGTACCCTGAAATACTCGACCTTAGCAAAGAGAAACAGATGCAGGAGCACTTCTATGATGGAACTGCCACCGCACTTGCAGACAAGTTGATAGCACTGGCCTCGCGCAAAAAGGACAATGCCCTCTGGCCTTCAAAACCAGACAAGATCAGAAGGCTCGCGGAGAGATTTCAATGGGACAGACTGGCGCCGATCATGGATGATGCTGTTGAGGGCATGGCCAGATAAAAATAGAACGTTCGACTGATATGTCACATTCGATCAGGCGCATCCAGATTTTCGATGAGATTCTTTAATACCCTATATTCACCCACAAAGGCCTTCCATCCTAATTCAAGGTGACTGTAGTGCATATCGCGGGCATAGTCGCGGCAAAACTCCGCGTTGTTTTCCAGAGATGCGACCGTTCTTACAATTTGTTCATGCTGGCTTGTTGAAATATTCCCCCAATCTGCTGCTGTCGGGGCGGGCTTCTTGTTCTTGCCCTGCAATTCATCGCAACACTCATTTATCGATTCGAAGATTTCCGCCAGCCTGGTCAGATGTTTTCTACCCTTGGCCTCGTATGCCTTCGAAACATGATTCTGTAACTCTTTGAGTTTCTTAGCCACAACAGGCGAGATAGTGCTGGAGATTGGGAAAGCAGCCTGTTCGTTGGGTTTGGAGCAACCAGTTAAGTTAATTCCAAGCAAAAGGATCATAACTGTAAACAGCTTGCGGTATTTGCAAAATGATCTGGAAATTTTTGAGCTTCTATCAAATCCAGTAAAACCGGTTCGCTCGGTGTAACATCCGGTGGTCATAATCATTTCCTTATGCTTAAATAATACAATCGGTAGACGTTCACTGGCTTGCACGACCGAAGTGCAATTTCAAACATAATCTAACTCTTGCTTTGCTTAGAGGCAAGTCTACAATGATATTTCTATCGAGCACAATTCGATTATGGTAGGCATAAAAATGAAGAATTCGACAATATTGCTGTATGTGTGCTTTGTGCTCTCACTTACAGGCATTTTGTATCTCTTCTCCGACTCACACACAGTCTCCAAGCGTCAAAATGGCTCACTATCCCATGAGATTTATGTATGGCAGCGACACTGGGGTCCATTGTTGTCACAAGCGATTGATCGGGCAAGTAACCAGAGTTCAGGGTTTTCAGTTCTCGCAGCAGAAATATCGTGGAAGGCCGGTCAGGTGGACCAAATTGTGCGTGTTCCAATCGATTACGCAAGGTTAAAAGCTACCGGCAAGCCGGTAGGTCTTGCATTGCGGATTGGGCCATATTCCGGCACATTTGACAATCGCAGCAGTGCCACAACTCTCGTAACCGATCTTGGGGCCTCATTGATAGCTGATGCCCGATCAGCCGGCATAGAACCAGCAGAACTGCAGATAGATTTCGATTGCGCTGAATCCAAGTTAAGTGGGTATGAGATTTGGATTCGGGCTGTTCGCGAGAAGATTCACCCTGTTGATCTAACCATAACAGTGCTGCCATCCTGGCTGAAGAAAAGGGCATTCCCTGGCCTTGTGCGAGCTGCGGGTTCTTTCGTACTGCAAGTACATTCACTCGAGCGACCGAAAAGCTCAGAATCTCCGATTACTCTATGCGATAGTGCAGCGACTCTTCGCTGGGTCGAACAAGCTTCTCGAATAGGGATTCCATTTCGTGTAGCCCTGCCAACATACGGATACCTAATGGCCTTCAATAGTGAGGGCAGTTTCATAGGCCTTTCAGCAGAAGGGCCGTCAAAAGCCTGGCCTGGAGATACAATCCTTCGCAGGATTCAGTCGGATCCAATTTCAATGGCTAAACTCGTACGAAACTGGCAGCGCGATCGATCTGCTCATATGCGAGGAGTAATATGGTATAGACTTCCTGTTGAAAGCGATCGTCTGAATTGGAAGTGGGCAACGCTCTCGGCCATAATGTCTGGACGAGTTCCGCACGAGGCCTTGAACGTTGAGGTTGAATACCCTCAGCCGGAACTTGCGGAAATAATCATTGCCAACAGCGGAGAAATAGATCTATCTGCAAAAATAAATATTGAGGTCGAGTATGAAGTATATAAACTTATTGCAGCAGATGGATTGAATGGTTTTGCCATTGACGAAACAAAACCGTCGAAGATATGTTTTAAGTATAGTGAAAACTCGAACGATCCAATAATAAGAGCAGGCGAGCGATGGAAAGTCGCCTGGCTTAGATTCAAAGAAAAAACAGAGGTTAAAACCCATGTCATTATGCCTCAAACATAAAATTTCTATAATAGTAACGATCCAGTTGTTACCGACAGTATCAGCATTGGCGTGTGGCCCGTTCTTTCCCAATCGTATCCTGGCAGGCGAGGGTAAAGATATTCTTTCTGCACCTATCGTAAGATTTCAGGAAGAAATAGAGAATATAAAGCCGCCTGTACCGTCCCGATTCAAGGCTGTTCTTCCATCTTCCAAAGGGAATGAGACGATATACTATTCTTATGCAGATCAACTTTCCCAGCAGACCGCTGAGGTGGATGTGGAGGATATCAAGAAGGCGTTATCTGCAACTAATCTTCCTCTCAACCATCGTGAAGACACAATTGAGCGATATCGCACAGCAAGGAAAGTCCTGCTTGAGTACAGTATGGCGTTTTCGAAGTGGGAAAATGAAGCAGAATGGAGGAGAATGAGGTCACAAGATGAGATATCCCCGCCCAAATTCGAGCCTCCTGTAATACCTGAGCAACTACCTTCAGAGTTTGCCGAATACTTGCGAGGCGCTATTTTCTATCACCATCAGAACTTTGAAAAAGCAAGAAAGGTATGGCTTGATCTGCTGAAGTATCCTAAACAACAACGACTTTATCGTTCCACGTGGGCAGCCTTTATGATCGGAAAGACTTTGCTTAAAGAAAATCCGACGGACTCTGTCGAATGGTTCCAATTGGTGCGAAAGCTCGTAGAGGAGGGCTTTGTCGACAGTCTGGGGCTGGCTTCTTCGAGCCTGGGCTGGGAGGCGCGTGCAGAACTGAATATCGAACACTATGATAAAGCCATTGAGTTGTATCTCGCCCAGATGGCGACAGGCGACCGGACTGCAAGACAGTCCCTATCAGTCACAGCTCAACGAGCCTTTGAAGCAGACCAGCAGATGCTGATGAAACTGGCGGGTAATACTACAACCCGCAGAGTCATGATGGCCCATCTATTGTCATCCAGCTGGCCTGGGGTCAGCAAGTGGCTCAGCGTGCTCGAAGCTGCTAACATTCGTATTGTCGAACAAGCCGACCGACTGGCCTGGGCGGCTTATAGAATCGGGGAGATGGAAACTGCACAGCGATGGCTCAATGTGGCTTCGTCTGACAGTATCCTGGCAAGATGGATACAATCCAAATTGCTTATTCGTAATGGTAAAATCCAGCAGGCAGCAGAACAGCTCTCTCATGTTGCAAGCTCCTTTCCTGTGGCGGATCAGCCAGATAACGTACTTGAAAGGCCAAACCATCTGGAGAAACGAATTCGTGGCGAATTAGGAGTTCTATATGTTGCCAGAGGACAGTATGCCCAGGCGATGGACGTTCTATTAAAGGGTGGTTACTGGGAGGATGCGGCGTATGTGGCCGAACGCGTTTTGACTGCTGACGAATTAAAAGATTATGTGGATCGTTCCTGGCGACAGGCAGAATCAGTGGAAGATAGCGAAGAAAGTAATGACGCTAATGATAGAGAGAATTCGAGCTGGATACCAAGAAAGATGAGATATCTTCTCGCAAGGCGTCTGGCCCGAATCGGACGGTGGAAAGAAGCAAGGCTGTATTATCCTGCGAAATGGCAAACGCGGTTCGATGAGTACATTCAAGCTATCCGAGACGGCCACAATAATCGCCTCTCAAAGCAAAAACAGGCTGAGGCTCTTTGGAAAGCAGCGTGTATCGCTCGATATGAAGGCATGGAGCTGCTGGGTACAGAGATAGAACCTGACTGGTTCGTATATGGTGGAGATCTTGAAAGAGAACCAGCCGCGAACATGCGCAGCTTGCCAGGTAATGCCACACCTTTGGCGAGCACTGCCGACGAACAACGACGTTTACGGGAAAATAGCGTGCCACAAAAGCGATTCCATTACCGATATGAGGCTGCCAATCACGCCTGGCAGGCAGCCGAGCTTATGCCGGATCAGTCGGATCAGACAGCCCGTGTGCTTTGTATTGCCGGTTCGTGGTTAAAGGACCGCGACCAGCAGGCGGCAGATCGATTTTATAAGAGTCTGGTTCGACGATGTGGAAAAACTCAACTCGGTAGAGAAGCAGATAGATTACGATGGTTTCCCAAGATCGAGATCGACAAGGACGAATTGCTCCAACAAACACAATGAACCTAATCATTGATCCTGTATGCTTCAGAAGACTCGTTTAGCCGGGCATGCTGGACACAAAAATAGGGCAACTCTGAGACAATCTAACTCTTGCTTTGCATACAGGCAAGTCTACAATGATATTTCTGATAGACTTGGATTACTCATGGAAGGCATAAAAATGAAGAATTCGATAATACTGCTGTGTGTGTGCTGTGTGCTTTCGGCCGCAGGCTGCCAGAAAGTGTATTACGATACCATGGAAGCATTCGGTAAGCATAAAAGAGACTTGCTGGTCGACAGGGTTGAAGACGCCCGCGACTCGCAACAGGCGGCCAAGGAGCAATTCACCTCGGCCCTTGAGAAGTTCAGCTCGGTCGTCAACTTCAAGGGCGGCGAGTTAGAGGCGAAATACAAGCAACTCAACGCCGAACTGGAAAACAGTCAGGCAAAGGCAAAGACCGTTCGCAAGCGCATCGGAGACGTCGAGGACGTAGCGAAGGCTTTGTTCAAAGAATGGGAATCCGAGCTGGATCAGTATTCCAGCGAGAAGCTTAGACAATCGAGCGAGCAGAAATTGAAGCAGACTCAAGAGCGTTACGCACAACTCATCAGCGCTATGAAGAGAGCCGAGAGTAAAATGGGGCCGGTTTTGACGGTCTTTAGCGATCAGGTGCTGTTTCTAAAGCATAACCTGAATGCTCAGGCAATCGCGTCGCTTCAGGATGAGCTTGTCTCCGTCGAAGCTGATATCACATCTCTGATAAAAGAGATGGAAGCTTCAATCGCTGAGGCGGATGCTTTCATCGGAGCGATTAACCAAGGCTGAGAAAACCATCGAATTGCGCCTCTTAGTCTCTTAGATTAAAGGCGCCGATTCGACAGATTCTATTCCACTTCACTCAGCATTTGCAGCCCTTCCGCAACGGGCGGCCACTCTATCCACTGCTTCTTGCCGCTCCACGTTGTGAACAGGTGGCCTAACATTTTTTTATCTTCCACTGTCCTGCTGTAGCTGATCAGCGCCTTGGTGGCGTCCACCTTGTTCCATCCCGAAGGCAACACGCGAAATCCCTTTTCAACAAACATGGGGACAGAAGGATAACTATCTCTGCGCTCATAATGCCAGTCACAGACAATGATGTCTGTGGGGATCATGTCGATGGCTGGTGCGGTTCCGTTATCCGATGCTTCCCATCTACCGTACTTGTATTTCTTTGTGTCAATCAGCCGATCGCCCCACATTAGCATTTCAACTTTGTGTTTTTTTACTATGTGGGCGTGCAGATCATTGATAACTTTGGCCAACACCTCTGCGGGATTCTTGTCCTTGGTCGAGGGCGAATGCTCCGAGCCGATCAGGAACACTTCGTCCATACCCACGTGCAAGGCGTCGGCTTCGAAGGCGTTTATCAGTTCGTCGATCAGGGCAAAGACGATTTCGTTGACTTTCGGATTGTATGGATCCCACTCCCGACAGTAGAGACCTTCGTTGTTGGGAAAGGCCCCGGGCGTCAGGTCCAGTTCGGGATATTTCGTCAGCAAGGGAAAGGTCTGCTTCGACCACGACTGGTGGCCCAGGCAATTGAACTGAGGGATCAGGCGGATTTTCAGGTCGCGACAGGTTTTGGCGAACTGACGCGCACCATCGCGCGTAATCGAACGACTACCCGCGCGCAACTCGGGATGCGACTGATACTCGAAACCATAGTTGACCTCCAGGATCAAAACGTTGATGTCTTTTTCCACTATAGAAGGTAACTGTTGCGCCAACTCCTGCAAATCGGAATCCGATCTATAATTCAGCAGGTGCAGCCCCCTCCACTGCCCGGCCGGGGGATAGCGATGCGTCTGCGTAGAGGCACAGCCCATAGAGGCGAATATCATGATGAGTATCGAGAATCTTGCCAACCCGGAAAGGACAACCTTATTCATATCTGTACTCCTTTAATCAGCGGTTAATGATCTCAATCGGACTCTTATCTTACCATAACCGAGGCGTTATAGTAAACATGCGTGGCGCTCTGGCCTGTCCCCCGTAAATTGTACCAACCGTGATTAGAGACTACTGCCCCGAATCCGGGTGACATATTGTAACGGCAATGAGCTTGCGTTTAGTCCTATCGATTTTATCAGCCAGAAATTGAAATCTGATGAGGTAATCGTTCTTCGTTACAAATTGAAGAATGTAATCGGTTTCTTTTACTGGCTCGCCAAAGGCGGCTTTGACTTCATCAAAAGAGGAGTCAAAACTGATACCGTTATCAAAATGGGCTTCTTTAAGTGTGGCGCTATGTATACTTATAGTAACAAGACGATTATCGATAAAACCAAATCTGCATGCGCCAATACTCAGATTCCAGACATCCAAATAACCGGATATCCTCAAGCCACAGGGCTTGCCCCATATTGCAATGACATCGTCCATAGATGCGCCGAAGAGCACCCCGGCGGCACCCTTTTCAACCTCGATCAGGTTGACATCTCGATCCGAGGGTTTAGGCCGAACTTTCAGGGTGTGCCGGGTCAGCATGGATTTCAACTGTTTGTAGTAAGAATCTGATGCTTTCTGCTCCGTTTCGGAGAATGCGATGAGTGGGAGCAATACAAGCAGAAAAATAGGAATATAACGCGCCCGCTTCATTTGAAATCCTCCTAAAATGTATGATCCAATACCCTGCAATCAACGATATTCACTGCTGCCTTTGCCATGGCGGTATACCTTTCCATGGCATTTCGGAACAATCGCGTTTTCAGAATCAACTACACAACTTCTCTGAACTGAAAGTACGAAATCTCCGAGTGTTTGTCAATCCCGGCTTGCTTTTATATGTAACCTCGTGTACTAATCCTGGCACTTGCCTGCAAGAAGCCCGCCTAAGGTGGACCTTTGGCAAATCGCGTTTTCGCGTCCTCGGTTTTGCGAGAAGGCGGCGATTAACAAGAACTCAATCAATGTTTTTTGCGTATTAAATTATGATTGGGCTGCTATGCCCTATTAGTATTGAGACTATAAAAGGGAGACACGAATTGACAACCGCTCGAACTGAAAACCCACTTTTAACGCCTTTGAAAGAGAATCTGCAGAACGTCATTTACGGCAAAAGCGAATGTATTGATGTACTAATAGTCGCATTGCTGGCCGGGGGGTCCGTGCTGATCGAAGACGTACCGGGCGTCGGCAAGACAACCCTCGCAAAAGCCCTGGCAAGGAGTATCGACGCGAAGTTCCGCCGCATACAGTTCACGCCTGATTTGCTGCCTGCCGATATTCTCGGCTGCTCCATTTACAATCCCAAAAACGGCGAGTTCAAGTTCGACCGCGGTCCGATCTTCTGCAACATCCTTCTGGCCGACGAGATCAACCGGGCGTCGCCAAGAACTCAGTCGGCCCTGCTGGAGGCCATGAATGAGAACCAGGCGACGATTGAGGGCAGGACCTATCCGCTGCCAAAGCCTTTTATGGTAATTGCCACAGAAAATCCCATCGAGTTCCACGGAACCTATCCCCTGCCTGAGGCGCAGATGGACCGTTTTCTGGTGCGACTTGGCATGGGCTACCCGGCTGCCGAGGTGGAAGTGGATATTCTCAAGTCACACGTCAAGACCGATCCGCTCGACGGCATAGAGCCCGTCCTGCAACTCGAACAGATTCAGCAGATACAGCAGGAAGTATCCGAGGTTCACACCGACGACTGTATTCTGGAGTATATCGTTGAAATCGTCCACGCCACCCGCCAGGACAACCGGCTTCAATTAGGCATCAGCACGCGCGGAACGTTAATGCTGTCCCGTGCGGCCCGTGCATGTGCATACTTCCGAAAGCGTGATTACATAGTTCCTGATGATGTTCTGTGGCTTGTTCCGTATGTACTGCCGCATCGCATTCTCCTGACTTCCAAGGCGCGACATAGCGGCACAACCGCCAGGCAGATCGTCGCGGACATAGTCAGCCGGATTAAAGTGCCAGTCTGATAAGGTTACAATTACGATGCAGAAAGCCAAAGGAAAATTACGTATCGGATTAACGGATTCAGGCAGAGTCATTCTGGGCGGGACCGTCTTTGTCGCTCTTGCCTCCCTGATCGTTCCCGCTTTTGGCGTTCTTTCGGCTTTGGTTTCGGTACTGCTCGTTGCCCTGCTGGTCGGTCTTGTTCTGCAGCCTCGAATCGAGATTAGCGCCGATCTGCCTGATCGCGTAATCACAGGTCAGATAGCACGACTTCGATACACCGTCAGGAATATCGGGCGCTGGCCGATCTACAACCTCTCTGTCATACCAGGCCGGCTTCCCGATATAATCGAGCAAGCCGAAGAACGGCGCATAGTCTCGCACCTCAAGCCAGGCGAAACCGCTGAAGTGACCATTGAGATACGCCCCACGCATCGTGGCTATTATCGAATCACGTCACCGGTCTGCCAATCCAGTTTCCCATTTAACCTGTTCAATATTGGCGTAGCGGGCTGTGCCGAGGACACTCTTATCGTACTGCCGGTTTTCTGGTTGCTGCAAACGAATCGAAGACGATATCGCAGGTACGTATGCACCGATGGCGTGAGGGCGGGCGGCCGCGTTGGCGTCTCCACCGAATACGCAGGAAACCGTCCGTTCCTGCCCGGAGACTCGCTAAGAACTGTCGATACTCGGGCCTGGGCGCGTCTGTCGGTGCCGGCCACTAAAGAGTACCACGAAGATTCCGACAGCTACTGCGCCCTGGTCCTGGATACCAGCGCAGCCAAAGTCCTGTCACGATCCAAGTCGAACGAAATCAAAGAGCTTGAAGCCGCGGTCTCTCTTTGTGCTTCCGCAGCTTTCAGTATCAACAACGACAGTCTTGTAGATATATTGATCGTCGGGGCCGATTTGCATCAGTTCACCAGTCTGCCCCGAACGCTGCGAATAGAGAAGATCCACGAGATACTGGCCGGCGCTAAACCATCAAAGGGACTTTGCACGAAACAGACCATTGAGACTTTTACAGAGCAGCTTGCCGGAATATCCGAGGTGTTCTTCATTCTGCCAGACTGGGACAAAGCACGCCGGCGGCTGGTTGAAATCATCGAAGAAGCAGGCTGTCATTGTACGGTCCTGATCGTTAGCGAACAAGGCGGCGCAAATTGGGAACAAGCCAGCGCAAAATGGACTGGAGATATCAGGCTCTTATCGCCTGATGAGATTTTAGCGGGGCATATAAGACACTTGTGAAAACGCAGAAAACCATCGCAGTAATCATAATTTTAGCAAGCTCGGTGCTGACCGCAGGCATCTCCGGGGACATCACCTATCCCACCATCCTCTGCATGCTGGGCCTGCTGGGTTTGCATGGGCGTTTCACGTGGGAGATAGATCCGCAAAGACGAGTTGTCAAGTCCCTGCTGCTTCTGCTCCTGACGATTATGTTCGCACTTCACTATCATTACTTCGGCGCCTCCGATCGTCCGTCCCATTTGCCCGCAGAGGCCGCCGCATGGCAAACTATCACGCGGTACTTTCTGGCTTCGATGATTCTGATACTCTTCCTCAGATCGCCCGACCGACTTCCGCCATCGCTTGGACTTTTTCATCTGGCGATTACAATCTCCGCAGGGCAGGTCCTCCTGCTCGATGATATGTACATCCTGTTTCGTGCGCTCGAACTGCTGTCGGTCATTATGGTCGTGCTCTACATAACTGCCGCACACGAATCGATCCTCGCAGTCGCCACCGAACGCAACTCTGGACTATACGGTTCGGGGCGCAGGAGACATACATCCCACTGGCTTGTTCTCTCTATGATACTGATAGTCACAGCGAACTTCGGCTGGATCGCAGGCTCGATACTCTATCGCAACGTAGAGATTCTCAACTATCTGCCTGTCTGGTTCTGGAGGGTTGACTCTGCTCAAGCCAGGGAAACAGCCAACGTCTCACATATGGGATTCTCAACAAGCGGAAAACTCTCCAATGTGCTGCTCATAAAAGACAATCAGGACCCAACGCCTGTGTTGACAATCACATCGGATCGTAATCCAGGCTATCTTAGGGCCAGAGCTTTCGAAGTGTACCGCCAATCGGAATGGCATGATTTGCTGAATCGAGAGGCTATCTTACCAGAACAAGGCAGACCATTTGGAATGTATGTGCGAGGCAGAACAAGCACATTTTATCTAAAACCGAGCAACGGTTCCATAACTGAGTATATGACCATCCGTCATGGAATAAGCTTTGGCGACGCCGTATTCACTCCTCTTGGCGTCTGCTCTATTGAAGCGCCTATACGCTTTCTGCTGTGTAACGATGACGATATTCTGTATGCTCGTAATATGCCGCCTGGGCTTGATTACAGGATTACTTACACAAAAACAACACGCCAGGATCGGCCTACCAGATCGCAAGGTCTCAGACTCCTTCGCGTCCCTGAAGGTCTCGATCCGCGCATAGGCCAACTGGCCGATCGTATTTTCGAAGGATGCAACACAACAAGTGAAAAAATCAACGCTGTTGTCAACCACTTCGGGACTAAATATACATACTCGCTATCAATGAACATTCCATCTGGTCGTGACAAGCTGACGAGCTTCCTGTTGGACCAGTCCAGCGGCTACTGCGAATATTTCGCCTCAGGCGCAGCCATTCTGCTGCGTCTGGCAGGCGTACCGACACGATATGTCACGGGATTTTTCGTAACCGACAAAGACCCGGAGAGCGGATCGTGGATCGCCCGAAATATGAACGCGCATGCATGGGTCGAAGCGTGGGATCAGGATAGAAGGGAATGGACAGTTGTGGAGGCTACGGTACAGGAAGGTCTCGCCTCAACAGCGGCAACTGAAGATTCAGCGGGCCAACAAGGCGACGCCGGCATTTTCTTCGGCAGGCTCCTGCAGGCTCTGTATGAGTACGGCGTCGTTGGTGTATTAAGCTTGCTCTTCTCATACTATGGGCCCTATACCGGTTTACTAATATCTTTGACACTCGCCGGTGGAGCCGTATTGCTGGTCGTGTGGCGACGTCGTAAAAGTAGAAGCTCCAGATATGGCGCGCACACAGGAGCATCAAGAGATGCAGCACTCGTAAGCATGCACAGGATGCTGGCCAGGATGGACCGCAAAGTCAAGGCTGCGGGACAACTGCGAGATACTGCTGAGACATTACACACCTTCTCCTACAGGCTCCGCGAGCGAGACGCAGGCGATGGGATTTGGATAAGGATATCGGACTGGTACCTCGAATACGCCAATCTCCGCTACAATAAAAGAACCGAACGGAAAAGACTACAACAAGTGCATGAATTGGCCGATTCGCTACAGAAAACGCTTTGAAGAACGGCTGCTTGCGTGAACAATAATACGTCTTTGGGCGTATAATGGTATTATCTCAGACCGATATATTGGATGGAGGTAACGAATGGATCAAAAAAGAATCGTAAGCTTTGTGCGCAAGACATGGAAAGAATGGCGATTGACCGTCCTTCTGATCGTTTTTGTGATCATACCGGTAAAATCGACACTGGCGGACTGGAACTGGGTCCCGACCGGCTCCATGAATCCCACCATACTCGAAGGAGACCTCGTTTTCGTCAACAAGTTAGCCTATGGCCTGCGATTCCCCCTCACTCTGCACAGACTGGCGAAATGGTCGGATCCGAAAAGGGGAGAAATCGTCATTTGCTTTTCCCCTGATGATGGAACTCGATTAGTCAAGAGAGTGATAGGAGAGCCCGGTGACGTGGTCGAGATGAAAAACAACACACTCTACCTAAACGGCGAGCCAGTCCCATACACACAGGCCGATCCTAAATACACTCAGGATCTGCCGCGAATGCTGAAGGGAAAATGCACGGCGGCCATAGAAGAACTCGACGGCCACGCCCACGCGGTAATGAGCATTCCTTCCATCTCAGCAGTGAGAACTTTTGGGCCAATTACCGTGCCCGAAGACAGTTTCTTCCTTATGGGCGACAACAGGGATGGCAGCAGGGATTCGCGCTTCTTCGGATTCGTGCAGCGAGAGTCGATCATTGGGCGTGTCAACGGAGTAATTGCCTCCTTTGACATAACCGACAAGTACCAACCCAGGTTGAAAAGATTCCTGTCTTCTCTGAAATAGCTACAGTTCTTTTCAAGCCCCCCTGCCAAAAGAAAAGAGGCTGCCATACAACCGCAGGCATTGGTCGACCAAAGCGCCTTCCCTCATAAATGCTTACTCCTGGCAAAGCGGTAGTTTGAACCAGGTTTGCCATAATCCGTATGCAGGCCGCTCTTTGCCCTGCCCATCCAGCAAGCCACAGTCCCGCCAGACGCCAAAGAATTCCGGCGCATCCGCTCGTATTTTCTCCCATAAACCATCATAGTCACGAGGAAGATACCAGATCAGGAACTCCAGCCTGTGACGGCCTGCAAATGAGAGCAGTTTCTCAAGAACACGATATTGGCTTTCCGGGCTGGCCGGGATAGTGAAGCCCAACAACTCGAGGACCACTGGCTCGGCGGGCTGTCCTGTTTCCGAAAAAACATAGGGCTTTTTGAATTCGTCGAACTCCTTACTCAGCCACGACAGGCAATCATCCATTCGGCTGCCCAGCATTGCCATGAAAGGATAAAAACTTACGGCTACAAGGTCATTGTGGGACATCAGTTTCTTAATCTCATCGAGCATCTCAGCGCGGTCTTTCCAATCCGGATTAAGCATGTTGTGCAATGTGAAGCTCGCACAAATCGGCAGATCGGAATTCTCGCTCTTCAACGCTTCATAGACCTCGCGATGCAGCCGAGTGTATGCTTCCCATTCGGACCGGTTATTGTGGAACAGTTCGTTGACCTCAATACCGATGGTCAAATAGTCGGGCTCAAAATAGCGAATCGCCTTACGACAGTATTCCAGATATGCCTTGATCACCACCGGATCATCCAACGCCTTGCCGACAAAAGGCTCAGGCAGCGGAAGGTTTTCCCGCTCTGCTCGATAACCGGCAATGCCCGACCGACCGTTATTCAGTGGAGACAATGACAGATAGACCTTTCCCCCCGGAGGTTTCGCATCTCTATGACGCTGCCAGTCTTCCAGTAACTTAGGGTTGATATCTTTGTCCGTATGCGCCTCCAGCCAGGGGACACCCTCGATGTGAATTGAAATTATGTCCGCATTCTCACTTACGAAGCGTTTCGCTGCAATCACACCGTCGAGCGTCATATCGTGAGGAAACGGCGTGAGGCCCATCCGAAAAGTTCGCTCGACCGAATGACCGGCGGATGGTTTTTCTATTTTGCCGGAAAGGTGCTTATTAAAAAATTGCTCCATTTGATAGACGCATCGCCGATTGACGGATTCCGCAAGGTCCATTGTATGAGGCCAGCCATCGTATCTCTCATAAACATAATCAATTCCCAGCTCTTTAAGCTTATCGGCAAGCATATCCGCTTGAGCGACTGGAACCAGACTATCGATTGTTCCCTGGAAGATCAGGGTGGGAGGATCGTCCTTTGTCAGATGATAAAGGGGCGAAGCCAGCTTGTAAGCATCTGGTGCTTCTTCGAACGTCTTACCGCCCAGGAAATTCTGAGCGTCTTGCTGCTTTTTAGCGTAGTCCGTGGTCAGGTCAGTGGGACCGTAGAAGTTAACCACCGCGCAAACCCGGCTGCTTACTCCGTTGTTGCCGCCGCTGCCTTCCAGAGATGGTTCGTCCGAGTAGCCGGCCATCATGGACAGATGCCCCCCGGCGGAATTGCCCGAGACAGCGATGCGCTTCGGGTCAACTTTATATTGGGCGGCATTTGCGCGCAGCCACCGAATGGCACATTTAACGTCCTGGACCGCCGCCGGAAAGGGCGCTTCATCCAACAAACGATAAGTCACAGTAGCGGTGACGTAGCCTTTTTCCGCGAACTTCAGGCAGTAGAATTTCATATCGCCGCGTTTGCCCATCTTCCAGGCCCCGCCATGGATGAAAATAATGGCCGGCCCAACCTTTGTGCGGCCCTTGGGCAGGTACAGGTCCAACTGGAGTTTACGCTGCCCCCCGGTTCCATACTCGATATCAAGAATTTCCTCGACGTTATCTGGAACCGTTATGTTTTTATAGTCGATCAGCTTCAGGCGGCCGACGAGAATAGCAGCCATTACTGCAGCATCGCTTGAATAACCTTCCGGGACGGGTGGAGCTTCTGTTTCCGGCACAGCCAAAGTGAAAGTAGACAAGCAGCAGATCAACGCGCAAAAAACAATATTCTTAGCCATTTTTCTTCACCTCGTCTGTAGCGTATGTAATCGCAAATTAAGGAATTATTCTCAAGCAACTGCTTTATAATAGCAAGCTTATATATTATACACGTCCATCACCGATAAGGTTACTATCGCAGGCCATACTTGACTTTGCGCAGGCTCATCGGTACCGTATACTCACAAATACGATTAATTCTGCAATAGAATAAGGAGTGGCAACCGATGCACAAGCAAATGACTCGCCGAGATTTTCTGCGTAACGCCGCATATACAGGCTCAGGTCTTATCATCCTTTCAAACAGCCGACTGGTGCGCGGTACCCAAGCCAATGAAAAATTGAACATCGCAGGGATCGGTATCGGCGGTCGAGGCGCCGCCGACATAAACGGCGTAGCTGGCGAGAATCTTGTTGCCCTGTGCGATGTCGATGAGAAACAGGCCGCGCAGACTTTCGTAAGATTTCCCAACGCGAAGCGATACAAAGATTTCCGCAAAATGCTCGATGAGATGCACAACAAGATCGACGCTGTGGTCATCGGGACTCCCGACCACACGCACGCTGCAGCAGGCGTGATGGCCATGAAAATGGGCAAGCATTGTTATTGCGAAAAACCTCTGACTCACAGCGTATACGAAGCCCGCATGATGGCGCAAGTCGCAAAAGAGAACAAGCTCGTGACGCAAATGGGCACGCAAATCCATGAAGGTAGTAACTATCGCAGAGCCGTCGAACTTGTGCAGAGCGGCGCTGTCGGTGAGATACGCGACGTGCACGTGTGGCTGGGCGCGAACTTCAACGGGCCGCCTACACCGACGGATATGTCACAACCGGACGCTCCGACTGATAAGCCGCCAGTACCTGAGACGCTCGACTGGGACCTGTGGCTCGGACCGGCGCCATACAGGCCATATCATCCCTCTTACGCTCCGTTCCAGTGGCGTTACTGGTGGAACTTTGCAAACGGCCAACTTGGCGACTTCTTCTGCCACTACTGCGATCTGGCGTTCTGGGCCTTGAAACTACGCCACCCAATCAGCGTCGAGGCCGAAGGGCCGGTCCACCCTGAAAGCGCCGCTCGCTGGACAATTGCCAAACAGCAATATCCCGCCCGAGGCGATCTGCCCGCGGTCACCTTGACCTGGTACAACGGTGGCGGCTATCCGGCGTTTGTGAAAGAGAAGAACATCCCACAATGGGGCAACGCTGTTCTGTTCATCGGATCCGAAGGTATGCTCATAGCCGATTATGGCCGGCATCAGCTATTGCCCGAAGACAAGTTCGCAGACTTCAAGAGGCCGGAGCCATTTATTCCCGAATCAATCGGGCACCATAAGGAATGGATAGAAGCCTGCAAAACAGGTGGACCGACAACGTGTAATTTCAACTATTCCGGTGCACTGACCGAAGCGGCACTGCTGTGTAATGTTGCTCTTCGCACCGGTAAAAAACTCCAATGGGACGCCAGGAACCTAAAGGCTGTAGGATGTCCTGAAGCCGATAAGTTCATAAGACGGGAATATCGGCAAGGCTGGACACTGTAGAGTTCATGCAGGAGCTTGTGCTCAGGCACCATACTCCGCTTCTGGGCGACGACTTCAGCTTCCCTGGCGCCATAGTATTCCTGGCCCACTTCGTCTCCTCCAGCGATTTCACAGGCCAAATGCTATCGTGCATGCTACCGATGGAGCTGCTCGAAGCTATGGACCTGACCGTCGC
>CAZYMD010000021.1:0-27871 GCA_964649005.1 uncultured Pirellulales bacterium
CGATGGAGAACCTCTCCGATCGGCCGGAGATTATCGCTGCTCTTAAGCAGGATTTCGGTCGGTTGATCCTGTTTAGCTACACACTTGGCAAGAACATGATGTACGTGGCTGTGCCGATCAAGAGGGAGAGGGAGAACGTGGCCGTAATACGAACGTCCCTGGCTGTTACGGCCATCGATAATGCCCTTACCGATATGTATGTTAAAATTCTTTATGGCGGACTTGCCATAGCATTATGCTCAGCGGGCTTGAGTTTCCTGATATCACGGCGCATAAGTGAGCCGATTGTAAGGATGGAGCAGATCGCCCAGTCTTTTTCGCAGGGGCAATTGGACCTTCGAGTTCCCGTAACCGGTCCTAAAGAGCTTGCCGCCCTTGGCGGCGCGCTGAATGAGATGGCAAGGCAGCTTCAAGCCAGGATAGTGACCATAACCAATCAGCGTAACGAATTGGAGGCGGTTCTTTCAAGCATGATCGAAGGAGTCCTGGCTGTAGATGGTCAGGGCCATATCATGAGCATCAACAAGGCCGCGGCGGATTTGCTGTGCATCGATCCATCTGACGTAAAAGATCGAAGTGTTGAGGAGGTTATTCGAAATCCGGACATCCAACAATTCGTGCAGGACACCCTCAAAGGCGAGCAGCCGACAGAGGCGGAAGTCTCATTGCCCATTGAAGGCGGTCGTTTCTTTCAAGTCCATGGAGCGAGCCTGCCTGGCGCTCATGGCGGAGGAAGCGGGGCGGTTATCGTTCTAAATGATATGACCCGCATGAGGAGACTCGAGAATGTGCGGCGTGATTTCGTGGCGAATGTCTCCCACGAGTTGAAGACCCCCGTTACTTCCATTCAGGGTTTTGTTGAAGCACTGCTCGACGGCGCCACTTATGATCCGAAGCAGACAAAGCATTACCTGGGAATCATTGCCAAGCACTCCAGCAGGCTGAACGCCATCATTGAAGACCTGTTGAGCCTGTCACGATTGGAAGAGGACCTGGAGCAGAGAAGGCTGTCATTCGAGCAATGCCTTCTGAAGCCCGTACTGACAGAGGCCATCGACTTGCTTGCTACAAAGGCCGAGCAGAAGAAGGTTGCCATAGAGCTTGTTTGTGATGACGAAATTGCAGTGCTTATGAATGCTCCCCTTGTGGAGCAGGCTGTCTTTAACCTGATAGACAACGCTATAAAGTATAGTGAACCCAATAAGGCAATCCGTATTGCTGTCGAGCGGACCGACAACGAAATCTCCATCTCTGTTTTCGACGAAGGCTGTGGCATTGCAGCACAGAATCTCCCCAGGGTTTTCGAGCGATTCTTTGTTGTCGACAAAGGCCGGAGTCGCAAACTCGGCGGCACAGGTCTCGGCTTGGCAATAGTCAAGCATATCGCGCAGGTTCATGATGGCTCTGTAACGGTTGAGAGTAAGCTTGGAAAAGGCAGCACTTTCACCTTCCGTTTGCCTACTGCATAGATGGCTTCGTGCAGGTCGCTGTCTGGAAATCCTAAATCCATCTCAAGCTAACAAATTTCTAATAGTATGCTCATAATCTTCTAATGCTGGTTACATATTGTTAATTACTGAGTCAACGCTCAACACCTTATAGGAACGTTGCTCTTCTCCGACTGGATTTGGGGCGGGCCGCCGAAGCCGGCAGCAAATCCAGTTCGTATGAAAAACACGGTTATTCCGTGGAATGGAATACAGGTAAAGGTCGTATGCGAAGCAGAAGGCCCATATTGCTATACTGAATGACGTGACCGAATGCCCATAATGCTTTCCAGCTTGCTTAAACTCACAACATGTTATTTCTTGATCGTTGCAAGGATCGTTCTACATATGATTGTTTCGCCTCTGGGGCGGATAATGCCTGGTAGTGGGCACATTTTACAGCTTTAGCGAATTCCCGATAATATTTCGTTATCGGCGTTGACATAAAATAATATTTGGCTAATACTACTCTAATGTATAACTAATCATTAACTAATGATCGGAATGTACTCTAATGGGGCTGAGTCGCAATTCAGGGATGGCTTGGATTAGCGCATAATTGTTGAAAGGCAGTATGATGGAGGCACAAGAAATGAACAAGACAAGGGTATTTTGTTTTGCGCTTCTGGCGCTGCTGCTGATCTCACCGGTTCGAGCGGTTAAGGCCGACGAGATGAGTGAGCTCAAGCAGCAGATGTCGCAAATGATGGAGCGTCTGGCGCAACTGGAGGCGAGGCAGAAGCTCAAAGAGCGTCAGCTTGCTCAGGAGATTGCCGATGTTAAGGCACAGAAAGTCGAACCGGCGGTTTTACCGGCCAGCTTAAAGTGGTTGGAGAAAATTAAAATTAGCGGCGACTTCCGGTATCGGCACGAACACATTGATTCAGACACGCTTACTAGCAGGAATGTGGGACGTGACAGGCACCGAATTCGCGCCAGGCTGATGCTGACGTCTGTAATCAATGATGAGTGGGGCGTTGGTTTCAGAATTGCCACTGGCGATACTTCAAGCGCTACGTCCACTAATCAAGACCTGGACGATGGTTTCGCAAGCAAGGATTTGTGGCTTGACCTGGCGTACTTTGATTTTCATCCTGCATCGATCAGTGGCTTGAATATGTACGGTGGTAAGATCAAAAATCCATTCCTCAGAGTTGGTAGTAATCAGGTTGTTTGGGATTCCGATGTTACCTTAGAGGGTATTGCAGCAACATACCAAAAGCCACTTGGTGAAACCAATACGTTGAATCTTGCGGCAGGCGGCTTCTGGGTTGACGAGGAAGCAGCCAATGTTGACACCTCCATGTGGGGCGTACAGGCATATATCAAGCATGATATCGGGAATCCAGACTATATCCTCGGTGGTGTCAGCTATTGGGACTATATGAATATCAATGGCCAAGATCTGGGCACTGCTGCGCGTGGTAATACTTTTGTTACCGGCACCAACAACTATGCCTATGACTACAATATTCTCGAACTCTTTGCGGAATATGGTACAAAGGTCTCCGGTTTGCCGGTTGCCATTTTCGGTAGTTGGGTTGATAACCTCGGTTGCAGCAGCAGCGATGATACAGCCTGGGTGCTTGGTTTCAAGCTTAATAAGGCCAAGGATCCTGGTTCGTGGCAGTTCTCGTACAACTATCGGAATATTGAGGCCGACGCTGTTTTAGGCGCCTTGAATGATGGTGATTTCACCGGTGGGGGAACTGATGGTCGGGGTCACACATTAAATTTCGGCTATCAGGTTGCCAAGAATACACTGGCGGCCCTTACGTTCTTTCAGAACGAGGGGATATCAGCTTCTAAGAATGTAGATGATTATCAGAAGCTGCATGCTGACCTTGTCTTCAAATTCTAAGGTTGTGCTCTTCACGTGAAGTTTTAACGAAATACTAATTGATTACTGATAGTGTCGTAACAATTGTAACGTACAAAAGGTAGAGTAATGTATTCAAGCAATTGTAATAACGTATGTGATCAAGGAGTATGGACATGAAAGTATTGTTTTACAGCATGTGTGCGTTGGTGCTTCTGACGGGTTTTTGTGCATCGGCTGAGACACTGCAACTTGAGGGTTCCACAACGGTAGGGCCTATTGCAGATGCCTTTGCCGAGTACTTCAGGAGCATCTATCCGGATCTGCAGATCACTGTCAAGAAGACCGGCAGTGGCGACGGAGCAGCAGCTTTAGTGGATGGACGATGCGATATCGCAAATATGAGCCGTTTCATGAAGGACAAAGAGTTCAAGAGTGCGGTCGCAAAGAGTATATTCCCCGTCGCTCATGTTGTTGCCATGGACGGGGTATGCCTGATTGTCCACCCGTCTAATCCAGTGAAGGCTCTGACCAAGGCGCAGATTCGCGATATATACATGGGCAAGATAAAGAACTGGAAGGATGTTGGCGGCCCCAGTATGCCTATTGTGGCTATCAGCCGAGACACTTCTTCCGGCACATACGAGACTTTTCATGGTCTGGTTATGAATAAACAGGAAATGGCATCCAACGTTGAGTACGTCAATGCCAATCCACAGGCACATGCCAGAGTTCGAAATACCAGGGGGGCCATCGGCTATGTCGGACTTGGTTTTGTAGATCGGAATGTCAAAGCGGTTGCGGTCGACAAGATCGAACCAAGCCGCAAGACCATTGCCAGTGGCGTATATCCTGTTTCGCGTCCTTTGTTCATGTTTACCAATGGCTATCCCAAGCTTGGTTCAATGACACACAAGTTCTGCTCTTTTTACCTAAGTGAAAAAGGGCAGGAGCTGATTGAGGCCAAGGGTTTTGTTCCCGTGACCAATTACTGAAAAGATTCTGACCACTGTAGCTCTGAGACTCTGCCCAGCAGAATCCTAATTGTATGCTACAAGGCTCCGAATGGATAAAAAGGATTTAACTCTACCAGTTAAGCCAGCGGGCTACCTACCGCGCCCGCTGGCTCTTTCTCCAAGCCAGGACTTCAAAGGCTACCTCACCGCTCATATTGGAAGGGCAGTGCTCTTTCTGATAACGTGCAGTTCCGTCCTGGCGGTGCTCCTTATCCTCGTTTTTGTAGTGCGGGAAGGAATACCGTTCATAGCGGTCAATACGGGGAAATCCGACAGTGAAATCATCGAGCTTTCACAGGCCGAGAATCATACTGTCCGTGGCGATTACGACGTAGTGGCGACAATAAGTGGTGGTGAGGTTACAGCAGCGCAGGTAAAACGGTCCGAAGAGTCGGTTTTTCGGAAGGCGTTTATTAATGGTGCTATTATCGATGGAAACGATTTGTTAGATGCCGATGGCAGGCCGGTTTACGCTGAGAATGGATTGGAATTGCATGTTAATCTTCAGGGCGCCGAACAATCCGGCAATACTATAGAGGATGGTATATATAAAGCCTCTGTTACGGTACGTTCTGCATATAGACAATTTCTGAGCAGTACTGAGTGGTATCCCGAAGCCAAACCTGTGAAATTCGGATCATTGGCTTTGATAGGGGGTTCGGCTTATGTGACTGTGGCGGCGCTCTTGTTTGCTGTGCCGATAGGTATATTGGCGTCGGTATTTCTCAGCGATATAGTGTCATTCAGGATAAGAGCTTTTGTCAAGCCCTTAATCGAACTGTTGGCGGCGATACCTTCGGTTGCCTATGGATTTTTTGCAGTGCTTGTGATGGCTCCGCTGATGCAGAAGCATCTTGGTTTCCCGACGGGAACAAATGCTCTGAATGCATCGATTATTCTGGCGGTTATGGCTCTGCCAACGATAATAAGCGTAGCCGAGGATTCTCTCTCGGCCCTGGGCCGAGAGCTGCGAGAAGCTTCCTACAGTCTCGGCGCGACCCGACTTGAGACGACACTTCACGTGGTGGTACCAGCCGCGAACAGCGGTATAATCGCTGGAGTTGTTCTTGGTATGATGAGAGCTATCGGTGAAACGATGGTTGTTTGGATGGCCTCGGGCAATGCAAGCCAGATTCCGAGTCCCTGGTGGGATCTTTCACAGTCTGTTCGCACGATGACTGCTACGATAGCCGGCGACATGGGCGAAACGGCAAAAGGCTCCGATCACTACAGGTCTCTGTTCGCTGTAGGAATTATATTATTGGTGTTAACCTTCTCTCTGAATATTGTGAGCGAGTACTTCATGTCTCGCGCTAAGAAGGCGACGGGTAAGAACTGACAATGAGACAGACAGTGCGAGGTATTCTTGACAAGATTTTCACGGTGCTGACCGCTTCGTCGGTCATTCTCTTGTCGTTCATTCTGGTGGCTGTTCTGGGGCCCATGATATGGCGGGGCTCCGGCGCTGTTGTCTTCAAGGGGACCGTTGAATTTCGCAGGATGCAAATGGCTCTCTTTAACCGCGGCAGTTCCGAAGTTCTGGAGAAGGAAATTGCCGAGGTTCAGAAGTCTCGTGCTTTCATTTATGACACGATTGACAAATTCAGAAAAGGAATTGATACGGATTCCTCGATCGATACAGCGAGGAAAATGCACAGAGAATTCGGCCAGGAACTGCGTGAAAAGGGTATTTCGGGAGATCTCTATACGGAGTTGCGTTCGGTTTCAAAAGACATTCGAAACAAGCTCGAAGAGGCGTTTGCGAGCAGGGATATCAAGCTGATCAGGGAGAATGTTGACTACGTTCTGCGTTACAAGAGCGACGAGCGTCTAAAGGGGACGGTTGCCGATGGATTTTTTTCAATGGCTGCGGATTTCCTGGCGATAGCTGAGAAGGTTGACCTCAGCAGGTTCCAGAAATACGTAGAGGGGCTTGAAGAAGTAGAGATCATACTCTTCGGCTCCGACGAAATAAACGGTCTGTTGGGGCCTCGTCCGGACGAGCCGGCCAGGGCTCTGCTGAGCGTACAGTATGGCGCCACGCGGTGGGACCAGGCACAGAATCTACTGGACAGGCTGCTCGTGGCCGAGCAATGGATTGAGCAAGGACCTGGGAAACCGCTGGTCAAAAAAAGAACTCCAAGGGTGGAGCAGTTTGCCGGTACAGCTCTTGAGCCCTTGTTCAAATTCGTTCCTGAGCATCTGCAGGATATGCTAAATCCCAAGTTGACATTCTACTGGCAGTACTTCATCGACGGTAGCTATGTAAGCCACTTCTTCGGCGGCGTCGGACCTGAAATCATAGGGACTCTTCTCATCACGGTCCTTGGAATGCTCTTTACCGTGCCTCTCGGCATTATCTCCGCAGCTTACCTCGTCGAGTGTTCAAATGATGGCCAGGTGATTCGGATAATCAGAATGTGCATTAATACACTGGCGGGCGTGCCAAGCATAGTCTTCGGTCTGTTTGGCTTGGCGTTCTTCGTCCTGTTTCTATTCCCACTTCTTGGCTTTGAGTCCAAACCGTGTATTCTTGCGGCCTCTCTTACACTTGCAGTGCTCACGCTTCCAGTTATGATACGCGCCAGCGAAGAGGCAATACGCTCCGTGCCTCAGACCTATAAGGAAGCCTCGTTGGCGCTCGGCGCCAGCCGTTTTCGAACATTTGTCACAGTCGTCCTGCCGGCAGCTTTGCCTGGTGTATTGACGGGCGTTATATTGAGCCTTAGCAGGATTGCGGGTGAGACGGCGCCGATACTGTTTACGGGGGCCGTATCATCAGGGCCAATACCAAAGTCCATATTCGATTCAACGACGACGCTTTCATATGGCAGCTACGATATTGCCGTTGGGGACAGGCTCTCGATGATGGTCCCACACAATCAATATGGCATGGTCATGACGCTCGTCGGGCTCATTTTATGCCTTAACGCTGTCGCTATCGTTCTGCGTTCGCGAGTCTTCAAGAAACTCAAGGGACATTAAAATATTTAACAAGAAAAGAGTTTTGTAAATGTCGGAAAAGGAACACGATATGTCGATATCGGCCTCTGTAAATGACAATGTCAAGCCAAAGCTGGTGCGCGCTCTGAGAGTCGAGAAAAAAACCAGAAAGGATGGCGGCGGGTCCTTATCGAACGAGTCTCCTGTAATCATAAAGGCTGAGAAGTTCACCCTCTATTATGGCTCCAAAGCAGGCGTTCGGAACATTGACATGGACATCCACCCGAAGAGTGTCACCGCAATAATAGGTCCCAGCGGGTGCGGTAAAAGCACGTTTCTGCGCAGTATCAATCGTATGAATGATTTGATTCCTCACGTTCGTACGGAAGGCAGGCTCCTGGTGGACGGCCAGAATGTCTACGACAAGCGTGTAAATCTTGTCAATCTGCGTCAGCAGGTGGGGATGGTTTTCCAGAAGCCGAATCCATTTCCCAAAAGCATTTTTGACAATATTGCCTATGGGCCGCGGCTGCAGGGTATTAAGAAGAAGTCCGACCTACAGCGCATTGTCGAGCAGAGCCTTCGAGGCGCCGCTCTTTGGGATGAGGTGAAAGACGACTTCAAGAAATCGGCTCTTGCCCTTTCGGGTGGCCAGCAGCAACGCCTGTGTATAGCTCGGGCGCTTGCGACGAAGCCGCAGGTGCTCCTGATGGATGAGCCATGTTCCGCTCTTGATCCGATCGCGACGGGGAAAATAGAAGACCTGATAGAACAGCTCAAGAGCGAGTACACCATTGTCATAGTAACCCATAATATGCAGCAGGCTGCACGAGTCAGTGAGAGATCCGCATTCTTCTGCCTCGGCGAACTTATAGAATACGATACAACATCAAAGATATTCAGCAATCCAGGTAAAAAGGAGACAGAAGACTATGTCACAGGCAGATTCGGCTAATAAACCTGATCCGCTCAGGCCACCGGTGATCTGGAAGGTCCGGACGATAAAGAACTATCCTGAAGCCCACAACCATATTCTGGTCGGCAAGGTTCTGGACATTACAGAATCCTACGTGAGACTGCATTGCAGGACATACCATTTCGGTCGTATGGTGAACAGGCCGGATGATATTCAGATCGGAGGGCTGATGGTCAGGGTGGTTCCGTGGAGCCGCATTGAGATAATAAACGAGCTACCCGACACATTTGATTACATCAGGAGCACGTTGGCGGCCGACAAGGAGGGACAGATACTTTTCCAGGACCGTGAGCATACGCACCCGGTTGGGTCCGGGACCAAGTACGAAGTGAGATATTGATCCAAAGAAGAAGGGACACTGTTATGCCCGTGCATTTACAGAGAGAAATCGAGAATCTGAAGAAGGACATCCTTACCCTTGGCGCCATGGCCGAAATGAGTGTCCGCGAGGCGACGTTAGCCATCGAGAACCGTGACGAGGTGCTGGCCAGGAGCGTAATCGAAAAGGACATCAAGGTCGACCAAATGGAGGTCGAAATCGAAGAGGCTTGTCTGAAGATTCTCGCGCTTCACCAGCCGGTCGCAATCGATCTTAGATTCATCATAGCAGTGTTGAAAATAAACAACGATCTTGAACGAGTCGGGGATCTTGCGGTCAATATCGCCGAACGCGCCGCCTTCCTTGCGGTTCAACCGCCTGTTGACATCAGGTTTGATTTCGTAGGTATGGCCAACAAGGCCCAGACGATGGTGAAGAAAAGTCTCGACGCTCTTGTCAACCTCAGCGTGCAACTGGCTCACGACGTCTGTGTTTGTGACGATGAGGTGGATGCGCTCAATCGTGAGATGTATTTGATTGTCCAGGACGCTATCGCACGCTCTCCCGAACATACAGAGGCCCTGTTGCACCTGCTGTCGGCATCGCGGCATCTGGAGCGTATAGCCGACCACGCCACGAATATAGCCGAAGATGTTATTTATATGATCGACGGTGAAATCGTGCGTCACAGGGCGGAGGAATACAAGCCTCACGTGCGCAATTAAAGCTCATTCGATCAGGTTGCAGTTGCTGCATGAATATAAACGAGCTGTTCTACGTTGAATTCATCCCGTCTTTATAGCAGTCTACTTGCTTGCAGCCTTCTCGGCCTCTTCCCTTCGCCGGTTGATGATCTCCTCGGCGAGCTTCATAGGGACCTGTGCATAGCGTGACATCTCCATCGTAAACGTCGCCATTCCCTTACTCATTCCGCGAACGACCGTCGCGTAGCCAAACATGTTCGCCAGCGGCACCTCGGCCCGTACGACGGTGTAGTGCTCCTTGGCTTCTGTCTCAAGGATAATACCTCTTCTCGAGTTGAGATCGCCGATGATTGGTCCCTGAAACTCACCTGGCATTTCAACCTCAACCTTCATGATTGGTTCCTGCAGGCAAGGCCGTGATTTCTTGAACGCATCGACAAAGGCGTCTCGCCCGGCAATTCGGAATGCCATTTCGCTTGAGTCCACCGCATGGGAAGATCCATCGTCCAGGCACATCTTGCAGCTGACGATCTCGTATCCCGCCAGCGGCCCCTTCTTCATCGCCGCCTGAAAACCCTTATTTACGGCGGGAATGTATTCAGTGGGAATTCGTCCACTGGTGATATTGTCTTCGAACTCGTAAGTTGACTCCGCATCCTGGGTCAGCGGGATCAACCGACCGACCACGTGTGCAAACTGACCTGAGCCGCCAGTCTGTTTCTTGTGGCGATAGTCGAATTTGGCTTCGACCGTTGGAGCTTCCCGATAACTGACGTTGGGCATACCAACCGTAACCTCTGCTTTGAACTCTCGACGCATCCGCTCGACGTAAACATCCAGGTGCAGCTCGCCCATCCCGGCGATAATCGTCTGGCCCGTTTCAGGGTCTGTTGAGACTCGGAAGGTAGGGTCCTCTTTCATGAATCGACTCAGCGCCTTTGCCATTCGTTCCTGGTCGGCGGAACTGGAAGGTGTAATCGACAGGCTGATAACCGGGTCGGCTACGAAAATACTTTCGAGCGAATAGTTGATGCCATCGCCGCAAATAGTGTCTCCACTTGCGCACTCGACCGCCACGAGGGAGACAATATCACCAGGCCCTGCGTCGGGAATGTCCTCGCGGTCGTTGGCGTGCATCCGCACGATCCGTCCGATTCGCAATCTGCGGTTTGTCCTTACATTGTTGTACTGCTGACCTTTGATGATTGTCCCCTGGTAGATGCGAACGTAACTTAACTGGCCAAAGGATTCATCAGCGATCTTGAAGATCATCGCCACCAACGGTGCGTCCGGATCGCTCGCAAGAGGAGTCTCGGTTCCCTCATTGTTGTGGTCGCGGGCGAAACTCGAACGGTCCATCGGGCTGGGCAGGAAGTCGCACACTGCATCCATTAGGGGCTGAACCCCCTTATTCTTGAATGCCGAGCCCATCATCATCGGTACGATATCTCGGTTTATCGTGGCGCTGCGAATGACCCTTTTGATGAGCTTCTGATCCACTTGTTGGTCCTCCAGAAGCATTTCGAGAAGACAATCGTTGAACATGCTCAGGGCCTCGAGCATTTCATGTCGGGCCGTTAAGGCATCATCAGCGTATTCGGCGGGGATTACGCCTCGCACGACTTTCTCGCCATCCTTGCCCTCGAAAGTGATTGCTTCCATGGTGATCAGGTCGATAACGCCGCGGAAGTTCTCCCCGACACCCATATTGATCTGGATGGGGACCACGTTCAGGCCCAGCTTTTCTGTTAGGTCCCGCCGTACTTGTTCAGGATCGGCCCCAACACGGTCCATCTTATTGATAAAGGCAATTCGGGGCACGCGGTAACGGTTCATCTGCCGATCCACAGTAATCGACTGGCTCTGAACACCTCCCACCGCACAAAGCACCATGACTGCTCCGTCCAAGACGCGCAGCGACCTCTCCACTTCCACCGTGAAATCCACGTGCCCGGGAGTGTCAATAAGGTTGATGCTCTTGTCGCTCCATATAACCTGTGTGGCTGCCGAGGTGATCGTAATACCCCTCTCACGCTCAAGCTCCATGAAGTCCATCGTCGCTCCGCCTTCTCCACCGCGAACTTCCTTCATGCGGTGAATGCGGCCTGCATAATACAAAATGCGCTCGCTCAAAGTCGTTTTACCCGAGTCTATGTGCGCCGAGATACCTATATTCCGAATCTTACTGATCTTTTCCATCGTTCTTTCAAACCATCTTTCTAAGTGAAACTCAACAACCTGACTAACTACTCCGCCTGTTGAAACCTCGGGCAACTATCACAATTCAGCCACGCTGACTGGATAGTGATTCCCTGCTTGTGCCGAGGATTACGGGTAACCGGTGTGTACTTACACACCCCCTCCATCAAAAGCGGGAAAAATATCATTATATTCCAGTTATCGGCATAAAAGCAAGCATATTTTTTCTATTTTTATGAAAAAACCCGGTTTACATAGAAAAGATGCATATGAAAAACTACCTTGCCTCAGAGAAAAACTGCCTCAAGAGCATCATAAAGCAGGGTGGTTTTCAAAAGGACCGAGTTATTCAGAGGTTTCAAAAATTTGTGCTACGAGAGTCTCTTTTTCGTGTCGGGCCCATATGGAGGATTCGTATCACCACCATCCAAGGCTTTAGTCGATCCTATTCCAGGTCTGTTCCTGCGGGCTTAAATCCTGTATACAAAATTATTTACAGGAACTGGATGCCGACTATACTAAGAGCACCTAATAAAATGACTCTGCATTCAAGCGACTCCTTTTGCCTCTGGACGGCGCTACGCCACGGCGGACATCGACCATCTTCGGATGGCTTGCTTCGCCTTTCTTGCCAGATGCAAAATCGCTGCCTTTCGGTGCGACGGTTCATTTTGTTAGGCACTCTAAAGCTTTCAGCCAACTGACGCTGCGTAATGGCTGGCGGCACTACTTGAGTTCGTATAGGAGATCTATTGGCAGGGAGAAAGCCATGCTGATCAAACATGATACGCTAATCGCTATGGTTTTGGCGGACGTGTTGTTACTCGCGAGCCCATTGTCCGGATTCGGAATCAGGTATGAAGGCAAGGTCGCTTTCGGCGTGCTTCCGGCAGCTCAAACGCGAGTTGTGAATGCATGGGTGAGCGATTCAGGCTCACAAGCCACATTGGCCGTCGATCGTTTCTTCGGAGATGGCAGCGCCCTGAATGTCAGATGCTCCAATCATACCGCCGATGGCCGCTTTGAACCGGCCATCGAGGTTGCCGGCCGGAATGACTCAATCGTTACCTTCAGAAGCGACTCCAGCCTCGGTATTCTTGGCGTTCCCCTTCCTGCTCATGTCTGCGACTACGATGATAATGGATTGCAAGATCTTAAGTTTGTTCTCTACGCCGGCGGTAATGCCGGAAATGCCAACAACGGTAACGTATACTATCTGTTTCAGCACGAACGCGAATGGTGGCTTGTTTCGTTCTTTATTAGAGATGTTTCCTATACGTGGGAGTGTGACCTTGATGGAGATGGTAAATTCGAGCTTCTAAAAGGGCACCATCAGGACAAAGTAAAGCTTGGCTATCATGACCATGAGGCGGACAAATGGATCGGCCAGGTCTTCCGAAAATACTTGTTTATCAACGCCTATTCGCTCGATGCCAATGGGCTGACGTTATGTAACGATCTCTCAGGTCAGTTTCCGATGATTCTTCCTTTCACCAGCGATCCATTCGATGTTTCTCACGACAAGGAGTTTCTCAGCTATAACCAGTTCGAATTGCCTGATCGCTACCAGTTCATAAAGGCGCCACTGAGGAGCACATTTAGCCAACCTCTGCTGCAGGCGGCGCCAGATATTCCGCCAAAGAGCATCACTCATCCGACAACGGAGAAGTTGCGCGCCCTGAATCGAAGAGTGGTTTACGCAGTGGTAATTGTGGGGATTGCCCTTCTTGGTTTTGTTTTTATCCGTTTCCGCAGGTTCCACAGTCCTTGAAATGTGGGCTGGCGAATGTGGGATGTATTGCGGTTCCCGTTGTTTTTATGGGATTCGCATGCTACCTTTGCAAATCTTACTTGCTAACACTTCTATCGCTTTTGCCCTTTTCCAGATACAATTGTCCTCACAGTGATTATGTGCTTTCGGATGGCCACGGCCACAATCCGAAAGCATTGATTTGTCTAATGGCACCGTTGAGTTTTCGAAAGGCCGAATCGTAGCATAATGGGATATACAGAGGTATCACTAAAGCTGCCCACGAATTATGACGAGACCCATCTGCTCGCCGGTATCGCCAGCAAGCTGGGAATCAGAGATTTTTCGTACAGAATAGAAAACAAGAGTCTCGATGCGAGGAAGAAGAGTGATATCCACTGGCTGGTGCGTGTTTCTGTCGTGTCGGAGGAAATTGAGGGTCCAGAGCGGCCTGCGTGGCCTTCTTTGAACATCGTCTATCGCAAAAGAACGGATAAGGCCCTCGTTGTTGGCAGCGGTCCGGCCGGGTTCTTCTCTGCGTTCGTCCTCCAAAAGGCAGGGATAAACACGACTATCATTGAAAGAGGTTCGGATGTAAGCAAGAGGGCAAGAGCAATCAAGGCGTTCGAAAAGACAGGTGCGTTCGATCCTCTTGGTAACTATGCATTTGGCGAAGGTGGGGCGGGCACCTTTTCCGATGGAAAGCTGACTTCTCGAAGCAAGCACATATCCAGAGAAAAACAGTTCATTCTCTCCAGCTATATCCAGGCCGGCGCCCCGGAAGAGATCGCGTACATGTCGCATCCACACCTCGGCAGTGATAATCTCAGGAAGATTGTAAAGAATCTCAGAGAAGAATTTCTCGGGATCGGTGGAAGAGTACTCTTCGAGACTCTTCTGGAAGACTTGAAAACCGAAGGTGGGAGGATTGTCGAAGCTATAACAAGCTCGGGCAGTATTGAAGCGGATCACTTTCTCATTGCTCCGGGACATTCCGCATATGAGACCTACCGAATGCTCATTGGCAGGGGGGTGAAGTTTCGCACGAAGAACTTTGCAATAGGAAGCAGGGTGGAGCATCCTCAGGAAATCATCAACCTTGCACAATGGGGGAGCGAGAGTCTGCCCGGTGTAAAGGCAGCCGAGTATCGCCTTACGTCAAAAGCCGGGGGCAATCTGCCGGTGTACACATTCTGCATGTGTCCGGGTGGTGTCGTTGTCCCCGCTGCTGTGTATGAGAACACTAACATCGTAAACGGAATGAGCCTTTATAAAAGAAAGGGTAAATTCGCGAATGCCGCCTGCGTGGCCGCAATTAATCTGAACGACCTCCTTGGCAGGCAAGTTTCCCCATTGGAAGCTCTGGATTGGCTGGCATCTTTGGAAGAGGAATTTTACCGCTATTGCGGCGGATATCAGGCCCCATTCTGCATCATACAGGATTTTCTAAATCGCAAGGAATCAACTGGGATCGTCGAATCGAGCTATCCACTGGGACTAAAGCCTGCGCCACTGTGGGAGTTGCTGCCTTCCAAAGTAAGCGATTCAATTGCGGAAGGTCTGAGGGAGTTCAGCGGAAAAGTGAAGGGATTCGAGACAGGTGCGATCATGGGGCTTGAAAGCAAAACCTCTTCTCCGATCCAGGTCCTGCGCGAAAAGAATGGTCTCTGTGCTGGTTTTGAAAACCTATATCTGGTCGGGGAAGGGAGCGGCTACTCAGGTGGAATTATATCCAGTGCCGCCGATGGAATAAAGGCCGCTATAACAATCATTGAAGGCAACAGGAACTGACATGTCGAATATATATCGTTACGAATTTACGGTGCCAGAAGAGGCCCTTGACGAAAACGGCCATGCGAACAACGTCGAGTACGTTAGATGGATGCAGGAAGCCGCCATACGCCATTCGGACCAGCGAGGCTGTACCGAGGCGACAAGGGCAGCCGGGGCGATCTGGGTCGTGAGGTCGCATCATGTGGAGTATTTTCAACCCGCCTTCGCGGGTGAGAGTATCGCCGTCCTTACGTGGGTCTCCAATTTCCGAAAGGTGCGCTCTCTGCGTAAATACAAAATCCTGCGTAAAACCGACAATGCCGTTCTCGCCAAGGGCGCGACGGATTGGGTATTTATCGATGCTGAGACAGGCTCACCCAGGCACATACCCAAAGATCTGTCGGGACTTTTTGAGCTTGTATCGGAGGAACAGGAACCGTAGGCATGACAAGAAAGGTGGTATAGGTATTTTAAGCGAAGTTTCAAAAACATCACTGATTACGTTGAAGGGAAGGGTCGTTGAGGCTCGAAAGCCCGATCCGATTATTACAGATACTGTTGGCTGTGAGTGCCTGGAGAAAATCAAACCTTTGCTGCCTGCTGAGCTATATGCCAGAGTCCTGGATAGGGAGATGCCATCAACGTTAGCAAGGTACCTCACTTTGAGGGCGATGAAATACGATATTTATGCGAAAAACTTCCTTCAAGAGAGCCCCAATGGATTGGTTGTGAGTCTTGGATGTGGCTTCGACACGAGATATTGGCGCGTCTCAAAGGAGCCCTGGAAATATGTCGAGGTGGATTTACCCCAGCTAATTGAGCTGAAGAAAGAGATTTTGGGTGACATTGTTACTTATCCAATGATAGGTTGTTCCGTTCTTGAAGACATGTGGATCGAAGAAGTGCTATCGATGCAAAGAGAAAACGTGATGTTTCTCGCCGAAGGTTTGTTTATGTATCTGCCCGAAGAGGGAGTGAGGCACTTATTTTGCGTCTTGTCACAATCGTTTTCCAAATCGTATATCGCTTTCGACGTAGTCAATGAGAGATACACAAGGGGACTTAGGAAAAAGATTGTCGAATATAAAATGAAACGTTACCTTGGAGTAGATGCAGGCACGTCATTTCAGTTCGGCGTGCATGATGCAAAGGACATCGAGTCGTTCGGGGAAAACATAAAAGTTGTTGAGCAATGGTCTTATCTTCAGGAAAAAGAGGTCCTGCCTGGTTTCCTGTGGCATTTACGAAATCTTAAAATACTCTCAAGGGGACAATACAGTATTAGAGCTAAGATTGGATGACAAATAACTATTCTCAAAAGGAGCGACGAGACGATGTGTTTTTGGATTAGGTTACTTTTACTGCTTTCATTAGTGAATGTTGTTATTGCTGATGATATTTCCCAAACTGTTGTGTGGCAAAGTGGACAGGGGGAATATCATACCTATCGGATCCCTGCCATTACCGTAACTACAAAAGGAACTGTGCTTGTTTTTTGCGAGGGCAGGAAAAAGGGGCTTTCGGATGCTGGTGACATCGATTTGCTTTGCAGGCGTTCGACTGATAATGGAGCTACATGGAGCACCCAGCAGGTTGTCTGGAATCATGAAAGTAATACCTGCGGAAATCCATGTCCCATCGTGGACAGGCAGACCGGTACTGTGTGGCTGCTGATGACATGGAATCGCGGGGATGATCGTGAAAGCCAGATCATCGCCAAGACGAGCAAGGATAGCCGGCGGGTGTACGTGACATCATCGGCCGATGATGGAAAAACATGGGCGGCCCCCAAAGAGATTACTGATATCGCTAAGAAGCCTGATTGGACGTGGTATGCAACCGGTCCGGGGGGCGGAATTCAGATCGAAAAAGGTCCTCACGCCGGACGTATGGTCGTTCCATGCGACCACATCGAAGCCGGCACTAAGCACTACTACTCGCATGTTATCTATAGCGACGATCACGGCGAGACATGGCAGTTGGGCGGGAGTACGCCTCAGGACAAGGTTAATGAATGTGAAGTTGTTGAGCTGACCGATGGCCGTCTTATGTTGAATATGAGGAACTACGACCGCTCGAAGAAGAATCGCCAGGTTGCCTATAGCACAGATGGTGGCATTACCTGGAATGACCAGCATTTCGACGAAGCCTTGATAGAGCCGATCTGCCAGGCGAGTATTCGCCGGTATTCATGGCCTGTGGATGGGGGCAAGAATATCATCCTGTTCTCGAATCCAGCAAGTTCCACAGGCAGGGTAAATATGACCGTTCGCGCCAGCTTTGATGATGGCAAAACCTGGCCTCTTCAAAAGGTGCTGCACAATGGGCCCAGCGCGTATTCCGATCTGGTGGTTCTGGGTAATGGCAAAGTCGCCTGTCTCCATGAGTATGGCGCTAAAAATCCGTACGAGCAGATTAAGCTCTCTCTGTTCGATCTGGCGGATATGTCTGAGGCTCCGAAGATTAAGGGGCCCTGACTCCCCGAAATCCCATGATGCTGCTCTCTTTGAGAGGTAACTGCGTCGCGCCGGTAATTGCATCGCAGGCGACTGGGACTGCCATCCATGAGCCACCTCTGACCATCCTGAATCCATCCAGGCCGGCATGATACGAGGTGGAATACCAATCAAACGTCCACTCTGCTACGTTACCGGCTAAATCGCAAACGCCATAGGGACTGTTGTATTTGCTAAAGCTGCCTATAGGTGAGGTGTATTCGAAACCATCTTCCTGGCCATCGCAATTGCACCGCCAAATTCCACCCGCCCCCGGTTCCTCATCACCCCATGGGTAATGTCTCTCGGGCATTGGGTTGGGCTTTTGCTTCGGCTGGTCGCCATCCAGATAGAATCCACCTCGCAGAGCTTTTTCCCACTGGACTTCGGTTGGCAGTTTCAAACCACACCATTGCAGGAAAGCAGCCGCGTCGTACCACGAAACGTATGTAATCGGAAAATCACCTCGGTCCGGCTTAACGGTATACGTATTGTTGCTTTGTTGCTCGATGCCGCATCGGTTGCTGTTGCTCATGCGTCGATTCCAGCCCATTGTGTCACCTCCGACCTCGTTGAGGTAATCGGCGTACATCGAGATGGTCGTTTCGTATTTTGCGATGTAGTATAAAGGCAGGTCGGAATCGGGCCTGGTGGTTTTGGATTCATCCCGGCCGCCACCCGGAAGCGCCTTCATGGCGAATTTCCCTGCGGGGACCTGTGCCATCGCAATCGCACGTACACGAATTTCCACCATTACCAGATCGTTGAAGCTGGTCTGGTCCGTTCCCCACCATACTACTTCCTTATGCCCGGCTTTTTTGACTATGTCATGGCCGTTGCCGCGCAGTGCAGCGTTTGGGATCAATTGCCAGGTATCACCGGCGTCTCCGCTGTATCGGATAAAAACGTAGGCCGGAGTCGTTGGTGAGATGTTGGGCTCATTGATGTCGTATTCGATGATTATTCTGGGGCCGCCCAGTTCGGTAGGCTCCTGTCGGAGTTTCAAGTTGTTGATATCCATCCACTTGCAATAGGAGCAATGACAGAGCACCAGTATAATGCCCAAAGACAACCAGACTCTATGCTGCATATATTCTTTCCTGTGTTTAAAAATCCAGCTTCTTTTTACAACGTTAGCTTTTATACTTCGTCAGGCACTACCCACGGTTTGCGATACTGGCGTTTCAACAGCTTATTGGCGTCGTTGTTGTTGACAATAGTTTCGTTCTTAGAATCGAATACAAGCCTCTGGTTGCCTACGCGATAGGAAATATTGGCCAAGTGGCACAGCAAGACGGAATGGTGCCCTTTTTCCACGTCGGAATTGGGTCGCTTTCGCGTCCGAGTGCACTCGATAAAATTGTCTTGGTGTTCCTTATCCGCCTGACGACCATATTGCGAACGTACTATCTCTCCATTCGAGTCGTAAGCCTGCCAACCCCCACCGTGTCTGCCGAAGTACATGAAACCATCGGTTCCCATGACCTCTACCCTCGTACTGCAGAAGGGCCAGTTGGGGAACTTATCCGAATCGCGCGTGCCAGACGGTATTTTCTTCATGTAAGGCGTCCAGAGGGTCGACTCCATCGACAGGGTAAGCTGGTCGTAATCGAACAATGCCAGTTGCGTATCAGGAGTGTCCCTGCCGTCCTGTAGATTGTAAATAGCTCCCATTTGCGAAACAGTCTTGGGGTAGGGTATATCGTTAAGGAGATATCTGGCCAGATCCACTTGGTGAACTGCGTCGCCCGCAATCGGCCCGCAACTGTATTCCCACTGGTTGAGCCATTGCCTGCTTGGATCGTAAGGCAATTTGGCGGCGGGCCCACACCACAGATCGTAATCGAATCCTTGCGGCACAGGCTGTCCCGGCCTCGCTGTTTGCTTCGGGTGCTTCATCATATTAAAGACGCGGACGAGGTAGACCTTGCCCAACTTGCCCGAATCGATATAGTCTTTGGCCTTTTTCACGTAGGGGGCTGTTCGAGACTGCATGCCAACCTGCACGACCCTCTTGTACTTGCGTGCGGCCTCGATCATCTTCCTGCCTTCCCAGATGTTGTGCGCCATCGGCTTTTCAACATAGACATCCTTTCCCGCCTGGCAAGCCATTATCGTGGCAAGTCCATGCCAGTGGTCGGGTGTTGCATTTATGAGGACATCGACGCTATCGTCATCGAGAATCTTCCGGAAATCCTGAACCATTTGAGGCCTTCGATCCTGGACTTCTTCAACTGCTTCTCGCGCACGCGCAAAGCGCCTCGTGTCCGGATCGCAGAGATATGCAATCTCAGTATCAGGTCTGTCTGCAAACTTCTCGGCAAGGTAAGTCCCTCGGCCTCCCAGACCCATTACGCCTATAACGATTTTCTCATTGGCTGCACGTACGCTGCTATAGGGTAGTACAGCGACAGCCGCGGCGCCGACCGAACGTTTCATAAACTCACGACGATTCACGGTATTCATGTCATTCTCCTCATTCCATATTTCCGGGTTTGTGTCGATGGGCCAGAGCCCTCGCCATATAGTCATCGAGCAGTTCTATTTCGAATTCCTCGATCATTTCATCCGCGCTTATTGTTTCGTGCTCGCTTGTTATAAGGACCGAGCCAAGGTAGCCAGGGTCTTTGATTTTGACTTTGGGGCCGTACTTTGCCTTCAACGCTCGCAGGCGTCCCCAATTGTAATCCAGATGGACAAGGCGACAATCCAGATTAACTGTCGCAACCACGTAGTCGAAATAGTTTGTATTAGATGCTACTATCTCACCCAGGGGGTTGCGAATCTCACAAGGCAGCCCCGATACTGCGCCGACGAAGTGGCTACGGCACGAATATGCCCAGTAGGACTGCATGAGCCCGCCATGATACATTGATGAGAATATAATCAGGTCGGGCTTTGCCTTTACGTATTTTAGTCGCAGCTCATCGAAGTTAAGATCGAAGCATATCGCCATTGCGACCTTGCCAAAATCACATTCGATAACGGGTGCATCTTTGCCACAGAGAATCCCGGCTTTGGTGGTCTCTTCGATAACGACGTGGTTCTTGTTATAGATGCCTGCGATCTGGCCCTTACGGTCGATCAAAACGCTGGAGTTTCGCCATGTGCCATCATCCATTTCTCTGGCTGCGGAATAAATCATATAGCATTTATTTTCTTTGGCTACCTTGGCGAAGAAGTTCTGTATCTGATTCTTTCGCACCCGATAGTATTCCAGACGTTTTTCGAAAGAGAAACCGCCTGGCCTGTCGCAGGCTTCAGGCACGACAATAAGATCGGGCTTATCGGGTAAAACCTGGTCAAATCGACCCTTCCAGTGAGCGATCATTCTATTCACCACTTCCTGTGGTTTGGCGTTCGCTCCGATATTGAATGGCTGTGGCCCGAGCGTGGCTATCTTTACAACGCCTCTGCTTTTTGATCTTGAGGTTGGCTCGGCCGGATCAGTAGCGTCGGACAATTCCAGTTCAGTGACTTCGGTTGCTTCTGGAGTCTCGCCATTGCACACTGATATGGGGCCATGCCATAAGAACATGCAAAGCATGATAAACAATATCAGGGATTTTGTAGGTTGCTTTAGGCATTCTGCAGGCGGCTTCATAATATCCTCCAACATTCATGAAAACGATGGATGCGGATTTTGTATCCTGATCCCTGACAATTCAATTTTGATATCGAATGATACGATATCGACATACAAACAATCTGTCAACCAGACTGTCCTATATGATTCGATTGATCGGATTGACCTGTTGCGAAATGTGTTGCATATTCAAAGGTATCTACTTAACATCATTGTGTAGACGGCAATACTATATTGGAATCTGCTGTTGGCTTAACAGTTGCGAACGTAGCTTATTTTACGCCAAAGCTTGCGGCGCAGACGACCTATGCACCGACGAAGCAAAGGAGTATTATGAAACGCTGGAATGTTATCTTTGTTGTGAATATCTTACTTGCGATGGCTTCATTGGCCTTCGCGGAGCAAACGCCACCGACTGCGACTCACGTCACTGCGGGCAATCAGCCGCCAACCGGATATAGCCTTGTCTGGGCGGACGAGTTCAACAAGGACGGTCGGCCCGATCCCTGCAACTGGACCTACGAACGGGGCTTTGTCCGCAATGAGGAGCTTCAGTGGTACCAGCCTGAAAATGCCCAGTGCGCTAACGGTCTGCTTGTTATCAAGGGCAAGCGCGAGCGTAAACCTAATTCTCGCTACATGGAGGGAAGCAGGAACTGGAAGAGCAGTAGGAAATATGCTGAGTATACTTCCGCATGTCTGATTACAAGAGGCCTGCACAAGTGGCAATATGGACGCTTCGAGATGCGAGGCAGAATCGATACGAGGTCTGGCCTGTGGCCCGCCTTCTGGACTTTGGGTACTGCACGCTCTTGGCCTGGTTGCGGCGAGATCGATATCATGGAGTACTATCGAGGCATCCTTTTGGCGAACGCCGCCTGGGGGACGGATAGACGATGGGTGGCGAAATGGGACGATCTCAGAAAGCCGATTACAGATTTCAACGATCCAGACTGGTCTAAGAAATTCCACGTCTGGCGGATGGACTGGGACGCCGACAGTATAAAGCTATATATTGATGACAAGCTTTTGAACGCTGTCGATCTCAACGGAACGTTCAACCAGGATAGTGAGGGCAAGAATCCGTTTCGTGAGTCACACTACATTTTGCTGAATCTCGCTATTGGGGGCACGCAGGGTGGCGACCCAACGCAAACGGAATTTCCCGTACGTTTTGAGATCGACTACGTTCGTGTCTATAGAAAACTATAGCCACACTTATTGTAGGACTGAGGTCTCAAACGTATTTCACTGCTTGTAAACGACAGGAAACGGTCATTATGCCTATGCGACGTTTTCGACTTCCCATGCTTTTGACAATTTGTGTGGTGAGTTTTGTTTACGCCGAACAGAATACTATTAGAAATCCAGTTGCTCCCAATGGTCACGATCCCTGGGTGATAAGACAGGATGGGCTTTACTATTATTGCTATTCACATAGAGGCGCCATTTGGGTAAACTCAAGTGACCGATTACAAGATGCGGTTCAATTTAAGGGTACTCGGGTCTGGCGCCCTGAGCGTGGCAAGAGTTGGTCCAGAGAACTCTGGGCACCTGAGCTGCATTTTCTACAGGGTCGTTGGTATATTTATGTAGCTGCAGACGATGGCAACAACGATAACCATCGCATGTATGTTTTGCAAAGCAAGACGAACAACCCGGCGGGGCAATACACCTTCAAAGGCAAGATTTACGATTCAACGGATAAGTGGGCCATCGACGGCACTGTGATGCAATTTATGGGCAAGCTGTATTTTATCTGGTCGGGCTGGGAAGGTGACATGAACGTTGGCCAGAATCTTTATATTGCCCCCATGAGCGATCCGACCACTATCTCTGGGCAACGAATTATGATTTCGAAACCCGAGTATGATTGGGAGAAAATTGGCGATCCGCTGGTTAATGAAGGCCCCGAAGTTCTAAAACATGGTTATGATCTATTTATCATATACTCCGCCAGCGGAAGCTGGACCGATGATTATTGCCTGGGGCAGTTGAAGCTTGTTGGGGATGATCCTCAAAAGCCCTCATCGTGGCGCAAGAAAGCCATCCCTGTTCTTACAAGCAGTAAAACGATTTTTTCTCCAGGTCACGCATCTTTCACCAAGTCACTCGATGAAACCGAAGACTGGATAGTATTCCATACTGCAAAGCATAAAGGCGCAGGCTGGGATCGTTGCACTCGCATTCAGCCATTTACTTGGGATTCTAATGGCGATCCTAATATCGGCGGCATTCTGGATAATAATGTAGAAATACCGATTCCATCGCATAAGAAATGAAAGGCTAACGATGAAAAGGCTATTGATTATTTCAGTATTGTTTCTGATTTCCATGCCTGTTTTTGCTTCGTATGACATCAGAGATTTCGGCGCTAGACATGATGGCGAAACGCTTTGCACAGAAGCTATCCAGGCCGCAATAGATAAATGTGCTGTCGCAGGTGGGGGCGTAGTCTCCATTTCAGCAGGGCGATGGACTACCGGAACTGTCTACCTCCGCGACAATGTCACGCTCCAGATAGAATCCGGCGCCACACTGCTTGGCAGCAGAAATCGCGACGACTACGCACGTCCTTTTAAGGTTGATCCGAACAGTAAATCCATCACTTCATGGGCGATGATAGCAGGGAAGAATCTTAAGAATGTAGCGATTCGAGGCCGAGGGACGATTGACGGTCAGGGTGACTCCTTTCGGGATAAAACAAGGGCCCGCCCCAAGTGCATTATCCTTGAGAAGTGCTCGGATGTGCTGATAGAAGGCGTTCGCCTGCGAAATGCCGGCTCCTGGATGCAGCATTACATCGACTGCGACCGCCTCGTTATCCGTGACATTGCCGTCTTCAACCACGTCAGCTTCAACAACGATGGTCTTAATATTGATTCCTGCCGTGACGTTACCATCACAGGTTGTAGTGTCGATTCAGATGATGACGGTATCGTCCTAAAGAGCGTCTCCACGAAGCCATGCGAGAACGTCACCATCGGCGACTGCATCGTATCGAGCCACTGCAACTCAATCAAGATGGGCACCGAATCGGGCGGGGGCTTTAAGAACATCACCATAAGCAATTGCACTGTTTGCTCGCCTCGCTATTCGAAGGTTATCTACGGTCGACA
Source organism: uncultured Pirellulales bacterium (assembly GCA_964649005.1). GTDB lineage: Bacteria > Planctomycetota > Phycisphaerae > Sedimentisphaerales > Anaerobacaceae > CAZGMJ01. Next base: position 24,187 of record CAZYMD010000021.1, read on the forward strand.
GCGTGGTCTGGCGGGCCTGGCCCTTGAGATAGTCGATGGCGGGACAATGGATCGCATCGCCATCTCCAACATCGCTATTCGCGGCGTTACTGTCCCGATATTTATCCGCCTGGGCAATCGCGCTCGCACCTACGAGCCCGACCAGTCCAAGCCCGCCATCGGCGCCCTTCAAAACGTCACGCTCAATAATATCGTTGCAACAGACTGCTCTTCCACAGGCTGCTCGATCACAGGCCTGCCCGACGGTCACGCCGAAAACATTTCTCTGAGCAACATTATGCTCTCTTTCGAAGGTGGCGGTCAGAAAAAGCAGGCTTCTGTTTCAGTGCCTGAAAAGGAAACGTCTTACCCCGAATCCACCATGTTCGGACAACTACCAGCCTGGGGCTTCTACTGCCGCCATGTTAAAGGCCTGAAACTACGCAACATTACATTAAAGACAGATCAGCCCGATTTGCGTCACGCTCTGGTTTGTGATGATGTCGAAGATATGCTCATCGACACGCTCGACGCTGTTTGTGATGAGAACGCTGTATCCATTTTGCGTTTCACAAACGTACAAAATGCAATGATCACAACATGCAGACCTCCAAAACAAACGCCCACATTTCTAAATATTCAGGGGTCCAAGACTCGTGGTATTTCTCTTGTAGGCAATGATTTCAGCGATGTTTTAGCAGCATATAAAGCCGGTGGCGATGTCCCTCAAAACGCTTTAACTATGCAAGGGAATATTGCTCGCGATTGATCTGCTGTGACTATGTATAAGAATATCAGTGCTTTCGAGCAATTACGTATGCAATAAAGGAGAGCCAAAAAGTGGCAGCGCAATTTCAACTCGTCGAATCGGAAAAAGATATCGCGAGCGTTGCAAGCCTTGCGCATGAAATCTGGAATGAGCATTACGTTAATATCATCGGACAGGCCCAAGTGGACTACATGGTCGAAAAGTTTCAGAGCGAGCGAGCAATAGCAGAACAGATTGCAGAAGGTTACGAATACTATCTCATCGAACACAATGGGGCGTGCACAGGCTACATTGGCGTAGTGCCACAGGTTGACAGTTCAAGTATGTTGCTCAGTAAAATTTATGTCCAAAAGCAATCTCGCGGCCATGGACTGGGAAAAGCGGCGATGGGATTCGTTGAAGAATTGTGCCGTAAGTTGAACATCACAACCCTCTGGCTCACCGTCAACAAACACAACACTCGCTCAATCGCGTACTACCAGCGTATGGGCTTTTCCAACGCCGGTCCGATCGTTCAGGATATCGGGGGCGGTTTCGTAATGGATGACTATAAGATGGGAAAGCCGGTTGATCCGCCGGGTAGCGAACCGATGCTTTGATGAGTCTGCTATGTGCTTTGAATTTACTGGCGGATATGGTATCCTTGAAACGTGCACGATGGCATGTGACCTGAAGGCACAAAGGTAGTCTGGAACAACGTTATTGCCAGAAGGCAAGGAGATTCGACATGTCATCAGATATTGATCGTCGCAAGTTCATCAAAACGTCATTGCTGACTTCCGCCGGCGCTTTGGCGCTTGGAGCAAATACGAGCAGCGCCGCCGGTCAGAATGTGGCGGCCAGTGGCGTTACCGGTCTTGGCAAAGTGGTTCCTGCCACAGATTTCCCTACTGGCACTATAGGCGACCTGAAGATAAGTCGTATGCTTTTGGGTGGCAACCTGTTGACGCACTTTACACACAGCAGGGACCTACGCTACGTTTATACTTTAACCGCACATTACAACACCACTGATAAGATTCTCGAAACGATGGCTTTAGCCGAATCACAGGGCGTCAATACGCTGGTAATACACACCGCTCCGGGTGTTGTGAGTTTCCTCAAGAGATACCGCAACGAAAGAGGCGGTAAGATGAACTGGATTATATGCCCGACCGCTGAGATTGACGATAAGATGGAAGCATACGAAGCCCAGGTTCGCAGCCTGGTCGATGATGGCGTCGATGCTATCTACCTTTGGGGCGTTCGCTCCGACGATCTGGTAGCAAAGGGCCGAGTGGATTTGATCGCAAAAGCAGTCGATATCGCAAAGCAGCATGGCGTTCCATCGGGTGTTGGCGCTCACGATCTGAGGGCGATAGTCGAATGTGAGAAGCAAAACGTCAACGCCGACTTCTATATCAAGACTTTCCACCATCACAACTACCAGACGGGCCCGAAGCCTGAAGAATTAACGGAGATAATCAGAGAAGTCCCAGGCTACTGGTGCAAGAATCCTGATTTGGTCATCGACGTGATGAAAAAAGTCGAAAAGCCATGGATTGCATTCAAGGTCATGGCAGCCGGGGCCATCCCTCCCGCCAACGCCTTCCGATATGCCTTCGAGAACGGCGCCGACCATATCTTGGCTGGCATGTTCGACTTCGAGATTACAGAAGACGTTCGCATCGCGAAGGAAGTTCTAAAAGACGTCAAACGCTCCCGACCCTGGCGAAGCTGATTTCATTGCCTTTTGTTCAGAGGAATAAACGAATGTTTCCAAGCATTATTTTAATTGATTAATGACACGCGGTTTACGGCTTCTATATCGTCACCTTTTCCACTGTCATCTTTGCCATTTGGCCCAAGCGATTTGACACGGATCCTTATGGGTTGTTCCATATATGTGAGCACATAGGGATTTTCCCATGCGTCCAGGTATTTGCCATCTGGTGTTAAACGTTCTGGATCACAAAAGGATGTACCCCACCAAAGGGCTTCCGGTCCAAGGTAGTCTATCAAACTTGCATTTGGAGGTTTTTTGCCACGTGCAAGAAAAAACGAGCCGGCAAGTCTCTGTATCTCCTCCTGTACGAGTCTAACATAACTCTGTTCGAGTTGGCTTTGAGTATTACTATTGTCCTGAGAAGCCAAGGGCATAAGCAGTCTTTTAGCCAGATCACAAAGGGCAAACAAATGGTTAATTTCAAACCTTGCCGGAGTTGGTTTTTGCTTAGTCATGTTCGCCACATATTCAACGAACACTCCGAGATCTTCAGAAGAGATTTTTCGGGATGATCCGCCATCCGGATATATGAGTATAAATTCATTTGCCTTTCTCTCTGCAACGTCTTGATCCATAGCCGAAAAGGAAGCCCTTAGTGAATGTATCTTAAGGATGCCTGGATTAATACACGAGTATTGAATCCGACATAATTTCTTTTGTACGGCAGGGCTTAAATACCGATTGTGAAAGCCTGTCGACAGATTCATTGAGAGGTCTTGTGTTATAAAGTTACCAATTGGTGGGATGGCATTATAGTAATTCGGCCTGCTCTGCTCACTTAAAACAATCTTCAGGTCTTTCAAGCCAATGGAATCCTGATGGGGTGAGTCTGTATTTCTGATTCGGACAGGTCCTATCTGATAGTGCGGCCAGGAAGGTGAAAGCGATTTGAAAGCAATTCTATTGTCTCCTTTAGGCAAATGTATAGTGCCCCATCCTTCCCAGAATCTGGCTGCGTTTGGACCTATCATTCCCATTACCTTGGGCTGACCATTAATGCTTACTTCCACTCCCTTTATTGAACGGTCGCCTGGAGAATATTGGCGGACCACCACATCGATCTCATAGTTTCCGGGTGATTCGATTTGCAGGGAACCTGTTTTTGATGTTTTGCCGCTAAACATATTCCATATAAAGTCAGGATGATTGTCGAAGCCTTCAGGTGGAACATC